>CAMZEC010000094.1 GCA_947305645.1 uncultured Bacteroidales bacterium | reverse complement strand
TCTTGTCGGCCTCGTCCAGGGCGTCGGCGTCACGCTCAACTTCATACAGCTTTCCAATGTAGAAGAGCGCCTCGTTTGCCAGCTTTTCGTTTTCCTTGCGGGCCTCGAAGAACTTGCGCCTCGCATGGGCCCAGCAGCCCAGAAGGAGCTTTCCCTCCATCCCCTCGAAGTGCTCGTATACTATGTAACCATCACTCTGGATGGCTCCCTTGAAGTCTTTCAGCAGACCCATGGCCACGCGCGCACTCCGGGAACCGTGCTCATAGAAGAAGAACCGATCCTCCGCCATTACATCCACAACGCTCCAGACATAACCCTTCACGGCGCGATGGGCCTCGTTGTCGATTACCGGCAACGTGCTCTCGTCCACCTGTACAATGTCACAGGCCAGGATATGCGCCTACTACCAAGCCGGCCAGAATACGGAGCACCAAACTCCACCCGGTCCACTTTTTAACAATTTTAGAGATAGTGTTCACTTTACAAAGATATGCTAAAGAATAATAATGGCTGCCTGCGAACCCTAATCTGAAATTGTACTTTTTTTGCGAGAAGATACAAATAATTAGTAAATTTGAATTTTATAGTGAAATAGCACTGAACTATGGTTAATAGACTGAATATCGTTTGTGCAGCAGCTTTCTGCGCCGTAGCCTTGACCGCCTGCAATCTTGAGACCCAAGTGGACGCCCCCTCCTTGCGTGAGTTATCATTCGTATCCTCCCGTGAAGAAGCGGCCCCTTCGTCAAAGACCGTTCTTCAAGCAGACGGAAAGAGCGTTTGGTGGAGCGTCGGCGACAAGATAATGGTGTTCGCGGGTCCCGGGTCCGCACCCTCGGTATTTGAGAGCAACTTATCGGAAGCGGCAGCCGTGGCCACATTCAGCGGAATCGCAGCACAAGCTGAAACATATTACGGCGTGTACCCGGTAAGCGAAGAGGCATCGGTTGCTCCCGACGGTACGGTCACAGTCTATCTTCCTCCAGTTCAGCAAGCCGTTGAAGGAACGTTCGATAATTCTCTTGTCCCAACGGTAGCGATAGCGGAAGGTTCGAAAATGACTTTCCGCAATGTGGCCGGCGGCATAAGGTTCTCCCTCACGGAGGAGGGCGTCAACGCAGTGGTTATGAGCGGATGCGGCGGAGAGCTTGTAGCCGGTGCCGCCACGGTGAGCATACAAGATGGCGTACCTGTATTGCAATCAGTAGCCGACGGGCAAACCCAGATTACTCTCAATGCTCCTGAAGGCGGATTTGTCCCCGGCAAGTATTACTACGCCATACTCTATCCGGTTACTTTTTCCGACGGAATGATCGTCACTCTTAAGCACGGCGGCGACATTCCGGATTCCAAACTGGTATCCCAGCGGGCACAAACCATCAAAAGGGGCAATTTCGGGATTCTCGACGGTCTTAATTCCGTTCTTCCTTCCGGAGGGAAAGTTCGCTTTTACATAACGGCGGAAAGCGATATATGTTCCGCCCTGGATATCCAGCAAGGCGATTTGAGCGGCTTTACCGTCAATGTAAACGGCAACCCGTGCCAGATTCTTTCCGAAAGCGACGGCAGCTACTACATAGAGGCCCCCGTAGCGGAAGACGATAAGTATAACGCCACTCTCCTGGGACCCGATTATTCCATGTGGTGCGGAGCCGATGCTTTCAGTGACGTGACCGTACCTTACTCCCAATTCTGGAGCACTACCAAGGCGGCATATGTTTCATATCCACGCTACGTAAGCTGGAGTCCCCAGATGGGAAACACCCTTGATTTCCGGGACTGCCTCTCGCTCGTTAATCTCAGGCTGAAAGGAAGCGCCTCCATCAGCTCCGTCAAAATCAGAGCCCTGGGCGGGGAACGGCTGAGCGGCAAGGCCGGCTACAACGCCGAAGATGGATTCAAGCTTTCGGAAGGACTGGACTGGGCCGTTGTAAACTGTACGGAACATGGCAGTTTCGTACCTCTCAGCTCCAATGCGGTTTCGATTCCGATATTCATCAGTCCGGGCAATTATTCGCAGGGACTTGAGCTAATCATCTGCGATTCCTCTCACAGGATGATGCGGAAGACTCTCAGCCCCGTCTCGCTCCAGAGCGGCCAGATAAGCAAGCTTCTGCTGACCTGGGCGCCGGAGGAAGACCTTCTCTTCTACGAAGGTTTCGACAACTTCGTGTGGGGCGGCGACATCATGTCGGGCGAGGGCTCGGTAGGGTATGCCCCAGACGATACCCAGATAGGCATTTCAGGTGGTCTGGACCGTGACGGTTATGCTGCATCTGCGACCAAAGTATCATATAATAATCCCGGCACAGGCTTCATCCAGCCCAATTCCAAGTCCTTGGTCGAAAACAGCACGGTCGGCGAAACCCATTCGGTCAGCGATTCCTATGTGGCGAGCCGCAATATCTCCGACTGGACCTACATGTACCGCTGCCAGGAGTGCCCCGGCTACCTTGCCGTCGGTACCGGCAACACCTATAGCGGCTGGCTCCGCACACCTTTCCTCAACAGTATCGAGAACCTTACCGACCTTGTGATTTCGTTCCGTTTCTGCCTGCAGACCGGGTTCAACGACGCCCTGCTTGTAGATATCATAAATGCCGGATACGTAAGCTCTTGCAAAATTGACGGCGCAGAAGTGACTCCGATGTCGAAGGGTATCAAGTCCAACCATTGCGAGGCCAAATTCAACAAAAACACGGTCACGATACCCGCTTCCGCAGCGGCAGCAAAGGAATGGCACACCCTTGAACTGACGGTCACTAACGCCACAAACGCAACGCAGATCGACGTCAGGGGCGCCAGTGCTTCCGCTGGCAAGCACGGCTTCTGGTTCGACGACCTCGCGGTACACTCCATCCCCGGCACATCCCGCAGGGGAAACCTTCGCTTGTTGTACTGGAACATCCAGAACGGAATGTGGTACGACCAGGCCAACAACTACAAGGAGTTCGTTGCCTTCGTGAAGAAGTACGATCCCGACGTCTGCGTTTGGTGCGAAGCGTCCTCCATCTACAAGAACAACACCAGCACTTCGGCGTCCAGCTCCAGCCGTTACCTGCCCAGCAACTGGCTGACGCTGTCCAAGCGCTACGGCCACAATTATGCTGCCACCGGCGGCTGGCGGGACAACTATCCCCAGGAAATCACTGCCAAATATCCCATCAGCACCGTGCTCAAGATCACGGACACCGACACCTCCGGAAAACCCGTCGCCCATGGCGCCGCCATACAGAAAATCACTGTACAGGGCCAGGATATCTATTTTGTCACCTGCCACATGTGGCCGCAGGCATATGGATTCGGCGTGGCGGCATCCGACCAGGAGCGCAGCAAAGCCGCCTATGAGGGCGACTATTACCGCCAGTTCGAAATGCAGTACATCCTTGCACACACCATAAATGATCCTCAGTACTCCGGCGTGGAGAACTGGGTGCTGCTGGGAGACATGAATTCCCGATCAAGAGTGGATAACGGCACCTACAACTATACCGCCACCAGCACGGCCTTCCTCACCCAGGACGAAATCCTGAACAACACCGACATGATAGACGTTATCACCAATCGATATCCCGCTCCGGAGAACTTCGTTTCCAGCACCTACGGCGCTGCCCGCATCGACTACGTCTATGTGTCGCCTGCAATGAATGGGAAAGTGGTCAACGGCTTCATCCTCAACGACCAGTGGAACTACAAGGGCGACCCGAGTCCCTATGTGGATACCTTCAGGATGCCTTCCGACCACCGGCCGATACTGGTTGACTTCGAGTTGTAAAAAAGAGGTCGCCAAAAAAATGACATGAACCCCGAAAGTTAGACAAAAAACTTTCGGGGTTTTGTTATGCGC
>CAMZEC010000093.1 GCA_947305645.1 uncultured Bacteroidales bacterium | reverse complement strand
TGGACAATCCCCACCCGGATTACGAACTCTATGCATCTGAAATGGTAGTATATGACGATCTGTAAGTTATTTTCCATACTCGGAGCCGTCCTGATACTCACATCAGGCAGCTGCTCCAAACAGACGCCCGACCCCGGTGACGATACTCCCGTCACTCCGGTGACGCCTCCGGGCCCGGCCGGCTTCCAACGCTATCAGAAGGATTTTACGCTCAACAGCAAGATCCTTCGCGAGTACATAAAGTACTCTGTCTATCTGCCTGCAGATTACGAGACGGATACCCAGACCCGCTACTCCGTAGTGTATATGCTTCACGGCCTGGGAGACAACAACAACTCCTGGAACGGAGATTACCTGCATGCCAATTCCAAGATCCAGAGCCTTGAAAGCCGTGGCCTCACAAAGATGATTTATGTCTACCCGCAAGGATTCGCCAGCTACTACTGCAACTTCTTCGATGGGTCATATAACTACATGGACATGTTTGTGAACGAGCTTATCCCTCTCATCGACAAGGAGTTCCGCACAATCCCCGACAAGCAGCACCGCGCAGTCACCGGTTACTCGATGGGCGGCTTCGGGGCCTGTGCCCTGGCGGAAAAGCACCCCGAGGTGTTCGCCGCTTGCGCGCCTCTTTCTATGTCAGTCCGCACTGACTGGCAATATATGGAAGAGTCACAGAGCGGCTGGGACAACCAGTGGGGAATGATCTTCGGCGGCCTCGGGAAGAGCGGAGAGGCCAGGATCACGGATTACTACAAGCAGCATTGCCCTATCCATTACTTCAACGCGGAAAACAAGGAGCAGCTGTCCACCGTACACTGGTATCTCATCTGCGGAGACGACGAGAAGAACCTTCTTTATGCTAACGACGAACTCCACTGCGTCTTGCGGGCCAACGGTTACGGCCACGAGTACCGCGTCGTGGACGGCGGCCATTCTTCGTCGGTATGGAACCCTGCGCTGGAGGAGGTCCTGCCCTGGTTCGACTATTATATGAACGACGGAACGTTGTGGAGCCCCGAGCTGCTTAAGGAGTGGGATCCCGGAACAGTTGAAAGAAACGCGGACGGTGTTTTCGCATCGGCCAAATATAAAGAGAACAAAACCGGAACTGCGCTTTACATCGTTCACCGGGACGAGCTATCAGACAGCATCCTGGGCCACATTATGTGCGCCGTCCTGTCCGATCCTGCATTCGACCAGGGCTATGTAATGCTTCCCTGCGACGTATCGAAGAAGACCCTTTCCGAGTGGATGTCGGAGTGGGACGCCAAGTACCCCAATACCAAAAAATTGGTCCTGGGATACGGGCAAGGAGCTAAAGAAGCGCTTTCTCTGCCTTCAGGCACCTTCAAGCGCAGCTATTACGTGAATCCCGCCACTCCCGAGACCCTCAACGTGGCCAAAGACCAGGAAATTTTCTTCTGCGGCACGGATGACGATTCTAATTACCAGGGCATGAACGTCCTCTACAACACTTGCAAGAAGAACGGGGCGAAATTCGAGTACAGGATTGTAAACGCTTACAAGAATCCCACTTATAACATATTGTCAAGTTTGGCAACAATTAAATCAAATATTTACTATTAACAACTATTAACCCTTTAATTCACAACATCATGAAAAAAATCATGTTACTTATGATGGCAGCACTTGCCATTACTATGGTCTCCTGCAAGAAGGCAGGTCCCGACGAGGGCGAGGATGAAACCAAGATCCCCGTTCCCACCTACCGTGTAAAGGCTCTGATGAAGAGCTGGGAAGGTGACGACAAGCAGAGCGGTGATATGTACACCTACACCTGGAATGCCGACGGAACCATCGCATCCGTTGACATGGCTTGGGCAAAGGAAGTCTATTCCACTATGAAGTTCAACTGGAGCGGCAACACCGTAACCGTAGTTGACGCAAAGAAAGACAATCAGCCCGTCTGCACCATCACCGTTGACGACAATAAGCATGCAGTGAAGATTACCCAGACCGCCGACAGCGAAGTCGGTAAAGGCTGGAAGACTCTTGAGTGCGCCTACGATGCCAACGGTTTCCTCACCCTGGCAAAGGCTGACGGCAAAGTCAAGACCGTTCAGTCCATCGACGAGGAAGGCAACATCGAGTGGTGGGGCCGTGTCGGTATCGAGGATCAGGTTAACGAGAGCCCTACCGCTGCCGGCTGGCGCAAGAAGATGCACACCTACTACAGCAACGTGAACGCTGCCGGCATCCACGGCGAGTGGGATGAGGACGTCGCTGTAAAGCGCTGGTTCTATGAGACCAACCTCGTCGGCCGCGCTTCCGCACACATCATGCGCACCGCCTGGTGGTACGGTGTAGTCGACACAGACAACAACGTCGTCAAGCAGGAGTATGCAGCAAAACTCGCTTACTATCCTCTCGATGTTGACGCCAACAACTGCGTTGTAGTGGAGACCAAACTCTACGACACCAAAGAGAAGTACGAGTCAGATCCCAGCACCATGGGTCCCGACGACAAGACCGCATTCGTCTGCGAGAAGATCCAGTAATTCCTGAATGCATTTAAGCTTTTTCGCCCGGCGCCGGTTTTCCGTCGCCGGGCTTTTTATGTTTGTGTAATAGCTATGAAATAACTACTTTTGCTACAATCAAAGCTACAATGATGACGGTCCTCCTATCAATATTACTCCAGGTGGCGCTCGGAGCCATCGCACAAAGCCCAAACCTCTCGGCGGGAAGCCTTTGCGGATACTTTCCTCAAGATACAGTTTCAACTCAGCCCCCAAAAGGTTACAAGCCCTTCTACATCAGCCTTGTTGCCAGGCACGGGAGCCGTTATCTGAGCCATTCTGATTCTATAACTTTCCGTATTGCCGACACCTTGGCGACAATGGCCGCCAAGGGGATGCTGACCGCCGACGGCCTTGCCTTGATGGAAGACATACAGATGATCAAGTCGATGACTGAAGGCCATTTGGGAGAGCTTACCCCACTGGGGGCCAGCGAGCATCAGCAAATCTGCGCCAGGATGTACCGCCATTATCCGGAGGTATTCTCGAATAAGTCGCGCCTTAATCTATACGCCGAATCCACCAAAGTAATGCGGGTGCAAAAAAGCATGGAAGCTTTTACGGAAGAGCTCCAAAGACGGGCCCCTGCACTTTTGATCAACTCTTCGGTCAAAGGGTGGGAAGACCAGCCGGCGAACAAGGGTGTCGTCGGTTATTCTTTGAACGACGAGGAAAAAGTACAAGGGAAAAAGGATGAAAGACGGTTTGCCGGCATAGCGTCGGATCTGCAGAGCGGATATGACCTGCAGACATTTGCAGGGCGGATATTCACCGACCCTCAGTCAGTGGCGCCTTCTTCTCTGGAATTCGTTGCGAACACCTCTTTTTTGTGCCTCAAGACGGGATGCCTCACGTCGCCTGCCACAATGCCCGCGATGGATAAATACTTCACTCCGGAAGAACTCTATTACCTATGGCTGCCCGGCTCGATGTACTGGGCCTGCTACCTTAATTATCCCGGCTATGAATATCCCAGGACAAGGCGTCACGGCGGTGGAATGATAGAACAAATCATAGAAGAAGCCGACGAGGCAATCAGGCCGCGTTCCCATACCGCCGCCACCCTGAAGTTCAGCCATGATACCTACCTGTTTCCGCTCATGACCGCCGTTCCGTTCGTCGGTACTGTCCTGGACTGCCCCGAGACGGAGATCGCCGAACGGTTCCAGGATTACAACTTCATCTGCCCTGCCTGCAACGTGCAGCTTATCTTCTATCGCAAGTGCTGCAGCAAGCGGATACTGGTCAAGCTTCTGCTTAACGAGAAGGAGACGCTTATCCACGGACTTGAACCCGTCACGCGTTGCTACTACGACTGGGATAGCGTTAAGCGCTTCTGGCAGGAGAAAGGCTGGAGCGCCATCAGATTGGGAGATTAACCGGATATAACGGTGCCAAAGGTGCCGGCGGATGT
>CAMZEC010000092.1 GCA_947305645.1 uncultured Bacteroidales bacterium | reverse complement strand
GTTTTTCTTTTTCAGCGAGGATAGTGATCATAAGAGCGATATCCTTTCTGGTCTTTTTGAATTTAGACGTGTCCTCCAATGGAGAAATAGCGTGGTTGATCTTCATGGTGTCGAGATTGCTCTTCTCGATTGCGATTCTGTCGCGCAGGTCGGCAACAGACATCTCACGTGCTTCAGCTGCTTTCATTTTCTTTTCTCCATTAAATTATTCTACATAATCCCTGCGGACCACGAACTTGGTGGCGACGGGGAGCTTGTTGGCGCCCAGGCGCATTGCGTCCTTGGCGGTCTCGAGTGAAACACCCTCGGCCTCGAAGATGATACGGCCGGGAGTGATAGGGGCCACGAATGCATAGGGATCACCCTTACCTTTACCCATACGGGTATCGAGAGGCTTCTTGGTGATAGGCTTCACAGGGAAGACCCTGATCCAGATCTGGCCTTCACGGTTCATTCTACGGGAGATTGCCTGACGGGCCGCCTCGATCTGCTGCGCGGTGAGCCAACAATTTTCAAGGGTCTTGATACCGAAGGAACCGAAAGCAAGCTGATTTCCCCTCTGGGAATTGCCCTTCATACGGTTCTTCTGTTCCCTTCTAAATTTTGTTCTCTTAGGTTGTAACATTGTAGTATTACTTTAAAAAATATTTTCCTTAAGCCCTAAATGCTTGACTCTCAATGTGATAGCACACAACAAGCCAAATTTTGGGACTGCAAAGATAATGAAAAATTTGCAAACCGCAAGTGATTTGCAAAAATTTTTCAACTATTTTCGACGCGGAATTTTAAAGCTAACTACGCGTTTTTCGGAGAGTTACCGAATGCGGCTCAAAATTTTTCCGAACTTTTTCGACGCTCTATTTTTTGCCCGCAAGAGAGAAGGTCAACTCCAGTCTGGGACGCAGGGCGGCATCGATATATTCGGGGCCGTAGAGAACGGCGTTGTAGTAGCGGTCTTTGTCCAGTTTCTCGGTGGTCGTAGTTTTAGACGACGACGCGCTGGCATACTGGGCCATCATGGTATATGTATAATAATTGGTATAAGGGTCGTAGCCGTAACCGCCGTAACCTCCCATGCCATAACCGCCGTAGCCCATACCGTAGCCACCCATACCATAACCGCCGTAATACATGCTGTTATAGTAGTTCTGGTACATAAGATAATTATAATAATCACTCATCGACGAGCTCGAACTCGAGCTGTTCTTGGATACCTCCTTTGCAGTGATTATCAACCATATATCATACTCGCCGCCAAGCAGTTTCCTGCGCTTGTACGTCTCCACTGCCTCCTCGCCCTCCTGTGGCTTTTCGTTGATCTTGAGAAGCTCCTGCAGGTGGTAGGTAATATCGGGCTCGTAACGCAGCAGGCTGCGGTTGATGTCGCCCTGGTTCTCCTCGGCCGAGCTGGCGTCGGTTAGGCCGGCGAACATAACCGTGGTGTCGTTCTGGCGTATGCGGCAGGTGGGCGAAAGAATCACCGGGTACTTGTTCATGTCCCTGTAGTCTTCGGGGAAACGGAAGGGCAGCACAAGGGTGGCCTTGTTGATGACGGCCTCGCGGGGATTACCGCCCTCGGCGAGGATAAGGTCTTCAGCGGTGTGCTTGAGGTCAAGCGCCGATATGACGGGCTTGAGCCCGCCGCCGCCCTCGATGGAAATCTCTTCCTTGGCCTTACCGGCCAGGGGACGGCTCTCATGCTCTGCAAGATTGAGGCAGTACTCAGGATACGAACCGCGGCTGGAATACCTGAACAGCGAGTCGGTCTTCACGAATCTGGTAAACCCGTACATAAAGTAGAAGGTAGTGTCCTTCTCGGGCTTGCCGTCGTTGTCGTAGTCGCATTTCAGGTCGAGCGAGGCGTAATTGCCCGTAACGAACTGGGCGTTGCTGTCGTAGCCCACCTGAAGTTCGTACATGTTGATACGGCCGCCATTGCCCACCGGATTGTCGGTAGAGAGGTAGATGCCGGGAATCTTGCGGGTGTAACGATTGAAGTCCTGGAGGTCCTCCTGAGTGATCTGCAGGAAGCGGCGGGCATATTCTTCGGTAAAGTCGAACGACAGCGAGTCGGCGCCATATACCACGGGCGAGCCGACGGCGATGGACTTGCTGTAGTCAACCCTTATGGAGTTGCCGTTGATGTCGTAATCGCGCCCCGGCGAAGCTGGCTCGGAAAGGGCGTAGACATTGACGTTCTGGATTATATGCCGCTGGTCGTCGGAAATAACCGAAACCGTGTCCATTACGGCGGCAAAGTGGAAGCGCTTGATTTTGACGGCGGCAAGATTGCCGAAATCAAGGGCGTCCAGCGCAGGCACGAGGGTGAGAGCGCAGCTGCGGGTGCTCAGGCCGTACTTTTCGTCCCTCACGGCTCCTATGGTGATGCGCGTCTGGGAATAGCCCGACAGCGAGTCCGTCATTTTCATGGAGATGGAGCCCGGGGGCAGGAGCGCATCCTTGGGGTAAATACTATACGTCTGGTCAACCGGGACGAGATTCGCTCCCAGTTCGGTGTTTATTTCTACGCAGGCGAGGCAGCAGAACAATGCCGCCACGGCAGCCAATCTGAATTTCATCGCGTCAAATCTTGTCGTAAAAAGCGTTGTACGCATCAATGTAGGACCCGCTCTCGAGCGCTGCCGCATCGAACGGAAGTACCGGAAGCTTGAGAGACTTGCAGCACCGCGTAAGTGTGGCGGGAATGTCGGGAGAGCCGAGGATTACACCGTCGGCGTACTGGATGGCAGTTTTAGCAAGATTTATGCCATCCGGCTTGTCCAGGAAGTGCAGGTCCGCCGCCGTAAGACCGCCGAATGCCGCCTTTGCGGCAAAGCCCGGACGGAAGCTCACATCGGGCAGGTCGTTATAAAGCGAAAGCACTATTTTGCTGGATGAGAAGATAGGGTCGTCTTTATATGCTTTTTTAAGGTAGGCGGGCAGCAGGTGGGATATCCAGCCCTGGCAATGTATGACATCCGGGGCCCAGCGCAGCTTCTTTACCGTCTCAAGCACTCCGCGGGCGAAGAAAATGGCCCTCTCGTCGTTATCTTCGAAGAAGTTGCCCTCCTCGTCGGCAAAAGTCTGCTTGCGGCGGAAATAATCCTCATTGTCAATGAAATACACCTGGATACGGGCGGCCGAGATGCTTGCAACCTTGATGATAAGCGGGTGGTCCACATCCGAAATGATGATGTTCATTCCGGACAGACGTATCACTTCGTGCAGCTGATTCTTGCGCTCGTTGATGAATCCGTAGCGCGGCATGAAGGAACGGATTTCCCTCTTACGCTCCTGAATCCCCTGGGGTAGATAGCGCGCTATGCTTGAAACAGGCGCTTCCGGGAGGTAAGGACACATCCCGGAACTGACAAAAAGGACTCTTTTAATATTATCTGCCACAGCACAAAGGTAAGAATTTTTTTTGAAATATTGATAAATGCTTATATTTGAAGTCAATTTGGGAGATTATGTCAAAAGAAGAGAACAAGATTATCCGCCGCCGGCTGCGTAACGCATACGCCTCCAGCATCATAAGCATCAGCCTCGTGCTGCTTTTGATAGGGATTGCCGCCCTGCTGATAGTCAACGCCCGTGCAGTTTCGAATTATTTCAAAGAAAATCTTCAGCTTTCGGTTCTTCTCAAGCAGGACGCCTCCGAAGACGAGGCCCTGGGCTACCAGAAATCCGTTGAGACCATGCCTTTCATCAAGGGCACCAGGCTGGTGACCCGCGAGGAAGGCACCGCGGAACTGAGCAAGATGCTGGGAGACGATTTCCTGTCGGTGTTCGAAACCTCTCCCGTGCCCATTTCTTTGGAAATCAAGCTCAAAGGGGATTATGTCTCGCCGGACAGCGTAGCATTCGTGCGGCGCGCCCTGAGTGCCTCGCCGGTAGTGGAAGAGGTGGAATACCAGCAGTCGCTGGTCGAGACGCTGAGCTCCAACCTTACCAAGATCTCTATGGTTCTGGGCATCTTCATCCTCCTGATGCTATTTATCTCCTTCGTGCTCATCAACAATACCGTGCGGCTCAACGTATTCTCGCGCCGATTCACCATCCATACCATGCAGCTGGTGGGCGCGACGAGGCGTTTCATCCGCAAGCCGTTCATGCGCGGCGCAGTGCTGCAGGGGCTCA
>CAMZEC010000091.1 GCA_947305645.1 uncultured Bacteroidales bacterium | reverse complement strand
GTTATTCCCACGAAATCCAGCTCATGCTTCCCGCTGAGGTCAAGGCTGAGATTCCCGAGGTCCGCAAGGGAGAGAATCCTCGTCTGGTCCTGAAGAGCTGCGACAAGCAGCTTGTCGGCCAGGTAGCAGCCAAGGTGCGTTCATTCCGCCGTCCGGAGCCGTACAAGGGCAAGGGTATCAAGTTTGTTGGTGAGCAGCTTCGTCGCAAGGCGGGCAAGACTGCTTCCGCTAAATAATAGGAGGATCGAATTATGGCACTCAATAAAATTGAAAGAAGAAGAAGGATCCACTACCGCATCCGTAAGCATGTCAACGGTACTGCAGAGCGTCCCCGTATGGTCGTGTTCCGCAGCAACAAGCAGATTTACGTTCAGGTCGTGGACGATCTCCAGGGCAAGACGCTCGTCGCCGCCGCATCCAACGACAAGGAGCTCGCAGCACAGTGCAAGGGTAAGTCCGGTATTGAGACTGCAGCAGTTGTCGGCAAGGCTATCGCAGAGCGCGCTATCGCCAAGGGCATCACTACCATCTCATTCGACCGTGGCGGATATCTTTTCCACGGCAGGGTTAAAAGTTTGGCAGACGCTGCCCGTGAAGGCGGCCTCGTATTCTAAGAGTTAAGACTATGGCAAATACAAATGTTAAAAGAGTAAAGACCTCTGACCTTGAGCTTAAGGACAGACTGGTCGCCATCCAGAGGGTTACCAAGGTGACCAAGGGTGGACGCCACTTCCGCTTCGCCGCCATCGTGGTGGTCGGAGACGAGAACGGTGTTGTAGGCTATGGTCTTGGTAAGGCCAACGAAGTCACTGCAGCCATCGCCAAGGGAGTCGAGGATGCCAAGAAGAATCTCGTCAAGATTCCTGTCATCAATACTACCATCCCTCACGAGCAGGAGGCAAAATTCGGCGGTTCCCGCGTTTTCATGATGCCCGCCGCCCCCGGTACCGGTGTTAAGGCAGGTGGTGCTATGCGCGCCGTGTTCGAGTCTGCAGGTATCCAGAACGTTCTTGCAAAGTCCAAGGGTTCATCCAACCCTCACAACCTTGTAAAGGCAACTGTGACCGCTCTCACCAATATGCGCGATGCCTACACTGTGGCCGGTCTCCGCGGTATTCCTATGAATAAGGTTTTCAACGGCTAGGAGGACACAATTATGGCAAAGCTCAGAATTACTCAGATTATCAGCAGCAACGGTGAGACCAAGCGCCAGAAGGACAACCTCAGGTGCCTCGGTATCCGTCGCATGCATCAGACAGTAGAGGTGGAGCAGAACCCCATCACCATGGGCCAGCTCGCGAAAATCGCACACCTCGTGAAATACGAAGTTATTGACTAAGGAGGACCGTGATTATGAAACTTGAGAATCTCGCACCTGCAGTTGGTGCAACCAAAACAAGCAAGCGTCTCGGTCGCGGTCAGGGTTCCGGTAAGGGCGGCACTGCCACCCGCGGTACCAAGGGTGCTCAGGCACGTGCCGGTTACGAGCACAAGATCGGTTTCGAAGGTGGTCAGATGCCTATCCAGAGGCGTCTCCCCAAGTTCGGCTTCAAGAATCCCACCAGAGTTGAGTACAAGGCCGTCAACGTCGCCGACGTAGAGGCTCTTGCCGCCCGTCTCGCAGTTAAGGAGCTCGGAGTTGAAGACTTCAAGGCCGCCGGTCTCGCCGGAAAGAACGACCTCGTGAAGGTCCTCGGCAACGGTGAAATCACCGCCGCCGTCACCGTCACTGCCGACGCTTTCTCCAAATCAGCAGTTACCAAAATCGAGGCTGCCGGTGGTAAGGCAGTCGTAAGCGAATAATTACGATGAAGAAGTTTATTGAGACCATCAAAAACATCTTCAAGATTGAAGAGCTCCGGAAGAGGATAGTCTACACCTGCCTCCTGGTCCTGGTTTACAGGCTTGGTTGCTTTGTAGTGCTTCCCGGCATCGATCCTACGATGCTCGCCCGCTTCCAGCAGAACACTTCGGAAGGTCTTGTGGGCCTCCTGAACATGTTCTCCGGCGGTGCTTTCGGTAACGCTTCCATCTTTGCGCTGGGTGTGATGCCGTACATCTCGGCATCCATCGTCATCCAGCTCCTGGGTGTCTTCGTACCCTACTTCCGCAAACTCCAGATGGAGGGCGAAAGCGGCCGTAAGAAGATGAACCAGATGACCCGCTGGCTTACCATCGTGATCATCTGCATCCAGGGCCCGGCCTACATGGCTGCTCTTCACAACCAGATTCCCGGACAGGCTTTCGTAGCCGTCCAGCAGCTCGGTTGGAGCAATTTCACCTTCAACCTGGTCTCCACTCTTATCCTTATGTCAGGCTCCATGTTCGTGATGTGGCTCGGTGAGCGCATTACCGACCGTGGTATAGGCAACGGTATCTCCCTTATCATTATGATAGGTATCGTGGCCCGCCTGCCTTACGCAGTGGTCGCCGAAGTCGGTGCCAAGCTTGGTACCAACAACGGTGGAGCTCTCCTGCTCATCGTGGAGTTCATTATCTGGTTCTTCGTCATCATTGCGGCTATCGCGCTTGTGCAGGCAGTGCGCAGGGTTCCTGTGCAGTATGCCAAGAGGGTGGTCGGCAACCGTCAGTACGGTGGTGTGCGCCAGTACATCCCCCTCAAGATCAATGCTGCCGGCGTTATGCCTATCATCTTCGCCCAGGCTCTGATGCTCTTCCCTCTGATCTTCTCCCGCTGGGATGCAACCAGAGGACTTGCCGCTACGCTCGGAAACTATACCGGATTCTGGTATAACTTCATTTTCTTCCTCCTCGTTGTAGTGTTCACATACTTCTACACTGCTGTTACGGTCAACCCTCAGCAGATGTCCGAAGACCTGAAGCGCAACGGCGGATTCATCCCGGGAGTCAAGCCCGGCAAGAAAACGATGGAGTATCTGGATGCGGTGATGTCCAGGGTGACCCTCCCGGGTTCCATTTTCCTCGGCATCATTTCCATTCTTCCTGCTCTCGCTATCATCATGGGAGTCAACAACTCCTTCGGCAGCTTCTTCGGCGGTACTTCGCTGTTGATCCTTGTGGGAGTTATCCTGGATACGCTCCAGCAGGTTGAAAGTTATTTGCTGATGCGCCACTATGACGGCCTCATGAAGACCGGCCGTTTGAGCGGACGCTCAGGCATGTAGTTCTTTGACAAAATTCAAGGCAGATGGTCAAGCCTAAGACTGAGGAAGAGATTGAACTGCTGCGCGAGAACGCCATCCTGGTCTCCAAGACCCTGGCAGAAGTAGGCAGGCACGTTGCTCCCGGTGTAACCACCAAGGCGCTCAACGATATAGCCGAACAGTTCATCCGCGACCACGGTGCAATTCCCAGTTTCCTCGGTTACGAAGGCTTCCCCGCAGCGCTTTGTATGTCTGTGAACGACGTCGTCGTACACGGATTCCCTTCAGATAAAGTCCTCAAGGAGGGCGATGTGGTTTCCGTAGATTGCGGCACGCTGTACAAGGGTTATCAGGGAGATTCGGCATACACTTTCCCCGTCGGGGAGGTGGATGCCGAGACCCGGAAACTCCTGGATGCGACCAAGGCGTCGCTCTACAAGGGCATAGAAGCCGCTGTGGCGGGTAACAGAACCGGCGATATCGGACACGCGGTACAATCGTACGTAGAACCGCTGGGCTTTTCGGTCGTTCGCGAACTGGAAGGCCACGGGCTCGGGCGCGAAATGCACGAGCAGCCCGGAGTGCCCAATTACGGGCGCAGGGGCAAGGGTACGGTCCTGCTGGCCGGCATGGTAATATGCATCGAACCTATGATCAATGCGGGCGGGAAAAGTGTGTACCTCGAACGCAACGGTTGGGGGGTGCGTACATGCGACCACAAGAAATCGGCCCACTACGAACTTACGGTTGTTGTCCGGAGAGGCCAGGCTGAACAGCTTTCTACCTTTGATTTTATCGAGAAAGATCCCACGATCAATTTTTAAAGTGTTATTTTAATGTCGAAACAAGTAGCAATAGAACAAGATGGAAAGGTCATCGAGACCCTTCCGAACGCGATGTTCAAAGTCGAGCTTGAGAACGGTCACGTCCTGCTCTGCAACATTTCGGGTAAGATGCGCATGAACTTTATCCACATCCTTCTGGGCGACAGAGTCAAAGTTGAAATATCACCTTATGATTTGACCAAAGGCAGAATATCTTTCAGATACAAATAAAAATTTCGCGATATGAAAGTCAAAACATCCATCAAAAAGCGCAGCGATGATTGCAAGATAGTCCGCCGTAAGGGCCGTCTGTATGTAATCTGCAAGAAGAACCCCAAGTTCAAGATGCGCCAGGGATAATAATCAGTAACAA
>CAMZEC010000090.1 GCA_947305645.1 uncultured Bacteroidales bacterium | reverse complement strand
CAGGGCGCCCTGTTCTGTCCGGACTTTCCTCAGCATTGCTGCCGCGGCAGACCGTCCCGCCTTAAATCTTACAAAGATAGAAAAATTTGTCTATATTTGTGACTGATGACAGACAACAGGTTAAAGATATTTGTGGCCGTGGCGGAAACGGGCGGCTTCACGGCTGCGGCTCACAAGCTTAAGATGAGCCAGCCGGCGGTAAGTCAGAACGTTTCACTGCTCGAATCCGAGGCGGGTGGAGCTTTGCTTGAGCGAGGGGGTAACCCGCTGAAACTCACTGAGAAAGGCCGCACGCTTTATGCCTATGCCATACGGATTTTGTCTCTCTACGATTCCCTCGCTGCCGAACTCTCCGGAGCCCACGGAAGCGCCGCCGAAAAGTCCCGTCTGGACCTCGGCGACGGACGTCAGGCAGATATATCTGTCGCCGATGGAAAATTGGTGATTGATATCAAATAAATTATTAGTACATTTGCGAACTTTATTTAAGTTGGACTAATATCTTTTTTATGGGTAGAAATGAAGAAATTGCTTTTGTTCTTCGCAGCGTTGCTGCTATGCTCCCTTGCGCATTCGCAAGAGGCTGAGGAAAACGGCAAGTACGCCGAGTTCCAGTTGATTCCGCGTTTTGACTTCAATCCTTACTTCTCACCGGGGAATACAGGTGACGGATCGAGTGGATATACATTCGGCAATTCTTCAATTTACACGCTCATAGAGGGTGCTTTTTCAGAGCACGTTGCATTTACAGTCAGCAATCACTGGGTCGCTTTCAGCGAGCCCAATTTCGAGGCAACCAAAGACCTCTTCCGCAATACACTGTACTCGAATGCCAACAACTGGCTGGATATCGCCAAATTCGACTTCACCTTCGGCAACTGGACTTTCACAGTAGGTAAGGACTGCCTGGCTTCCGGAGGCTTCGAATACGACGAATGGGACGTGGACGTGGACTATCTTATCGGTCCTGGCGACAAGGTGCTTCTGTCATCCAATCTCTGGTACGGCCTGCCCAGCTACCAATGGGGAGCATCGGTCGGCTACAGCATCGGTGACCACACCAACCTGCAGCTCCAGATGGTAACTTCTCCCTTCGGCGAGAGGCCTTTCGCCAGCAAGCTTTTCAGCTATTCCGGAAAGGTCAGCGGCCACTACGGGCCCTTCTCCAACATGTGGTCGGCCTCTGCAATCCAGCGTGCCGACGGCAGGACCGAGTGGCTCATTTCCCTGGCCAACAGGCTCGAATTCGGAGAAGACTTCACCTTCGGATTCGACTGGTACAACATGGCGGATATGGAGTACGACGGGGATGACAACCTGATAGGCCTGCTTGACGGCAATACCTTCCGGCCCAGCCTTGCATGGGCTCCCGAGGACTGGTGCGACGTTAAGCTGGTGGGTAATATCTACCAGGCATTCGGATCGCTTTACGACGCCAACGTGGCCGCCTCCTTCCATTACTATCCGAAGGAATGGATGCAGCTGCATACTGCCATGGGCTGGGACTTCTTAAGCAAGAGCTTCTCCGCAATGGTCGGCGTCAAGATTAACTTCACTTTCCTCTCCCTCTAGCGATGGCAAACGACTATATCATTGACATACAGCACCTCAGCAAGTCCTTCGGTGGAGTCAAGGTGCTGGACGACATCAATTTTTACATACGCAGGGGAGAGTTCATCACCCTGCTGGGCCCTTCCGGTTGCGGCAAGACTACGTTGCTGCGGCAGATTGCCGGCTTCATCGCCCCGGACGAGGGCAAGATACTCCTGGAGGGCAAGGACATCTCCGGCATCCCTCCGTACGAGAGGCCGCTGAACACGGTTTTCCAGCGTTACGCCCTCTTCCCGCATCTGGACGTATACGACAACATCGCCTTCGGGCTCAAGCTTCAGAAGCTGCCGGCAGACGAGATAGAGAAACGCGTGAAGAGGATGCTCAAGATGGTTTCCATGACCGACTATGAGGACCGCTCCGTAGATTCCCTTTCCGGCGGACAGCAGCAGCGTGTTGCCATTGCGCGCGCCCTAGTGAACTATCCCAAGGTGCTCCTTCTGGACGAGCCGCTGGCCGCGCTCGACCTCAAGATGCGCAAGGATATGCAGCTGGAACTCAAGGAGATACATCGCAAGATGGGCATCACCTTCATCTATGTTACCCACGATCAGGAGGAGGCCCTCACGCTCTCCGACACCATTGTGGTGATGAGCGAAGGCAAAATTCAGCAGATAGGTACCCCCATCGACATCTACAACGAGCCCGTGAACTGCTTCGTGGCCGACTTCATCGGAGAGAGCAACATACTCAAGGGGCGCATGATACGCGACCGCCGCGTGGCCTTCATCAAGCACGAGTTCGACTGCGTGGACGAGGGCTTCGGCGAAGACGTGCCCGTCGACGTGGTGGTGCGTCCGGAGGATATTTACTTCACCAAGGACCCTGCAAAGTGCCAGTTCAAGGCCAAGGTCAACTCCTGCATATTCAAGGGCGTTCACTACGAGATGTGGGTGGATACCGACTCCGGTTACGAGCTTATGATTCAGGACTACGACCCGTACGAAGTCGGCACCGAGGTTATGCTCTACATAGACCCTGACGATATCCAGGTGATGCACAAGGAGCGCACCCGCAACGTCTTCGACGGCAAGATGGTGGACGAAACGCACGTGGAGATCATGGGCGCCGAGTTCGAATGCCTTCCTCAGGAAGGCCTGGCGGAGGGCGACGAAGTGCTTGCCGAAATACGTTTCGAAGACGTTGACCTGCTGGACCATCAGGAAGACGGTGTGGTCGCCGGCGAAGTGCATTTCCTGCTCTATAAAGGAGACCATTACCACCTGACCATACTCACAGACGATGGCTACCATATCTGGGTAGATACCAATGATATCTGGGACAAGGGCGACCTGGTTGGCGTGAACATTGCCCCCAAGGCCATAAAACTCAGCAAGCGTAATGATTAAGCGCAGTCACTGGAGCATTCCGTACATCATCTTCATGGTGGTGTTCGTCGTGCTGCCCCTCCTCCTGATAGTCATGTATGCCTTCCAGGACGGGAACGGGCACTTCACGCTCGCGAATGTCAGCCGCTTCTTCACGGACAAGGACTCCCTTTCCACCTTTGCCCTGTCGCTCGAGATTGCTATAGAGAATACGCTGATATGCATTCTGTTGGGCTATCCTGCAGCATGGATACTGGCCAACAAGCAGTTCAACAAGAGCGCGGTTACGGTGGTCCTGTTCATCATGCCGATGTGGATAAACGCTCTCATGCGTACCCTTGCCACCGCCGAACTTTTCAACGTGCTCGGCATAACCCTCGGCAAGGGTACCCTCCTGTTCGGTATGGTGTACGACTACATTCCGTTCATGATTTACCCCATCTACAACACCCTCTCCCGCCTGGACAAGTCTTATGCGGAGGCGGCGGAAGACCTGGGTGCGGCTCCGTGGACGGTTTTCTGGAAGATTACCGTACCTCTGTCACTGCCCGGCGTGATGAGCGGAGTGCTGATGGTATTCATGCCTACGTTAAGCACCTTTGCCATCTCCGAGTTCCTCACCAACAACAAGATCAAGCTCTTCGGTACCATCATCCAGGAGAACATCAACTCCTCCATGTGGAATTACGGTGCGGCTCTGGCCTTCATTATGTTGCTGATAATAGGTATCTCCACCCTCTTCGGGAGCGGAGAAGAAAACAAAGCGGAAGGAGGTCTGATATGAAAAAGTTCATTGCAAAAGCCTATCTCTGGATACTTCTGGGACTGCTTTACGCTCCTCTCGTATTCATTGCCATATTCTCCTTCACGGAGGCCAGGGTGCTCGGCAACTGGACCGGATTCTCCACCCAGCTGTACACCAATCTCTTCACCGGAAACGCAGGTGGCGGCTCGGCACTGCTCAGCGCCGTCAGGAATACCCTCCTGATAGCACTGATTGCATCTTTGGTTTCCACCCTTCTCGGCACTGTAGCCGCCGTAGGTATTCACAATATGAAGGGCCGGAGCAAGGCGGCCGTGCAGTTCGTGAACAATATTCCGATGATTAATCCGGATATTATCACCGGCGTATCGCTCTTCCTACTCTTCGTGTTCCCGCACTTCAGCCAGGGGTACGTGACCGTGGTGCTTGCGCATATCACTTTCTGTACTCCATACGTGGTCCTGAGCGTGATGCCGAAGCTGGCCCAGATGAATCCCAACATCTACGAAGCCGCACTGGACCTCGGCGCAAAGCCTTCCCAGGCCTTCTGGAAGGTACTTGTGCCGGAGCTTCGCCCGGGAATGGTTACGGGCTTCCTACTCTCCTTCACGATGTCTATCGACGACTTCGCGGTGACCTTCTTCACGAGGGGAACCATAGGACTCGACACCCTTTCTACGTATATCTACACAGATGCCCGCAAGGGTGGACTTACACCTGAACTGCGTCCTTTGATGACAATTATTTTCCTGCTCGTACTGGTGCTTCTCGTTGTCTTCAACATCCGCCAGCACAGGGCCGTAGCTAAATCACAAGCCAAATGAAAAAAAATCTGATCATATTTGCCGCGGCGGCGCTCGTCGCTGCCTGCACCGGCGACCGCGACTCCGTCCTTAAAGTTTACAACTGGTCCGACTATATCGACGAATCGGTGATTCCCGAATTCGAGACCTGGTATGAAGAGCAGACCGGCGAGAAGGTCAGCGTAATCTATCAGACCTTCGACGTCAATGAGACCATGCTCTCCAAGATCGAGAAAGGCCATGAGGACTACGACGTAGTGTGCCCGTCCGACTATATCATCGAGCGCATGCTCCGCAGCGACCTGCTGCTGCCCATCGACCGCGACT
>CAMZEC010000089.1 GCA_947305645.1 uncultured Bacteroidales bacterium | reverse complement strand
ATCAAACTGGACCTCAAAGGAACTATCGACACGGAAGGCTTCATCAGGGGAGACCGTCAGTCCGGTCTCAAATTCCCGACATTTACCATTGACAAATTTGCAAAGGATGCCGGCATCGGAGAAGGCGTATGGAATCTGGAGACCGCTCCCGTTGCTTATTATACTGCTGCCAGCCTTTATTTTGAAAAAGACGAAGACAGAGCATACTATCTTGGCCCCAATGCTTCTTTTTCTTCGTCAGTGGATTACTTCTTCGATCCCTCCTCGGTGCGCCTCAAACTGAATGAGCGCCTTTTCCCTGCGAACCAGATCAAGGCCATGAGCATAAGGATGACGCCCGAGATCCCCGTGAAGGAAGTCAAAGCTTCCTGGCCTTCAAGAGAGGCGATGGGCATTGCCGTCAAGGTCCCCAGGGTAGATTATGCAGCAAAGACGCGGAAAATCTACCGTCTGGACGATGACGGTTATCCGGGAATCCCCATTCCGGAGAATCAGATGCCGAAAATCAGCAGACTGAGCTATGTCAACAATACCCTGATGTACTATACTAAAACGGAAGAAGAAGACCCCTTTAACCCGGATATGAACCTCAGTGGCCTGGGCGTCTCAAAACAGTTCCTGTCATGGCCGTTCTGGGTAGATTATTCAAGGCCAACCGACAAAGAAATGTACCTTCCGGAGTTGTCCGTCATCATCAATCTCTCTATTCAATTGAATGACGGAACCCGTTGCAACTATATCAGAACTTATCCCGTCAGGTTCCAGTATGTAGAATCCTTCAACGAGTACGATAATTTGCTCAGGAAATCTGTTGAACGGTTGGACAAGGTCCCTTACGCGAAGTTCCTATACAAGAACGACGATGCTATCGAGAAGATGATTCGGAGGGAAATAGGTTTGCGGAGCTATTGGGATTACTAAGCAGCTCCGTGAGATTATACCATTCGGAGCGGGTAAGGTTGAGGCCGCCCACTATGCCTATGCCGTCATGGACATTTGTGTAGGTGAAGTTGGGCGGCGACAGACCCAGGTTGGAGAGCATGTTGAAGTTACCCAGATACTGGGCTTTGCAGTAATTGTACAGCTCTTCGCTTAAACGGAAGAGCTCCAGCCGGAGTTCGCTCTTGCCGCCCAAGAGCAAAAATATCGGGGACTCCCCGTCCCAGTCTTTCAGGACGCTCAGGTCGTCGGGTGTGAAGTCTATACCCACACTCCCTCCGAATGCCGAACCGTCCAGCGAGTTGATGTAAAACGAGTAGCTGTCGGAGTCGAACATTTTGCCGCCAAGGAGCATCATTGACTCGCTGGTAAACATGTTCGAACTTAGTAATCCGTTGTAATACTGTACGTTGGCAAAGGCGTCAAGGTCGAGTGAATTGAGGTCTGCGGTAGTGGCAAGCTGCCCCGGGAAAATGCAGGTCTCAATCACCGTCGTGTCGATTTCCAGCTCCGGAAAAGGGAAGGGGAGGGCCTTTGGGAGGGGCTTGCCATCCTCTATATCGCTGTCGGTGTAGATAATAGGTGTGTGCGCGCTTATCGTGGTGGTCCTTACTGCAGCCTTGAGCCCGTAATACTCACCTTTGCCGACAGGTTTGTCGAGCTTCAGGGTTACACGTACCGCTTCGGACGAGTCGGGCATTTGCACCCTTTCGAAAGTTGTTCCCATTATGCCGGGCTTTGGCGGGATTACGGTCCTGGCATGTGCCGTCTTGACACCGCTACCGCCGAGGGTGAAGTCAATAACGTCACCGCTCTTGAGCTCCGAAGGCATCCGGGCCAAAGCGATCCTGCAGTTTCCGCCGTAATTGAACCACCCGTTCTCGTCAATCTCTTCTGAAGATGGATACCGTATGTCAGCTGCCTTGCCGTTGACGTTTACCGAGAGGCTGGAGCCGCTGAAATCGTACGAAACTTCTCCTTCCTTCCCGTACGCAGGCTCGGCATAAGCTATCATCATTACCGACGACTCCGGCGAGGGCAGGTACTGCACGTACATCTTGGCCTCCGATATCTTGTCGAGGTCGAAATGGATCTCGCAGGCCGGAGCGCAAAGCAGCAGGACGCACGCAATTACTGGATAGAGAAACCTTTTCATAGCCGTCAGAATTTAAATCCTACGCTCAATGTGGGTATGATGGGTACGAGTCCGTAGGCAAGGCCATAGTAATTGCCGTTGCTGTCGGTGTCGAGCATTGCGAACGATGCGTTCAGATGGTTGTACACGTTGTAGATGCTCAGATTGAAGTTCCACCGGTGCCCCTTGCGGTTGAGGATGCTGTAGTCGAGGCCCACGTCGAGCCTGTGGTAATCGGGAAGCGGGGTATTGTACGGCGACTCGAAGAGCATGGGCGAAGTGGTTCTCTCGTAGGCTATTACGTGACTCGGGAAGGTAACGCGGTTGCCGCTGTGGTAGTTCCAGTTGAAGAATACTTTCCAATGCTTGCCCGGCTTCCAGCTTCCCACGAGGTTGATTTTGTGGCGGTTGTCGTTGCGGTCGGGGAATGCGAAGGGGTAGTATGCCATAAATGTCCGCCAGGTCCAGCTGAGGGTATAATAGGCCGACAGCTCCAACTTGGGTCCGGCATAAGTGCCTTCGAATTCCAGTCCGTACGAATGTCCGTTGCCGGGTGTGAACGACTTCTCCCAGTTAACCAGGGGCGGGTAGAAGGCATTAGCTCCGTTATATGCGAGCATATTGTGCATAGTCTTGTACCAGCCTTCGAGGTTTATTTTGAAGCGCCCCGGAGTAAAGTACAGGCCGCCGGCGATCTGGTCGGACATCATGGGCCCGGCCCCGGTGGTGGAGGGCATCCAGCTGTTGGTGGGCAGCTCTATGTACATCGCCGACACAAGATGCGCATACTGGCTCATACGCGTATATGACAACTTTGCGCATATATCTTTGTTTATGAGCCATTTAAGAGCGGCGCGCGGCTCCAGCCTCGCCCAAGTTCTCTGCCCGGTCGTAAAGAGCGAGGTGCGCACTCCGGCGTTGAGTGTGAAGTTGTAGGCAAGGAACATCTCGTCCTCGAAGTACAGCGCCGGTTCGAAGGCATCGTAGGTGCCGCCTACTGTGTCGGAGTCTTCCTGCGGCGGCATCCCTGGAAGAGCCTGGCTCTGCTTGTACTCACGGGTTGTTTTGTAATGATGATATACTGCGGTGGCGCCGAAACGCATGTGGTGAGAGTCGTTGGGATAGTAGTCGAAGTCATACTTGAATCCGGCATCGGACACCGCGCAGATATTGTCGTCCTGCATTTTCATCTGCACCGTGCCGGCGTCGTTCTTGTTTATGAAGTCGAAGCCGTAACCGACGTCCGACCCGCTGCGGCTGTAATAGCCTATTAGCTTGCCTGTCAGCTTGTCGGCGTACTTGTACTGCCAGTTGGCCGACAACGCCAGGGTGCCCCAGGTGCTGCCTATGTCCAGGTCCATATCCTGGTAGGTTTCGGTTTGATTGATTCCGGCGACGAGCTTGTCCCGGCCCCAGTAAGCGATGATGTTGCCCTTGCTGCGGGGCGAGAATATGTGGGTTATGCGGGCGTTGATATCCTGCATCGAGTAGCCGCCGCGAGCCTTGGGATTGTTATTGTTCTTATGATTGGCGTAGGCGATGGCGGGTATGGTCACCACGTCCATCCAAGAGCGCCTCAAGCCCACATTGAACGACGTTTTGTTTGAGATTATCGGCCCTTCTACTTGTATGCGCCCGTCTATCAGGCCCAGCGAGAAATTGCCGTGATACTCGTTCATGTTGCCCTCGGAGGTCTCTACGTCCACTACCGACGAGAGCCTGCCGCCGTAACGGGCCGGGAAGCCGCTCTTGTAAAAGTCGAGGTTGTCCACCACGTCGGTGTTGAAACTCGAAAAGAGCCCTCCGAAGTGGGTGATATTGTACAGAGGAACGCCGTCGAGGAGGAAGAGATTGTCATTGCCGTCTCCTCCGTGCACGTACAGGCCGCTCATGAGCTCGTTGCCTGCCGCCACGCCCGGGAGTGTCTGCAGCTGTTTAATGATGTCGGGAGAACCGAAGAGGGCTATTCCGCTGCGGAGTTTCTCTCCGTCGATATGCATCAGGCCGGTCTGGGTGGTGTTGCGCATCTTTTCCTTGACCGCGGTCACGCGGGCGCTGTCAAGCGTGTCGCGGCGCTCCACCACCTGTGCGCAGACGCTTGCGGCCGTCAGTAAGGCGGCCGCAAACGAAAGAGCTATGTGCCTGATGATGCGCACTATTTGTTGACCTGGAAACGGGTGTTGCCCGTGGCAAAGTAATCGACAATCTGGCGGGCTGCAGCAAGTCCTGCGTTGATGTTGGCCTCGGCGGTCTGGGCTCCCATCTTCTTGGGAGTTGCGAACACACGGAGGCCGAACTTTTCTTGCAGTGCGGCGTAATTGTCAGGCATAACGTCGGTGATGTATTTAAGGTCGGGACGCTCCTCAAGGGCCTTTTCAAGCCCCTCCTCGTCAATCACTTCCTTGCGGGCGGTGTTGACCAGGGTGGCTCCCTTGGGCATACGGGAGATGAGGTCGTAGCCTATGCTTTTGATGGTTGAAGGCAGCGCCGGGATGTGGATGGAGAGGTAGTCGCTGCTTGAGTAGAGTTCCTCGATCGAGTGAACGGGCTCGGCTCCGCCGGCCACGATCTGCTCGTCTTTGAGGAAGGGGTCCAGCGCACTGACGCTCATTCCGAGAGCCTTGGCCTTGGCTCCAACAAGGCGTCCCACAGCACCGAACGCCTGGACTCCCAGGCGCTTGCCGGCAATCTCGCTGCCGGTGGAGGGGGTGAACTGGGTGCGAGCCATGAATATCATGAGGGCTATGGCAAGCTCGGCGACA
>CAMZEC010000088.1 GCA_947305645.1 uncultured Bacteroidales bacterium | reverse complement strand
GAACAACATACAGGCGCTGGTGCTCACGGAGCCGGAGAAAGCGACGGAGTGTATCAGCGAATTCTCCAAACTGATGCGGATGGTGCTGAGCGAGGGACATACGGCATTGATTCCTCTGGAAAGGGAGTTACAGTTTATCAGCCACTTTGTGTCTCTTATGAGGTTACAGTGGCCCGAAACGGTAGAAATCTCATTTGAGAGCCCAGAAAGAGGAGGGGATGCCATGGTTCCGGCGCTGTCGATGATGTCATTCGTGGAGAATGCTTTCAAGCACGGGAGCAAGTCCAAGCCGGGGTCGTTCATCCGGATATCCGTCCGGGAAGAAGATGGCCGGGTGGTTTTCCGCTGCTCCAACACGTTGGAAGCGCAGAACATCCGGGAAGAGACTGTGGACGGCGGCGTAGGTATAAGCAATGTGCAGAGCCGTCTGGCGCTGATATATAACAAGGATTTCACCCTGAAATGCGGAGCCGAAGATGGCGTGTATAATGTGCTGATGTCAATCCCGGCCATTGCTGAAGGAGGTGTGCTATGATCCGCGCCCTTGCAATGGACGACGAGCCTCTGGCACTCAGGCTGCTGGGGGTGTTTGCAGCAAAGATTCCGGATTTGGAGATTGCTGCCGCCTGCACCGATACAGAGCAGGCACGGACATTCCTGGACAAAGTGGATGTCATCTTTGCCGATATCAATATGCCGCTTCAGTCCGGAATGGACTTCGTAGCCTCTCTGGAGAATCCGCCGCTGGTGGTTTTCACCACGGCTTTCGCAGATTATGCCGTGGACGCCTTCAAGGTGGGCGCCGTGGATTACCTGCTCAAGCCCTTTACCTTCGACGATTTTTCCCGTGCCGTCGACAGGGTCCGCGAGGCGTTGAAAATGCGTGCTTCCAATGGCCAGCAGCAGGAGAAACTGGTCTATTTCAAGTCGGATTACAAGATTGTGCCGGTGAAGGTGTCCGATATATGTTACCTGGAGAGCGTCGGGCCATATATGAAAATCTTTCTCGCCTCATCCCAATCGCCGCTTGTCGTCCTGTCGTCGTTTAAACAAATCCTGCAGGAACTGCCCACAGACCGTTTCGTGCGCATACACAAGTCCTACGTGGCCGACATTACCCGCATCACTGCCGCCGGCAAATCTTCCGTGATTCTGGACAACGGACGCTCTCTCCCAGTGGGCGACACTTACCGGGCCGGATTCATGGAGCGGTATGTGAAAGAATCCGGGCGTTAAAATTCTGTTACAATGGATTTATCTCTTGAGAAAACCGTCGTTATTGTTTAAATTTGAACAATAATCACTTTTATTATGCTTATTGCATTAAAACTCCTTGGCTCAATCGCCCTTTTGATATTCGGCATGAAGACGATGAGCGAGGCCCTGCAGAAGATGGCAGGTCCGCAGCTCCGTCACTTGTTGGGCGCCATGACAACCAACCGCTTATCCGGCGTCGCCACCGGAGCCCTGGTTACTGTCGCCGTCCAGTCTTCTGCCGCAACCACAGTGATGACGGTATCCTTTGTAAACGCCGCACTCCTGACGCTGTCGCAGGCCATATCTGTAATCATGGGCGCCAACATCGGCACCACGATGAGCGCCTGGATCATGTCGGCGGGGTTTTCTTTCAACATTGTCAATGTTGTGTGGCCGGCGTTCATTCTCGGCATCATCTTTATCCAGGTGGGGCGGCACCGGTACTTTGGCGACTTCCTCTTCGGACTCAGTTTCCTGCTGTTTGCGTTGGGGATGCTTAAGGCAACGGGGGTGGAGATGGACCTGGCCAGCAAGCCCGCCGTCGTGGAATTCTTCTCCAGCTTCCAGACAAATTACGGCACGATACTGCTGTTCCTGCTTATCGGTACCGTTCTTACCGCCATCGTCCAGAGTTCCGCCGCGCTGATAGCAATTACTATGGTCCTCTGCGCCACGGGGGCTATCTCCATCTATCAGGGAATCGCCCTGGTCATGGGAGAAAACATCGGCACCACGGTCACCGCCAACCTGGCAGCCCTGAGCGCAAACACGCAGGCCCGCCGGACCGCCTTCGCCCACCTGCTTTTCAACGTATTCGGCGTCATCTGGGTGCTTCTCCTGTTCTTCCCGTTTGTGCGGATGGTGTGCGGGATTGTGGGCCTTGATCCGACTTCCCCGGAGCAGAATTCCACACATCTCTCCTTTGCACTGGCGACCTTCCACACCTGTTTCAATGTGATAAACACAGCTATCCTCATCTGGTTCATTCCGCAACTGGAGAAGCTTGTCTGCAAGATTATACAGCCGCTTAAGAGCGAAGAAGAGGATGCCTTCCGCATGCAGTACATACGTGGCGGTATCATGAAGACGCCAGAAATATCCGTGCTGCAGGCGCAGAAAGAGATTACGGTGTTTGGCGAGAATACTCAGCATATGTTTGCCCTGGTCCGTGAACTGTATGCCACGACGGACGAACAGGCCTTCACCAGACTGTTCGAACGCATCCAGAAGGGCGAGGAGGGGAGCGACCGTATGGAGAACGAAATCGGGCGCTATCTGGGCGATCTGGGATCGGCACACCTCTCCGATGACACCAAGGAGAAGATACGGGCGATGCTCCGTCAGATAGGGGAGCTGGAGTCGGTTGGCGACAGCTGTTTCAACCTGGCCCGCATCATAAAGCGCAAGCGGAGCAATAAAATCATTTTTACAGAGCTGCAGGAAGATGGCATGCAGAAGATGTTCTCTTTGGTAGATGACGCCCTGACGCGGATGAATGCCCTGCTTGCCGGACGCAGGGAGAACTTCAGCCTTGCCGTATCAGAAGAGATAGAGCACAGTATCAATGCCTGCCGCAATGCCCTCAAACAGCAGAATATCGACAATCTGGACGCCCATATGTACGGTTACGACATTGGAACCGTGTTTGCCGACCTTATCGTCGAGTGCGAAAAAACGGGCGATTATATCATCAATGTGGTGGAAGCCCGCCTGGGCGCCGTGCGCAACGGTATCCGCTTCCGCGGAATACAGATAGACACCGACGCCAAGAAGGTGACCATAGACGGAGATGTGATACCCTTCACAAAAACCGAATACGAACTGCTGAAACTCTTCCTGGAAAACCGGGGGAAGATGTTCTCGCGGGAGCAGCTGCTATCTGAAGTATGGCCCAACGATGTAATTGTCACACCCCGCACTGTGGATGTGAACATCACCCGCATCCGCAAGAAGATCGGCCCTTATGCTGAAAGCCTGACCTCCCGCGCCGGATTCGGATATTCTTTCCAGGAGTAGGGACTTTTTCGTTTGAACTGTATATTTGTAGTTATTAACACTGATAACTATGCGTCTTAAAATATGTCTCGCGGCTGCTTTATTATTGTCCAGCTGGGCAGCAGCGGCACAGAACGATACCTTAAGCACTTTTCATACCGTAGATAAGGAACAGATGAACAAGGGCCTTGTTACAAGCGGCTTGGGCGCCTTGCAGGGCCAGGCGGCGGGCGTAACGGTGTCGGGAGCCAACCAGTCGGCCATGCTAAGCGCCGTCCGGGTCAGGGGAACCACATCGCTTACCGGCGGCAACGATCCTCTGGTGGTGATAGACGGAGTGATGTCGGACCTGGCCACCCTTAGTTCCCTGTATCCCGGCGACATAGAGAGTTTCACCGTCCTCAAGGATGCATCGGAGACCGCCCCATACGGTTCCAGGGGTGCATCCGGCGTAATTCAGGTCCTCACCACAAGGGGGCAGGGTGGAGATTTCAGCATAAGCTACGACGGAACCGCGGGTGCTGAAACTGTGTACAGGAATCTGAAAATGCTTTCTGCCGATGGCTTCAGGCGTTGGAACATAAATCATGGATATACATTCAGGGACGACGGTTTCGACTCGGACATGGTGTCGTCCATTCTCCGGACAGGTTTTGTACAGAACCATCACATCGCTTTTGGCGGAGGTTCAGATAACAGCAATTACAGGGCTTCCGTTGGCGTCCTTGACCACCGGTCCGTGGTAAGAAATCAGAATATCCAGAATTATTCGGTGAAACTGGATGTCGGGCAGAAGGCTTTTGGCTTCCTCCAGGTAGACCTTGGTCTTTTCGGTTCGCTGCAAAACGAAGATGCCATCCACGACATGCAGAAACTCTTTTACTCTGCCGCAACGTTCAACCCCACGATACGCGCAGGGGCCGAACCAGACGGCAGCTATGTACAAATCCCTACCGCCAGCCAGATAAACCATCCTGTTTCCCTGCTGGAAAAGACTTTCGGCGGCGCGACGGCCCACTTCAACGCCCATGTCCTGACAAGGGCCGAGCTGTTGAAAAACCTCACCCTCAGCGGATTCGCCTCTTACAGCTACAATGTCATCAACGACAGTCACTTCTTCCCAACCATCATCTGGTCCGGCGGCGAAGCCTACCGTAGCACAACTTCACAAAGCGAATACCGGGGCTATCTTAACCTTGCTTATGTCTTTGAAAGTGGGCCGCACCAGTTGTCCACAAACCTCATGGGCGAGATTCAAGGCAGCAGTTCCAGCGGTTTCTATGCCACTACCACTGGCTTCTCCACCAACGCTTATGGCATCAATGCCATACAGGCAGGAGCGATAAGGCCGTGGGAGGGTACGGGCTCTGTCTGGGAGATGCAGAACATGCTGTCCGTGATGGGGCAGGCAGTCTACTCTTACGCCAACCGTTACTCCATTTCCGGCACCCTAAGGTCAGATGCGGCTTCGCTTTTCGGAGCCAACCATATCTGGGGGCTGTTCCCATCTGTATCAGCCTCGTGGATTGCATCCAACGAGCCTTTCATGGAGAGCGTGGAGTGGCTGCAACGGCTTAAGCTGAATGTCGGATACGGTCTTTCCGGCAACCAGGGGGCGCTTACGCCCTATTATTCCCTCCAGACTGTATCGCCGACGGGGATTGCCCCTTATGGCGGTGACGTTGCCGTAACCTTCGGCGAGATGCACAACGCAAATCCGGATCTTCGCTGGGAAGTGAGGGAGCAGGTAAACCTGGGGCTTGAATCGGCCTTTATAGAAGGCAGGCTGGTGTTCACGGCCGAATACTACAATTCCATCACTCGGGACATGCTTTACAT
>CAMZEC010000087.1 GCA_947305645.1 uncultured Bacteroidales bacterium | reverse complement strand
GGAGCTTGAGCTGGTCCAGCCAGCTGTGGGCATTGTCCATCCAGGGCTCGTTGGAAATGGTCCAGGATGCGGCTGCGGAAGGGAAGAAGCCCCAGCGGTGTCCGCGGGCGAACTTGGAGCTGCCGTCGGTACGGAGCGTGGCGCCCAGGGAGTAGCGGTGCTTGTAGTCGTAGTTCACGCGGCCGAAGAAAGACAGGAGCTTGTCGTCCGGGCTGTAGTAATTGTTGGACGACGAGGGAGTGCCGGAAGACATGAAGTTCCATGCCATTTGGGCGTCGTAGAACACCGGCAGGCCGTCAATCATATCCGTGAGCGTATTGCTCTTGGTGATGGTCATTTCCTCACCGAGCAGCATGTTGAGGCTGTGGTCGCTGTTTCCGAGCAGCTTCTCGAAGTCGTAGCTCAGGGTGTTGGTGTTACGGTAGCGGGTGCGGAAAGCCTCCTTGTGCTGTGTGGAAGGGGTATTCTTTATAGTAGAGTTGTTTGCCACGTAGTAGGTGGTGAGACCATAAAAACGGTCGTCGCCCTGGCGGTAGTCTTCCAGGCCGCCTTCTACCTTGAGCTTCAGGTTGTCGATAATTTCCCAGTTGAATGCGGCGTTGGCGTTCCAGGTGGTGCGGACGCGCTTGCTGTCGTTATCGGAGACGGACAGGAGCGGCGGAGCGTTATCGCCGTAGTCCTGCTCTTCGTCGGAGTCGGTGGTGATGGCTGCCACGGGAATGGGAGCGTAAGAAACCGCATGCTTGAGACGGCCGTTGCCGGACGTGGTGCCGGTATCGTTGATGCCGTTGGCGCCGGAGCCGCGTACGTTCACCTTGGAATAGCGGATGTTGGCATCGACGCTGGTGGTCTTGCCGGTCTTGAAGTGACCCTTGAAGTTAAGGTTGTCGCGGACGTAGTTGGAACCCACCATGATGGCCTGGTCGCCCATGTGGGCGTAGCCGAGGGTCCAGTTGTAACCGTCGCCGCTGCCGCTGACGGAGGCGTCTGCGGAGAAGGTGTTGCCTACGTTGCCGAACACTGCATCCACCCAGTTGTTGGTGGGCAGGCCGTAGTAGAGGCTGATGTCGTCGTAAGAACCGAAGTAGGGAGTGTAATGCGAGCTGAGGTCGTCCCTGATGGAACCGAGCTCATACTGGAACTTCACGAAGTTCTCGGAGTCCATGGCCTGGATGGCGCCCGCGTTGGCCATCTTCTTGAGACCGTAATAAGTGTTGAGCTTAACGGAGATCTTCTGTCCCTTCTCTGCGCTCTTGGTGGTCACGATCACGACACCGTTGGCACCGCGGGAACCGTAGATTGCAGTGGAGAATGCGTCCTTCAGGACGTCGATGGAGGCGATTTCCGAGGAGGAGATGTCGTTGATGCTCTCCACGGGGAATCCGTCCACAATGTACAGGGGGCTGTTGTCCTGGGTGATGGAGCCGCCGCCGCGGACGCGGATCTTGATGTCGGCGTCAGGGTCACCTTCGGTGGTTATTACAGACACGCCGGCCATCTTTCCGGAGAGGGCCTGGGACACGCTGGTCACGGGCTGCTCGGTGAGTTTGTCCGAGTTTACGGAGCTCACGGAACCGAGGAGGTCGCGGCGTTTTACGGTCTGGTAACCAACCACGACAACCTCGTCGAGGAAGGTCTGGTCTGCCTTCAGCACTACGTCGATCTTGGTCTGGCCGTTGATTGCAACGGTCTGGTCGGCGAGTCCGAGGAACGAGAACACAAGGTTCACTGCATCTGCGGGAACGTTGAGCTCATAGTCGCCGTCGAGTCCGGTCACGGTGCCGATGGAGGTGCCTTCAACGAAGACGCCGGCGCCCATGAGAGGCTCGCCGCTTTCGTCCGTCACCACACCGGTAATTATGGTCTGTGCGGAGAGCGACCATGCTGTGCCCAGGCAGAGAAGTGCAAGGATGAGTTTCTTTGCTAGACTGTTCATTAGATTGTTAGTTAGATAATAAATATTGATTAGTATGTTTTACATTTTCGTGTAGGTGCTGCCCTTGGTCTGGGACGCAATGATGTCTTTGACCAGCCAATGCAGATACATCTCCAGGTTGGTATAGCGGCCGCCGTTCTTGTCGAAGCTGTTGGCGTTGCCGTCTGCGGCATTGTATTTATCCAGCCCGAATTGGTCTTCGAACCAGTTGGGGATGCCGTCGCCGTCGGTGTCTGTGTTCTTGTTTATCTGCTCGGCCGTGGCTTTGTACTCAGGCCATCCGCCCACGTCTCCCTGAGTGTCTATGAGGCCGTTCTTGGAACCGTTGCTGCCGCTGTAGGTTGCTTTGCCTTCGCGTGTCTCCTGTGCTATTCGGGTGTCTATGGCGTCGCGGGCATAGCTGGCACCGGCATAATTCAGCACTGCGTCGAATGCCTTTTCTGCATCATGAATACTCTGGAGATTATCGCTCGCAAAGGGGGCGTCGGATTTGATTTGTGATATGCTGGCGGCGTTGTAATATATGCCCACGGGCGCTTTTGTCCCGGCCGTCCAGTTGTCGGCGGAGATGGCGCTCTGCCCGGGCATGTAATTGCCGGCCATGTAGAAATGTCCGGGAATGATTGTGCCGCCGCAGTTGCTGCAGGAAGTGGTGGGCTGCAGGAACCAGAGGTGGTTTGAAGGAGTTGCGGGCCCCGGCTTGTAATAATTGTTGAAGAAATTGTACTTGCGGTAGTCGCTTCCGTTCTTGCTGGAGCTCTCGCCGCCGTAGCAGGTGTTGCCGCTCCAGTTGTAGACCACATTGTTGAAGATAGAGAGCGGGCCTTTCTGGGTGCTCACATAATCATGGTCTATACGGGGGTTGCGGCTGTCGTGGTGGGCCAGGAGATTATGGTGGTAACTGGCGTTGTTGCCGCCCCAGATGCCGCCATAGCCGTGGGAACCCTTGCCGTGTACGGAGTTGCGAAGGCTCTCGGTGACGAAGTTCCACTGGAAGCTAAAGTCCTTCATGCCGTAGAAAGATGCGCATTCATCGGTACACCAGCTCACGGAGCAGTGGTCGATGATGATGTTGCTGAATTTGTCGTCATCATGGTCCATGACCTGGATGGCGTCGTCTTCAGTCTTCTTTTCGTCTCCCATGCGGCAGCGGATGAAACGTACGATTACGTTGCTTGCGCTGATGCGGAATGTATAGTTCTTGAGGCAGATGCCGTCTCCGGGTGCTGTCTGGCCGGCTATCGTCAGATCTCCCTTCTTGATGTTGAGCATGCTTTCGAGCTCGATCAGGCCTGCCACGTCGAACACTATGGTCAGGGGGCGTCCGGCGCTCTCAATTCCGTAGCGGAGCGATCCGTCGCCGCTGTTTTTCAGGTTCGTGACGTGATAGACAGAGCCGCCGCGTCCGCCTGTGGCCAGCATGCCGCCGCCCTCTGCGCCGGGGAAGGCGCGGGCTGTGCCGTCTTCTTCAGCCTCGGGAATCAGGAACTCGGCATATTTGCCGGACAGGTCCGGAGTCTCCGGATCCACTGGCTCAACAGGGTCGGTGGCTGGCGTTGTCTCGACGTCGGCATAGCTGTAATCTGAATTCAGGCCGTTGCTGCCGATGGCGCGTACGCCGAACTGGTATTTGGTCTGGGGCTCGAGTCCGCTTATCTGAACATTGCGGCTGTTGACTCTGCCCTCCTGCTCAATGCTCACGCTGCCGCTCTTGTAGATTTGCCATTCGTAGCCAGAGGCCCCCTCTGAGAGGCTCCACTGAAGCGTGAGGCTGGTCTCTGTGGCATTCTTTACCACTATATCGGCTGGAGCCGCGGGGGCTTTTTCCTCCACGGGCTTGGTGGTGTTGCATCCGGACAAAAGGCCGAGAAGCAATACTGCGGTAAGTATCATTCTGCTTCGATTCATAATCTTTCATATTCCAGGGCTGCCCAGATAAGAGGTCCTATGCCCTTGGGGTCGTTGGCGCGCACGCGCTCATTTATGTAGTAATCGTAGTCGCCGCTGCGGTTTTCCTTGCCGCCGAGTCCGGCTACCTCGCAACATTGGTTGAGGCTCACGAGTCCGTCCTTGTCGGTGGTTACGAAGGTGTCGAGCATGGACCGGTAAGCTGCTTTGGCGTCATCCAGGCCTTCCAGACAGCCGAGGCGTATGCCTTTGAGCCAGGCGTACACGAACATTGCATTGCACGTCGCCTCAAGGTAATTGCCTTCGCGGCCGGGGCAGTCGAGTACCTGATACCACATGCCGGTCTTTGGATCGGCGTAGCGGGGGAGTACTTCGTAGATGCCCTGAAGTATGGCGGCCAGCTCGGCGCGCTCCTCCTGCCCGGGCAGGATATCTATTACGTCCACCAGGGCCATGCAGTACCAGCCCATGGCGCGTCCCCATGCGTGCTTGCTCTGCCCGGTTTCGGAATCGCACCAGAACATCTTGTGAGAAGAGTCCCAGGCATGACGCAGCAGGCCGGTCTTTTCGTCCCATGTGTTGCGGTAAACGGTCGTGAACTGATTGCAGATGTCGGCGTAATTGGCCGCCTTGAGTGAATCAGGAACATATCGGGCTGTGTATTCGGCGTAGAAAGGCTGGGCCATGTAGAGGCCGTCCAGCCACATCTGGTCGGGATAAATCTTCTTGTGCCAGAAGCCGCCTTCCGGGGTGCGCGGCATTTCCTGGATTTGCTCGTAGAGCTTGTCCATTGCCAGACGGTATTTCTCTTTGCCGGTAAGGTCGTATAGCTTGAACAGGGTCCTTCCCGGGCAGATGTGGTCGGTGGAGTAGTTGCTTTTCTTGTATTTTCCGCCGATGTTGCCGTCCTCCGCGATGATCGCGTCGTACCATGCATCCACGTAGCTCAAAGCAATGCTTGATGCATCAAGCATTGCTTTGAGCTCGAGGCCGGTCGTGTAATTCCATTTGAGGGTGCCTCCTAGGCCGTCGATATAAGATGCCTCAGGATTGCGGGCCATCTCGGAGCGCACCACCTGCAGCGACAGCGGAGCCTTGGCCGTACAAGAGGCCAAGGCTAGCGCTGCAAAAATTATTGTTAAACTGGTTTTCATCGGTTATCGTAAGGATTCCAAACAATGCCGTCTTCTTTCTGGAACATTACCTTCTCAAAAGTATAGTCCTTCAGCTGACGGGGCTTCAGGCTGTGCGCCCACTTAACTCGCGGCCCGCGGGCGCCAGGGCCTGTATTGCCGTATTCGGCGTAATAGGAATTTTTCTTGGTATCAGGCTTGCCTTCTTTCTCCCAGTCGTGCCAGCCCTCCGGGAGAATGTGTCCTCCGAGCTCGCAGTCGATGAAGACAGTCTTGGCGTAGGCGCCCCAGGGGCGACCCAGGTAGCACTTGTCTACTCCGGGGTCTGCAGTAAGGGTGCAGTTCTTGAAAACGTAGCCGTATTTCTGCCCCTGAAGGGTGGAAGCAGCAGTTACGTAACTGTTCTTCTTGCTGTGAATCAGGCAGTTTTCAAAATAAGCGATGCTGGTGCCGAAAATGAAATCGGTGGTGCCTTCTATGTAGCAGTCCAGGAAGTAGTTGCGCTTGATGCCTCCGAACTTGCCGAAGCGGCCGTAGGTGTAGAGGGTGTCCTGGTTGCCGAGGAA
>CAMZEC010000086.1 GCA_947305645.1 uncultured Bacteroidales bacterium | reverse complement strand
ATCTACAAAGAGGGGGACAGGATAGTAATAGAGAACAATATCCTTCCCCGATTCGACAGCCCCCAAAAGAGCGGACACGGATTGAAGAACCTGAGCAGCCGCTATGAGCTGTTGAGCGGGAAACAACTTACAATAGAAAACGACGGTAAGACTTTCCGGGTAGGCCTCCCTTTACTTAATTCAAATGACATCCGTTATGAAAGTTCTGATAATTGAAGACGAGGCCCTGAGCGCCCAGGCGCTTGAACGCACTCTAAAAGCCTTGCGTCCTAATTGGGAAGTGGCCGGAAGGACTACCAGCATCGAGGCGTCGCTGCGCTTCCTTGCCGAGCACCAGGATCTTGACATTATCTTCTCCGATATACGCCTGGACGATGGCTTGTCGTTCGCTGTCTTCGACAAGGTGGAGACCAAGGCTGCGGTGGTGTTCGTGACCGGCTACGATGAATACGCCCTCCGCGCATTCGATTACAATTGCGCCGACTACTTGATGAAGCCGGTGCAGAAAGCCGACCTTGAAAAGGCTCTGCAGCGTTGCGAGATGCGTTTCCCGCGCCTGACTCCGTCTATGCTTAAGGATATGTCTTCGGACATCTTACAGCGAAAGGTGAATTACCGCAAACGCCTGATGCTGGAGCAAGGAACCAGGACACTGGTGACGCCGGTGGAGGAAGTGAGCCACATAGCTGCCGATACCGGCGGTACCAAGGTCTTCCTGAAAGACGGCACATACGGCTACGTCGGGGGTTCGCTTTCCCAGCTTGAGGGCGAATTGAATCCGGAACACTTTACCCGTGTGAACCGCCAGTTCATCGTTGCCCTTGATGCAATTGATGCCTTCGATGACCTTCCGGCCAAGAGGGAATGTGCGTTGGTACTGAAATACCCTTACGGCGGCGTTGAAATATACATTACCATTCCTAAGCGGAAAGAGTTGTACGAAAGACTGTATTGATGTTGTCAAATCGCGGCTTGGAAATCGACCAACTGTACCGGCTGTATTACAGGCCGATGTGCCTCTATGCCGCTCACATCCTTGGCGGCTCCGGGGATGTGGAGGATATGGTGCAGGATGCTTTTGCCGCGCTCTGGGACCGGATGAGCAATGGCGATAAGCCCTCGAAGCCGGAGGCTTATCTTGCAACATCCGTGCGTAATGCCTGCATCGACCGCCTGCGTGCAGAGGCTGCTCATCCGGAGGCCGGACTGACAGACCGGCTAGAAGAATCCATTCCTGATGATGACGGAGTACTTGAGCAATCTTCCTCGGAAGCAAGGTTGTGGGATGCCATTGACCGGCTGCCTGAAAGACGCCGCCGCATGCTGCTGATGCACGTGCGGGACGGCCTCAAATGCCCGGAGATCGCAAAGCGTCTGGGTGTGTCTGAGGGAACGGTCCGCAACCAGATTTTCAGGGCATTGAAAACCCTCAGGCGGAATAATTAAAAAATTTTTCTCAAATCAGTGTTACACTTTCGCTTTTCTCCGTCATTATAGTAGAAACGCGAAAATGTATGAAGAAATCATTCAAAGAAAAACTTGAATTCGTCGCCGGGAACTACGAAGAAGGCAAGTACGATGCCGACAAGGCCCTGAACGCACTGCACACTTCTATTGAACAGGGCAAGCCCAGGCGCAAGTGGTGGACCGTTGCCGTATCAGCAACGGCATCTGCCGCTCTTGCCTTTGCAGCCGGGTTCGGTGTGGTAAGCATTGTGCGTAATGCAGAACCAGCACGGAGCATAGAAGTAAGTGTGCAGCCCGGACAAGCAGCTGAGGCGCATCAGTTCGAATTTGACAATACGCCCGTAGCCGACGTGCTCAGGGAACTCTCCGACTATTATGGTTGCAAATTGACTGCTCCCGCTACTCGCAAATGCCTTACAGCGACTTTCAACGACGATGGCGTGGACAGTATTGTAGCCCTGATTGAGGCTACCCTTGGCATTGATATTACAGTAGAGAAATGAAGCGGGTACTAATAATTATTGTTCTCCTCCTGACGGGACTTTCGGCAGGCGCCCAGGGCGGGACTACCATCCTTGATGGAATGATGGCAGTGAGCGAGCGCTATGGGGTGCACTTTGTGTATGAATCCAGCCTTCCTCTGAATACGCATCTTAATGGTAACCCTGCCGCCGGCAAGACCCTCCGTGACAGCCTTCACGAGCTGTTTGACGATAGCACTATCAGTTGGCAGGTCAAAGGTAAGTACGTTCTGCTTTCTTCCAAAAAGCCAGTGCAGATAGGGAGCCAGCTTGATACCCTGAAGGCGGCAACCATTACCGGTATCATAGACCGCAACCAGAACTTCACCCAGACCGGTCTGACCAAACTGGACGGTGCGGCGTTCAACAGGGCCTTCGCCGTATTCAGCGCTCCCGATGTGCTCAAGACGCTGCAGGCGCTTCCCGGAGTGGCATCCGGAACTGAACTGCTGTCCAGCCTTTACGTGCACGGCGGAGACGGCACAGACAACCTGTTTCTGCTGGACGGTGTGCCGCTCTACCAGATCTGCCACCTCGGAGGCATCTTTTCTTCTTTCAACACGGATGTCATTGAGAACCTGGACTTCTACAAGAGCGGCTTCCCGGCGCGTTATGGCGGCCGCACATCCTCTGTGGTTGACGTTCAGACGAAGGACGGCGACTTCGAGCATTACAAGGGACTGTTCTCCATCGGCCTTATAGAAGGACGGGCTCAGCTGGAAGGCCCGATAGTTAAGGGAAAAACCTCTTTCAACGTGGCTCTGCGCCGTTCCTGGGCGGATGCTGTGATGTATCCGGCGTGCCTGATTAATAACCGGAAAGAGAATAAAGACCGCACAAATGGAGTAAGCAGCAAAGTCTATGGATACACTTTTACTGACCTGAATGCAAGGGTAACCCATAGATTCTCCGGCAGCAGCAAGCTCACTGCGAACTTCTATTGGGGTAACGATGCGTTTAATTATATCGATAAAGACAGGACAAATTATACCGAAAAGGGAGTCGGCCACATAGACAGTTTCACCAATATAAACATGAGTTGGGGTAATACGCTTGCTTCATTGAACTGGAAAAAGCAATTCTCTGATGATATGAGCTTGTGCTTGACCGGCTATTGGTCCGGGAGCAGGGCTAAAATATCGTATGTAAGCGGCTACGACATCGACATGAGCTATCCGGATGGATACAAGCATGTTTCTGAAGAGACCCAAACACTCTCAAACCACAATGTGCTCGATGACACCGGAGTCAATGCCGATGCAATCTGGAAACCAAATGAAGCGCATACCCTGCGATTTGGAGGTAACGGCACCTGGCATTCCTACAGGCCCGATTATTCGTATATTGAAGACAGTGTTGATAATGGAATTAAAGGCGGGTACTCACAGAATGACACCGTGCGTGTATCCGGCTGGGAAGGGACGCTTTACATTGAGGACGAAATGCGTATCACTCCCTGGCTCCGGGCAAATGTGGGCTTGCGGAACACCCTGTACGGGGCCTCCGGCAAAGTGTGGAACTCCCTTGAGCCCCGCCTTGCTCTGAAAGTTCAGTGCTCACCGGACGTCAACATAAAGGCTTCCTACTCGGAAATGAGCCAGTTCTCGCATCAGGTGGCATCCACCTATCTCGACCTCCCCACCAACTGCTGGCTGCCCTCCGGAAACCGCGTCGCCCCAATGCGCTCCAGGCAGGTTGCCGCCGGAGTCTATGGAAAGCTGCCGTGGAATATGCACCTGACCGTAGAAGGCTGGTACAAGACCATGGACAATCTCATCGAGTACACAGGAATGAACACATACTTCCCCCGCCTCGACGATTGGGAGGAGAACTTCAAGATAGGCAAGGGGCGCTCGTACGGTATGGAAGTGGACTTCGGATATGAGACGGAAGCACTTACGCTCAACGCTTTCTATACCCTTTCCTGGAACGAACGCCTTTTCGAGGATATCTGGCCAACCTGGTTCCGCGACCGCAACGACAACCGGCACAAAATTACCCTGCAGGCCAACTGGCGCATCAACAGGAAATGGGAGCTCTACAGCGCCTGGAACTATCACAGCGGCAACAGGATGACGGTGCCCACGCATTACATCCAGGGCATGTACTACGGCACCCAGGACTACCAGCTGCGCTCGATGTGGGTTTACGAGGAGCCCAACAACGTGAGGATTCCCGATTATCACAGGCTCGATATAGGCGCCAACATACACGGCAAGACCAAACGGGGGCACGAATATATCTGGAACATAAGCATTTACAATGTCTATTGTCGCATCAATCCAATCTATGCCTCGGCAGAAAGAAGAGGTGTAAAGAGAGAAGACCCCACATTCGACCCCGGATACGTATCATTCGTTGGGAAAGCATACGGTATAGTGCCGATTGTTCCGACGTTCAACTATACAATAAACTTCTGACAATGGGAAAGATAAATTGTTTTATCGGCCTTCTGGCAGTACTGACCCTGACGTCCGCCTGTGAATGTGCGGAATTTGATATTGACATTCCCACTACGCCGAAGCTTGTGCTTCTTTGCTGCCCGGGCCCTGCAGATACGACTATATTGCAGCTGTACAAAACAGTCCCTGTTGGCAATACATATAGCGGATATCCCTTCCTTGAAGACGCGAAAGTCGATTTCAAGGTGAACGGTGCGCCTTTGGAAATGACCTATGCAACAGAACAGATTGGATCAGTGCCGGAGGGCTGCTGGTTCGCACCAAGAGGATTCAACGCAGGGGACAAAGTGGAAGTGAGCGCTGCTGCGGATGGCGCCGGCCGCATTTCCGCCAGCACCATACTCCCTCCAGAGCCTCCCATTTATGAGTATCAGTTTGCCATTGATGAGGCCGGCAGAAAGCAGTTAAGAATGACTTTCACTGATGATTCCGAAGATGAAGATTGGTATGGCGTTGCAGTTGAGTGCGAGCGTACAAAGGTTCAGGATGGGACTACAACTGTTGAGTACTCTTTGCTTAAGCCCAAAACAGAGAACACCGGACTCAATGGAGTTACGTTGGATCAGAATTATGTAGACGTGGGCTTCAACGGATGGACCTTTGGGGCGTGGTGGTATGCTGTCCGAGTATGGCCAGATAGTGCATTCGGCCAAAAAGAAATTGCTCTCAATGTAACACTTATAGAGAGCGCCTTTAGTTGGGAGGGTGATTTCGAGTATTCTATGCGCTACCGGGTCCGCCTGTATCGCTTTACGAAAGAATTCTTCCGTTATGTCACAGCCGTTGATAACGTAGCCAACAACAATTTTGCTGAGTCTGGTATCGCTCCTATGCCGCTATCATATACAAATATCCAAAACGGTGCCGGCGTCCTTGCCGGATGGACTATGAAACAAACTGAATGGATTTACCCGCAAAACAATAATTAACAATTTAATAATCATTTCATGAAAAAGTATTTTATCCTTTTCGCATTGTCAACTTTGACAATGCTGATTTCTGTCTCTTGCGAACATGCAAATCAAGAGTTCGTAGAACAGGGTTGTTCGGCACTATATAAGGTTAATAGTGTGCAAATTGACATTTTATCTCATAGTATTGAGATATCTCCCGAGCTGTCATTTGACAGAGCCTTTGATAAAGAAAGCCGCCAATTCTACAATAACATTGATACCAGCCTGGTTTTTAAGGGGTGGATTAATAAAAGGGGATCTTATCGTGAGCATAGGGATGCAGGATGGTCTTTGATAGACTGGCGTCTTACCGTAATTGATGTTAAGACTCTGGAAGACTTTGATGCAAATCATCCTGCCGGTTCACTCTTAAACGATGTTATTGAGATAGTTTATTTTTACAAGTGGTCTGCACTATCGACCTCTTTGAATGGTTTCCAATACGGAAGCCTCATGATGACGGATTATTATCCGAATCGCGACGCTTCTTCTTACACTAATGGTGGAATTTGTTTACGTCTCCCAGATGGTGATATTCGAGCACTGCCTAAATGTGAAGTCACAATTGAAGATTTCTTTGGGAATAGATTTTCA
>CAMZEC010000085.1 GCA_947305645.1 uncultured Bacteroidales bacterium | reverse complement strand
CTCCCCACCACCCCCCACCACCCCCAAGCACCCGGGGCCGCGGGGGGGGGGGCGGCGCCGCCCCGCGCCCCCCGTGCCCCGGGGGGCAGTCGCGTAGCTGCGGGGGTTGGAAGGGAGCGTTAGCTCCTCGTGTATTTTTGCAAAAATTCACGAGGAGCTTGCATCACTGCAGGCTCCTCGCTACTTAACCTAAACTTAAACTATGAAAAACTTCGCTGCTAATATATGAATTTTTTTTATCTCTACAATTATTTTTTGTAACTTTCGCGAAATTGTTATTAGTAGTGTTATGAAAAAATTCTTTTTTGTCGCGTTAGCGGCACTCCTAGCGTTAGTATCTTGCAGTAAGTACGAGACCGTCCCGAACGATCCGCTTGACACTAAGATCTACACCATGAAGAACGGCATGAAAGTCTTCATGTCTGTAAACAAAGAGCAGCCTCGTCTCCAGACCTACATCGCGGTCAAGGTGGGAAGCAAGAACGACCCCTCCGAGACCACAGGCCTCGCCCACTATTTCGAGCACCTGATGTTTAAGGGTACCGAGCACTTCGGCACCGTGGATTATGAGGCGGAAAAGCCCATGCTGGACGAAATCGAGCAGCTGTTCGAGGTGTACCGCAAGACTACCGATCCTAAAGAACGCGAAGCTATTTACCACAAAATAGATTCAGTCAGCTATGAGGCTTCCAAGCTTGCCATCCCCAACGAGTACGACAAGCTCATGTCTATGATTGGAGCCGACGGCACCAACGCATGGACTTCCGCAGACGAGACCGTCTATACCGAGGACATCCCTTCCAACCAGATAGACAACTGGGCCCGCATCCAGGCAGACCGCTTCCGCTACGGCGTGATACGCGGTTTCCACACCGAACTCGAAACCATTTACGAGGAGAAGAACATGTCCCTCACCAGGGACAGCCGCAAGGTATGGGAAGCCATAGACCAGGCTCTCTATCCCAACCATCCTTACGGCAAGCAGACCACTCTCGGCAGCCAGGAGCACCTGAAGAACCCTTCCATTACCAACGTAAAGAAGTATCACGACACTTACTACGTACCCAACAATATCGCAATCTGCGTGTCCGGCGACTTCAAACCCGACGAGCTGGTCGCAACCTTGGAGAAGTACTTTGGCGACTGGGAACCCAACCCTTCGATTCCCGCACTTGAATTCGAGCCCGAGAAACCCATCGAGGAGCCCGTCGTAAAGGAAGTATACGGCCTCGAGGCCGAGAATATCGCCCTGGCATGGAGACTTCCCGGCGCACCGGACCTCAAGAACAGTGCAGTGGCCGAAATCGCAGGTTCCATTCTTTACAACGGACAGGCCGGCCTTATCGACCTTGACGTCAACCAGCAGCAGAAAGCCCTCTCCATGTATAGCTTTGCTTCTTTCCAGCCGGATTACGGCCAGTTCATAGTTATGGCACGTCCCAAGCAGGGCCAGAGCCTCGAAAATCTGCGCGACATTATTCTTGAGGAAGTAGCCAAGCTCGCCGCAGGCGACTTTGACGAGTCTCTCATCAGCGCTACCGTCAACAACCTCAAGCTGAACAAGATGAGCAGGCTGGAGGATAACAGTTCCCGCGCAGTCCTCTACGTGGACGCTTTCATCAACGGCATCGACTGGAAAGATGCCGCCCGCGAAATTGAGCGCTACGAAGCCGTAACCAAGGACGAGGTAGTTGCATGGGCAGGCGAATTCCTGAAAGACAACAACTATGCTGTCATTTACAAACGTCAGGGAGTAGATAACACCGTGCAGAAGATTTCCGCACCCAAGATTACCCCTATCGTAACCAACCGCGACGCCCAGAGCGAATTCCTTCAGGAGATCAAGAACTCCAGCGTCAAGCCTATCGAGCCCGTTTTCGTCAACTTCAACAAGGACATGTCACGCTTCAGCCTCACCGAAGGCGTTGACGTACTGTACAAGAAGAACGAAATCAACGACATTTTCCAGCTCGACATCGTGTATAATCTCGGAACCCAGGACGACCCTGCTCTCGGCCTTGCCCTGGACTACCTGAGTTACCTCGGAACCGCCGACAAGAGCGCAGAAGAGATTGCCGCAAAAATGTACGGACTGGCCTGCTCATTCAGTGGCAGGGCAGCATCCAACCAGACAACCATAAGCATTCAAGGACTCAGCGAGAATATGGCGGAAGCCGTCTCCATCGTACGTGACCTCGCGGCAAACGCTGTAGGTAACGAGGATATCCTTGCGAACCTCAAGTCCGACGAGATTACCAGCCGAATGGTCAGCAAGCGCAACCAGAACTCATGCTTCAATGCTCTCGTGAATTATGTCTCATCCGGTCCCGACTACATCAAGAAGATCAAGCTGAACAACGAAGCCGTCGCAGCTCTCACCTCCGACGAACTGCTCCAGAAAGTCAAGAACGTAATTGCCAACGGTTGCGAGATTCTTTACTACGGCCCTATGAGCGAGGCTGAAGTAAAAGCCGCAGTTCCTTTCGAAGGTAAGTATGTTCAGCTTCCGGAAGTCGAACCCCCGTACCTTCAAACCCCGGAATCCAGCGTAGTACTCGCACAGTACGACGCCAAGCAGCTCTATTATATCCAGTACTCCAACCGCGGCGAGAAGTTTGACGCCGCCAGCGAGCCCGGCAGAACCCTTTACAACGAGTACTTCGGAGGCGGAATGAACGCAGTCGTATTCCAGGAGATGCGTGAAGCCCGCGGCCTTGCCTATAGTGCCCAGGCCCGCCTGATCGCTCCTCATTCAATCGACGACAGCTTCTATTACATCGCATTCATCGCCACCCAGAACGACAAGATGCGCATTGCAATCGAGGCTTTCGACGACATCATCAACAACATCCCCGAATCAGAGGCCGCATTCGCAGTCGCAAAGGACGCTCTTGACAGCCGTCTCCGCACCCAGCGCACCACCGGCATCTCCGTGCTCAGGAGCTACTGCAACTGCCGTCGCATGAAGCTTACCGCACCTCTCGACCGCAAGGTGTTCGAAGCTCTGCCCGACCTTACCCTGGCCGACGTCAAAGCCATCCAGGAGCAGTGGGTAAAGGGGCGCACCTACACCTACGCAATCCTGGGCGACATCAAGGATCTCGACACTAAGTACCTCAAGACCCTCGGCCCCGTGAAAGTAGTCTCCCTGGAAGATATTTTCGGATATTAGATTTTCAAGATATATTTTACGAAAAACAGCAGCCGCGCGGCTGCTGTTTTTCGTACGCCCTAGGCGAATCGAACGCCTATCGTAGGAACCGGAATCCTAAATTCTATCCATTAAACTAAGGGCGCGGTTTTTGCGTTGCAAAAATAATAAAAAATATATAAATTTGTAGCTGATGAAAAACGCTTTTGTATTTCCCGGACAGGGTTCGCAGTTTTCCGGAATGGGTAAGGAGTTGTATCAGAACAGCTCCAAAGCCCGCGAAATGATGGAAAAAGCCAACGAAATCCTGGGATTTCGTATAACCGACATAATGTTCGAAGGGTCCGACGAGGACCTGCGTGCAACGAGGGTGACCCAACCGGCCATCTTCCTGCATTCGGTCGTCCTGGCCGGATGCAGCCAACTCGAAACACCCGATATGGTCGGCGGTCACTCGTTGGGCGAATTCAGTGCCCTCGTGGCCGCCGGTGCCGTTTCTTTTGAGGACGGTCTGAGGCTGGTAGCCGCCCGTGCGGCAGCCATGCAGCGCTGCTGCGAGAATGTACCGGGAGCCATGGCCGCAGTCATCGCCCTGGACCAGGAAACCGTCGAGCGCGTCTGTGAAGAGACGCCCGGCATCGTCGTCCCGGCAAACTACAACAGCGACGGGCAGATTGTAATATCCGGCAGCAAGGAGGCGGTATCCCTGGCTTGCGAAGGAATGAAAGCCGCAGGTGCCAAACGTGCCCTCCCCCTCCCTGTCGGCGGAGCCTTCCACTCCCCTCTCATGGAGCCGGCGCGCGAAGAACTGGCCGCAGCCATCGAAGCGACTGCCTTCTGCGCACCCGTCTGCCCCATCTACCAGAACGTTACTGCCGCTCCCGAAAGCGACCCCGCCCGCATCAGGCAGAACCTCCTGCTCCAGCTCACCTCCCCCGTCCGCTGGACCCAGAGCGTGAAGGCCATGCTCGAAGACGGAGCCGCGAACTTTACCGAAATAGGCCCCGGAAACGTGCTTCAGGGCCTCGTCAAACGCATTGCGGGCGCACGTGAAGACATAATCATACAAGGTATTCAATAACCACTACTAAAGATATGGCAAAAGAGAAAAAATTCATTACATGTGACGGTAACCAGGCAGCCAGCAACATCGCATACCTCTTCAGCGAGCATGCTGCCATTTACCCTATCACACCCTCATCTACCATGGCAGAGAACATTGACGAGTGGGCTGCCCAGGGCAAAAAGAACCTCTGGGGCGAAACCGTCAAAGTAACCGAGATGCAGAGTGAGGCCGGTGCGGCCGGTGCCGTACACGGTTCCCTCCAGGCAGGCGCGCTGACCAGCACCTTCACTGCATCCCAGGGCCTTCTGCTCATGATTCCTAATATGTACAAGATTGCCGGCGAAATGCTTCCGGCCGTCTTCCACGTGTCCGCACGCGCCCTTGCATCGCACGCCCTCTCCATCTTCGGAGACCATCAGGACGTCATGGCGTGCCGTCAGACGGGCTTTGCTATGCTCGCATCCGGCAGCGTCCAGGAAGCTCAGGACCTTGCAGCGGTAGCACACCTTTCCACCATCAAGTCCAGCATTCCCTTCCTTCATTTCTTCGACGGCTTCCGCACCTCCCATGAGATCCAGAAGATCGAGGCCCTCGACGAGGAGGCCCTGAAGGGCATGGTGAGCGAGAAAGCATTGGAGAATTTCCGCGCCCGCGCACTCAACCCCGAAGCTCCCGTAACCCGCGGTACAGCCCAGAACGGCGACGTTTACTTCCAGGCAGTCGAGTCCCGCAACCAGGTGTATGAGGCTGTACCCGACATCGTTGCACGCTATATGGGCGAAATCAGCGAGCTCACCGGCCGCTGCTACCGTCCCTTCGAATACTACGGAGACGCCAAGGCAGAGAACATCATCGTCGCCATGGGCTCCGTCACCGAGACCATCCGCGAAACCATCGACCACCTTGCCTCCAAGGGCCGCAAATACGGTCTTATCACCGTTCACCTCTATCGTCCCTTCGCCGAGAAGTACTTCCTGAAAGTTCTCCCGAAGAGCGTCAAGAAGATTGCAGTGCTCGACCGCACCAAGGAGCCCGGAGCGCTCGGAGAGCCCCTGTTCCTCGACGTCAAAGCCCTCTTCCAGGGCAAGGAGAACGCTCCCCTCGTAGTAGGCGGCCGCTACGGTCTGTCCTCCAAGGACACCACTCCCGCCCAGATCGTTGCCGTTTACGACAACCTCGAGCTCAAGGCCCCCAAGGCCGACTTCACCATCGGCATCGTGGACGACGTTACCTTCAAGAGCCTCCCGGTGAAGGAGGAGATCTCCATCGTGAAGCCCGGCACCACCGAGTGCAAGTTCTACGGTCTCGGTTCCGACGGTACCGTGGGCGCCAACAAGAACACCATCAAGATTATCGGTTCCCACACCGACCTTTACAGCCAGGCATACTTCGACTACGACTCAAAGAAGTCCGGCGGCTACACTTGCTCGCACCTCCGCTTCGGCAAGTCCCCCATCAAGGCCCCGTACCTGGTGGGAACTCCCGATTTCGTGGCCTGCCACGTACCTTCTTATCTTGAGAAGTACGACGTGCTGAAGGGCATAAAGGATGGCGGCAGCCTCCTGCTCAACTCTCTTTGGGACGAGGAAGAAACGCTCAAGCGCATCCCCGACCATGCCAAGGCCGTCATCGGCAAGAAGCACATCAGGCTCTATATCATCAACGCCACCAAGATTGCAGCTGAAATCGGCCTCGGCGGCCGCACCAACACCATCCTTCAGTCCGCATTCTTCCGCATCACCGGCATCATACCGGCAGAAGACGCCGTGAAGTACATGAAGGACGCCGCCCTCAAGAGCTACGGCAAGAAGGGCGAGAAC
>CAMZEC010000084.1 GCA_947305645.1 uncultured Bacteroidales bacterium | reverse complement strand
TAGGAGAGCGCACCGCCCCACTGGCCGGCGCCGGTCTCGGTGGTGAGGTTCGTGATGCCCTGCTCCTTGGCGTAGTAGGCCTGGGCGATGGCGGAGTTCAGCTTGTGGCTGCCGGCCGGGGACACGGACTCGTTCTTGAAGTAGATGTGGGCCGGGGTGCCGAGGGCCTCCTCCAGCTCATAGGCGCGCACGAGCGGGGTGCAGCGGTAGGCGGCGTACTGCTCGCGGACTTCCTCCGGGATCGGGATCCATTCATCCGTCTGGTTGAGTTCCTGGTCGGCGCAGGCCTTACAGAAGATGGGATAGAGATCTTCGGGCTTCAACGGCTGCTTGGTTGCAGGATGCAGGAAAGGCTGAGGCTTGTTGGGCATGACAGCCTGGATGTTGAAGTAATGGGTAGGAATCTCGGATTCCGGAAGGATGAATTTTTTCTGTTTCATGGTTGTAAGTATTTAATAATTGTTAATTGTCAAAAAATAAGGGGCCGCCCTTGTTCGGACAGCCCCTTTGTATCATGCAGCAAGCGCCAGGCCTGCTATTGTTCACATACTCAATGAGTCTGACCGAAAGTATCGCTCAGACGCCACCAGAAGAATATGCTGCTTGTTCCAATCATTCTTCTGCAAATATAGAAAGAAATTTAATAATGCAATACTTCATGCGCAAAAAATTCTTAACTTAGAGGCAAGAAATGGACAGACGACTATTTTTAAAGGAAGGCGCAGCGGGGCTGGCAGCCCTGGCGCTGAGTTCAGGCACAGCTCTGGCTGGCGGAAAGACCGCCGCTGGAGCACAGGAATCCCTCTCTTCCCGCATACGCAGCGCAGGCAAATATGACGTAGTAGTCTGCGGCGGTGGGCCTGCGGGCTTCATTGCGGCAATAGCGGCCGCACGGCAGGGGGCGAAAGTGGCGATAATCGAGCGCTACTCCTTCCTGGGCGGCATGGCTACCATGGGATACGTGGCGCCCATCAGCGAATTCGCCTTCAACGGCGAGCGCGTCATCGGCGGCATACCGTGGGAGTTCGTGCAGCGGCTGGAGGCCCTCGGCGGCGCCACCGTCCAATGGCCTAAGGGCAACGTGGACTTCGACATCGAGCTGTATAAGCTGTGCGCCCAGCGTATGGTGCTGGAGGCCGGCGTGCAGCTGTTCATGCGCTCGTCGCTAATCGGCTGCGAGATGGAAGGCACACGCCTCTGCAGCGTGATAATAGAAAACAAGAACGGCCTCGAGTCGCTTGAGGCCGAACGATTCATAGACGCCACCGGCGACGGCGACCTGGCATTCATGGCCGGCGTGCCCATGCAGGCGAACCCGGAGAAGGAACTGCAGCCGTCTTCGTACTGCTTCGTGCTCTCCGGCGTAGACACCGACAGCGAGCTGCTGGGCCGATACATGTACCACAGCGGCAAGAAAGGCGGCAGCGAGTGCACCCCGGTGCGGAACATACTCCTGAAGCTTAAGGCAGAAGGAGCCGACCTGCCCGATTTTGGCGGCCCCTGGTTCAACAGCGTGATGCACAAGGGCAGCGTGGCCGTAAACATCACCCGCGCCGCCACGGACTCCACCGACAACCGCGACTTCACGGCCGCCGAGTGCCGCCTTCGGGAAGACATCTTCCGTTTCACCGACGCCCTCCGCCGCAACGTTCCCGAGTTCCGGAACTGCTACGTGGCCTCCACGGCCCCCCAGGCCGGCATACGCGAGTCCCGCCGCATACTCGGCGTGCACACGGTGACGGCAGACGAATACGTAGCAGGAGTGAAGTACGACGACCGGGTGTCCCGCGGCGCGCACCAGATAGACATGCACGCCAGCAAGGGCTCAGGGCAGGTGCTCATCAAGCTCAAGCAGGCGGCGTACGTGCCCTATAGGGCGCTGATAGCCAAGGACTTCCCCAACCTGCTGGTGGCCGGCCGCTGCATATCCTGCGACCGCAAGGCGCTGGCGTCCCTCCGCGTGCAAGCCAGCTGCATGGGCATAGGGCAGGCGGCGGGAGTGGCAGCCGCGCAGAGCATACGGGAAGCGCGGGCGGTGCAGGATATAGATACGGGAGCGCTTGTGGCCACCCTTCAGTCACTCGGAACACTAATCTAAAACCAACAACTATATGTCAGTCTCCAGAAAATTATGGGCCAGGACGGCCGACGGCAAGCCAATCTACCGTTACACCATAACCAACGCCTCCGGAGCCTCGATAGTGCTCAGCAACTTCGGCGCCGCCATAGTGGCGGTGAACGTGCCCGACAAGGACGGTAAGCTGGGCGACGTGGTGCTGGGATACGGCAAGGCGGAGTACTACGACCACGACGGGCCGTGCTTCGGCAAATGCCCCGGCAGGTACGCCAACCGCATAGCCAAAGGCCGTTTCACCCTCGACGGCAAGACCTTCGAGCTGCCTGTGAACAACGGCCCCAACCACCTGCATGGCGGTCCCGAGGGCTTCCAGAATCAGGTATGGGAGTCCCGCAAGAAGCGCGGAGCCGTGGAATTCAAATATGTGGCGCAGGACGGCGAAATGGGATATCCCGGCAAGCTGGCGGTAGTAGCACATTACGCATGGAGCAAAGACAACGTGCTCACCCTTACATTCACCGCCAAGACCGACGCTCCCACTGTGATAAACCTCACCAACCACGCCTACTTCAATCTGGACTGCAAGGGGTCGGTTCTCAGGCACACCCTCAAGCTGAACGCCTCAGAATATCTGCCAACGGACGACTCCCTCATACCGCTGGGTGAGTCCGAGCCCGTCGCAAAGACGCCCATGGATTTCCTGAATCCCAAGCTCTTGGGCCGCGATATACGCAAAGACTTCCCTGCCCTGAACTACGGCAAGGGTTACGACGCCTGCTGGCTCATAGACGGTTACATGCCCGGGCAGCTGCAGCAGGCCGCAGAGCTCAAGGCCGCCCGCAGCGGACGTGTGCTCAAGGTGTTTACCACCCAGCCGGGCGTGCAGGTATATACCGGCAACTGGCTTGGCGGGTGTCCCAAAGGCAAACGCGGCAGGATATATCACGACTACGACGGCGTGGCCATAGAGTGCCAGCATTATCCGGACAGCCCCAACCGCCCGGAGTACCCTCCGGTGGTACTCAGGCCGCATAAGATATATCATGAAGCAATAGTATTTGCATTCAGCACGGAATAAGCTATGTTCTCATTTGTTATCAGCATTTTAGCCCTGATTGCAGGCTATTTCGTTTACGGAAAGATCGTAGAGAAGGTTTTCAAACCGGACCCTGCCAGGCTTACGCCGGCGGTTGAAAAAGCCGACGGAGTCGACTTCGTACCCATGCCCACATGGAAGGTATTCATGATACAATTCCTGAATATCGCCGGCACAGGGCCTATATTCGGCGCCATCATGGGCGCCAAGTTCGGGCCGTCGTGCTATCTGTGGATAGTGCTGGGCAGCATCCTTGCAGGCGGTGTCCATGACTATTTCTCCGGCATGATATCCATGAGGAACGGTGGCGCAACCCTTCCCGAACTCGTAGGCAACGAGCTGAACAAGGGCAGCAGGATGGTAATCCTGATTTTCACTACCATCGTACTGCTTATGGTAGGAACGGTGTTCGTGTACAGCCCGGCCCTCATACTGGGAGATATAGCAGGCAGCGGTACAAGCGGCTCCGTAATGCTCTGGGCTGTGATAATCCTTGCGTATTACATAATCGCCACCCTGCTCCCCGTAGACAAGATTATCGGCAAGATTTATCCTTTCTTCGCTTTTGCGCTGCTGTTCATGGCGGCATCGCTTATGGTTTGCCTGTTCATACACTGGCCGTCCATCCCCGAAATCTGGGACGGCCTTGGAAACAGGGGGCCCAGTGTGGGTCTGAACGGGCAGAGCATATTCCCCTGTCTCTTCATTACGGTAGCCTGCGGAGCCATAAGCGGATTCCACGGCACCCAGAGCCCCATCATGGCAAGGTGCCTCAAGAACGAGAAGATGGGTCGCCCCATCTTCTACGGTGCCATGATAGTTGAAGGAATAGTTGCCCTTATCTGGGCAGCCGTCAGCTCCTGGTTCTTCTTCGACGGAGGCATGGAGGCATGCGGCCTGGCAAAAGCGTCCGCCCCTCAGGTGGTCACGGCAGTCAGCCAGCACTGGCTCGGCCTTCTGGGCAGCATCCTGGCAATCCTGGGAGTCGTCGCCGCGCCCATCACATCCGGCGACACAGCACTCCGCGGCGCCCGCCTCAACATTGCGGACTTCCTTCACCTGAAGCAGGACAAGATCGGCAACCGCCTGCTCGTGAGCGTGCCTATCTTCGTGGGCGTGGGCCTTCTGCTCCTGTTCGACGTGAAGTACGAAGACGGCTTCAACATCATCTGGCGCTACTTTGGACTGTCCAACCAGATGCTTGCCACCTTCATGCTCGGTACCGCTTCGGCATTCCTTGTACACAAGAATCCATTCGGCCAGCAGTATCTGCTCACCGGCATTCCGGCAGTATTCATGTTCAGCGTATGCATGACCTTCTTGTGCGTGGATTCCACCTGCCTGGGGCTCCCGGCGCTTTGGACACCTTGCTTCGGCGTGATGTGGGCGTTTGTCGGCATGATTCAACTCGGCGCCTTCCTGGTGAAGGTCCGCCGCCGTGCAGTTCTGGGAAGTAATCGTAAGAAATAATATGGACATCAAGAGATTCGACATACCCTTGAGGGCATCTACGGCGCGCGTGAGGGAGATTGCCGCCGCCGCAGATACTGAATACACCCTCCTGTACACCCGCGAGACGCGGCTGAGCTGGATACGCTTCGGCCTGGAGCGCCTGCTCCAGATAGCCGGCGATTCCGGCGCCGCAATGATTTACGCAGACCACTTCAACGGCGACTCCCCCGCCCCCGTCATCGACTATCAGGCCGGCTCGCTCAGGGACGACTTCGACTTCGGCGGCGTGCAGCTGTATCGCACCTCCCTGCTCAAGCAGGCGGTTGCCGCCATGGACGAGGAGTACGAGTTCGCGGCCCTGTACGACCTGCGCCTGCGTGTCTCCGAGCTCGGGCCGCTGGTGCATGCTAACGAGCTGCTGTACTACGAAATAGAGACCGACAGCAGGGCCACCGGCGAGAAGCTCTTCGACTATGTGGACCCGCGCAACCGTGCGGTACAGGTAGAGATGGAGAGGGCCTGCACTGCCCACCTGAAGCGCATCGGAGGCTTTCTGGAGCCCGTTTTCAAGGAGGTAGACCTGACGCTCGGCGAGTTCCCCGTAGAGGCCTCCGTGGTCATCCCCTGCCACAACCGCGTACGTACGATAGCCGACGCTATCCGCTCGGCACTGTCGCAGAAGGCCGATTTCCCGTTTAACGTGTTTGTGGTGGATGACAACAGCGACGACGGCTCGGTTGACGAGATAAAGAAGTTCACCGGCGACCCCAAGCTGATCTACATCGCCCAGGACAAGAGCTACCACGCCATAGGCGGCAACTGGAACGCCGCCCTTCACCACCCGCAGTGCGGCCGCTTCGCCCTTCAGCTCGACTCCGACGACGTATACTCCGACGAGCACACGGTGCAGAAGTTCGTAGACGCCTTCCGAGAGCAGGGCTGCGCCATGGTGGTCGGCACCTACAGGATTACCGATTTCGACCTTAACGAGCTGCCCCCGGGAATTATCGACCACCGCGAGTGGACCCCCGATAACGGCCGCAACAACGCCCTTCGCGTCAATGGCCTCGGCGCTCCCCGCGGCTTCTGGACGCCCCTCCTGAGGGAAATCAACTTCCCCACCACCAAGTACGGAGAGGATTATGCCATAGGTTTAAGGGTTAGCCGCGAATACCGGATTGGCCGAATCTACGACGTAATGTATAACTGCCGCCGCTGGGGAGGCAACTCCGACGCCGCCCTCGACGTAGAGGCCAACAACCGCAACAACCTGTACAAAGACAGACTCCGCACCTGGGAGCTTCAGGCGCGAATTAGAATGAATAAGCAAAAATAATTGCCTATTCTAAAAAAGTTACTATCTTTGCAGCGCAATTGGAAAGATGCTCGAGTGGCTGAAGAGGCACGTCTGGAAAGCGTGTGGCCGC
>CAMZEC010000083.1 GCA_947305645.1 uncultured Bacteroidales bacterium | reverse complement strand
GGTGTCGGGTCGGCATAACCGTGCTCGATGAGTTTGATTGTGGTGCCGTTTACGATGTCGCCCTGGACGTTTTCGCCGGTAGCTTCATCGATGATGCTGCCTGTGAGGGCCGCGTCGGGCCCCTCATAGGTGTCGAGTTGAAAAAGCGAGCATGAGGTTGCGGCGCTCAGCAGCAGCGCCGCCGAAATGGCCGGATAAAAGATATTGTGTTTCATAGGCGGATTACCATTGTGGGTTCTGGATGCAGCCGTTGCTGGCGGTTCCGGGTATTGCGAGGTAGTAATTCTTGTTTTCCCAGGTATGGGGAACCTCCTTGAGTACAACCTTGCGCACGAAAATGTACTTTGGCGGGCTTACGCGAAGGTCAATCAGCGGATCGAGTGCCTTGCGGCTGCCCGATGCGAAGACCTTCTGGAATTCACGCCGGCGGATAAGCGTCCAGAATCGGTCGTTTTCGAATGCGAGTTCCACGCGGCGCTCCCGCTGGATATGTTCGCTTGTAAGGTCGATGTCGGTGGTGTGGCCGGCGCGGCGCCGTGTTGCGTTGAGACAGGTCCGGGCCAGTGCCGAATTGCCCTCTCCGCTCTCAAAGACCGCCTCCGCGTAGGTGAGCAGCACCTCCGCGTAGCGCATGATGGGGTAAGAGTTTGTATTCTTGCCAAGTTCATTCTCTTTGAGTTCCTTTGTGGAGAGGAACTTCTTGTAGCAGAATCCGGTGCGGGTCATCACGAAGTGCTGGCTCTGATCAAAACCGGAGTAGTTGTCGCTCGAGGCTGCGCCGTATTGGTAGATGGTGGTGTCGGCAAGGCTGATGGAGGTGTTGCTGCTCCCTTCGTAGGTAGCGCTCCCGTTCCGGGCCACATAGCCTGCCTGGATGGTGATTTCCCTGCCGCGGAATGTCGTCCCGGGCAGGATGCAGGTGGCCCATAGCCGGGCGTCCTTACCCTCGAATATCTGGCTCGGGGTGTCAAAATGCAAGTAGTCGTGGCTGGCCTTGAAGCCGTCATAATCGGTCGTGTTGCCGTCGGTGCGGGTCACTATGGTGCCGTCTCGTCCGGGATATGCATAGTATTCGTATGCATCCACCAGGTCGAGCACCGGATTCATGCGGCCCGAGTGGGGCGCGCTCAGCCTGGTCTGGTTTGAGTTGCACCAGAATTCATAGCTGTGGCATGCAACTACCTCAGGATCGCCGTAAGAATAGATTGACATCATCTCCGACGGCGCCACGGATGGGTCGCTGAACATTTTGATCAGGTTTTCCTCGGCTTCGGCCGGCGATGCCGGGTTCGGCATATAGAGGGCGAACTGCCCGCTTTGGATAATCTCTTTGCAGGCATCGATGCACTGCAGGTAGTAGCCGTTGGCATCGGACGGGCTCATATGGATCAGACCGAGCTCGACCGCCTCTCCCTCCAGACCGTCCCTTGCTCCGTATTTGGCTATGGATGCGGCGAACAGTGCGGCGCGGGCTTTCATTGCGAGGGCCAGCCACCTGGTTGCGCGGCGTGAATCGGCTCCCGTGCGGACCAGCGGCAGACCGGCGGCTGCCAGGTCGAATTCCTCCATCACAAAGTCCCAGGTCTCTTTCTCGGTGCTGCGGGCGACTTTCAAATCTTCGGGATCTGGCGTATACTCTTGATATTCCCTTATGATAGGAACTCCTCCATAGCGCTTGGCCAGCGCAAAATAGCCGAAGGCGCGCAGGAAATGCCCCTCCGCCTCTATCTCAGTGCGCTGTTCGTTGCTGAGAAGAGTCATATTTTCTGTCTGCTGAAGCAGATAGTTAACATCGCGCAGAAAACCGTAGTCCCACCAGGTGGAAACATCGATATTGTTGCCCTGGGAGTTGATGGCGTTGTCGGTAAACTGATCCTGATAGAAGCCCACGGTGTTTGCTGTCCCTTTGTGAAAGGCGGTACCGGAGAAGCCGAACTCCTCGAAAGGCGCCTGATAGTAGAGATTGGCCATCCAACTGCGCACCCCCTCTTCGCTGGCAAGGATTCTGGAAGAGCTGATGCGGTCCAGAGGCTCAAGGTCCCACGAATTCTTGCAGGAGAAGAGGACGGCGGATGTCCCTAGCAGAATAATTATGATATGTTTAAAGTGTCCCATGTCGGTCAGAATGTTACGGAAAGGTTGATGGTGTAGCTGCGGTTCAGCGGATATACCCATCCTGCGCTGTCGCTCCCTTCGCTCCGCTCTGGATCGAATGCTTTCACGAACGGATCGCATATTGTAAGCAGGTTGTAGCCGTTAAGGCTAAAGCGGACATTGCTCATGTTGAGCCTGGAGACCCACTGCTTGGGAAGGGTATAGCCCAGCTCGATGGATTTGAGCCTTAAGAAAGAGGCGTCGCGTCGCCAGCGGTTGCTCACGTTATACATAGCGCCGCCGTTGTTGCTTCGGTCGCGGATGGCGGGCCAGGTTCCGGCGACCCACCCGCTGTTGGGGTCGGAATTGTCCACTAGATGCCAGCGGTCGAAGAAATATGCGGGAGTGTTGGCGTCACCCCAGAGCGGCTGTGCATAGTAATAAGTGTAGCGCACCGTGTAGAGGGCGGCTCCCTGGAAATGCATTGAGAAGTCCAGGTTTTTCCAGCGTGAAGAGAAAGAGGCGCCGTAGTATATCTTTGGCGTACCGTTAGTGGTGAGCGGAATCATATCGTATTCGTTTATGATACCGTCCTCGTTCACGTCGGCATACATAAAGTCGCCCGGAAGCTCGCCGGCATTGCCGTACTGGCCGTCCTGCACCGCCCACTCCTGTATCTCTTCCTCGCTCTGGAACTGACCCACATACTGGTACATCCACACCACGTCGGAGGCACGTCCCTCGCTACCGCTGCGCCAGCGGTTGTAGCTGCTGGTATATGGGGCGTGTTCGCGGTATACCCACATAGAGCGAGCGAAGTTTGCATTTGCGGATGCCCCGAGGCGCCAGTCGGAGGTGATTCTCTTGTCAAACGACGCCGAAAGTTCCAATCCCTGTACCCGGTCGATGTCGAGGTTTTCCTGTGGAAGGTCGGCTCCGAAAGTGTTGGGAAGAGTGTTGGTGCGGGTGGCCAGCAGTCCGGTACGGTTGCGCAGGTAATACTCTGCGGTGATGTTAAGGGCGTTGTCCATAAAACCCATATCTATTCCGGCGTTGAACATGTGCGACTTATACCATGTCAAATCGGGATTGGTCACGCCGGGGGCCTGTGAGCCGAATGTCCATGTGCCGGTGTCGGAGAATACGTATCCCCCCTGGTTGAGGGTGAAGCCGCCGATGTACTGGAATGCATTGCCGGCATCCTGCCCGAGTTCGCCATAGGAAAAACGCAGCTTGAAATTGGAGAAGACGGGGAGCGCCTGCCTGAAGAAAGGCTCCTCGGAGGCACGCCAGCCGAACGAGTAAACCGGGAAGAAGGCCCAGCGGTGCGACGGATGGTAGCGGTATGAACCGTCATAGCGGGCGGCGTATTCGAACATATACTTCCCTTTATAGTCGTATGTGAGACGGCCGAGCAGCGATTTGAACATCGATTCCGATTCCGTTCCTCCGGTTGCCTGGCCCTCAGTGTCGCCATATTGGATGATATCCATCGTATAGAAGGAATACTTGCGGCTCAGGCCGGCGTTCTTGTTGAAGTTGCTGCCCTGCTCCCATACCAGGGTGGCACCCAGATGATGGTGCTCTGCAAAAGTGTCGTGCCAGGTCAGGTAGGTCTGGAATCGGAGGGCATAGTTGTTTATCCACGCCTCGTTCAGCTCAGATGTTCCGCTGTTCCAGGTGTGGGTGTAGATGTCGTTCTCCGGATCGTAATTATACAGATTGTAGCTCAGGCCCATGTTCTTGGAAACCGTGGTGTAATTGTCGTATGCCGCTACACCCTTTAGCTGTAGGTTTTTGACCCACGGGCAGTCCCAGATCAGGGACCCTTTGACCTTGTAGTTGCGGATGCGGTGCTTTACGTATCCAGAATAATCGATGTCCGATGCGGCGAGCGGGTTAATCACCTGGCCGTCATATACGTATGCATAGTAATCTGTGTTGCCGTTTGCGTATGGCTGGTGGATGGGGGCTTCGCCTATGGCGCCGCGCATCAGGTTGGTCAGCGAGGTGGACGGGCCGTCGTTGTGCTCTATTATCCCGCTGAAATCCACCTCGGCCGAGATGTCGCGGCTCACCTTTGCGGAGGTGTTGGCGCGGAAGGAGTATTTCTCGTAGTTGATAGTGTTCATGCGGAGGATACCCGGCTCTTTGTTGTAACCCAGCGACGCGTAGAATTTTATCTTGTCGTTGCCGCCGCTGGCAGAAATGTTGTGGTAATGGTTGACTGTGTAATCCTTCATCATCGTCTTGTACCAGTCCACACTCTCGTACCCTTCAGCTCCCCTGCGGTAGCTCTCCAGCTGGAACTCGGTGTAAGGCAGGGGCTGGCCGCCGTTTGCCGCCTGATCGTTGAGGATGCTGGCATACTGGTAGGCATTCATCATCGTCGGCATTTCGGAAGGGTGGCTCAGGGTCACCGACCCGTTGTAGGTCAGCCGCATCTTGCCCGCCTCGCCGCGTTTGGTGGTGACAAGGATGACGCCGTTGCCGGCATTCATGCCGTAGATTGCGGCCGAGCCGTCTTTCAGCACCGAGATGCTCTCGATGTCTTCGGGGTCAAGTTTCTGGAACTCTGTGGTAGAAGACATGGCCGTGCCGTCTATGATGACCAGCGGGGTGCCGAAGCCGCGCACGTTGATGCTCGAGGAGTATGAACCGGGGGCGCCGCTTGTCTGGCGGATCTGAAGCCCCGGAATCTTGCCCTGAACCCTCTGGGCCAGGGAAGTGTGGGTCGTGGTAAGGGTCTCTTCGCCTTTGAGTGTGCTCACCGATGTGGTAAGCTTGCCGCGCATCTGGGTGCCGTAGCCCACCACCACCGCCTCTTCCAGAGACTGCAAGTCATCCTGCAGGGTAAAAGACCGTCCGCTGACAGCATTACCGGGGAGTATGCGCAGCGTTTTGTAGCCCATACAGACTACCTCGTATTCTCCGCCAGTGGATGCGGGTAGGGAGAATTTCCCGTCGAGGTCGGTGACTGTTACTTCGCTCTTTTTGTTGAGGTTCATTATGGCCGCCCCGATGACGGGCGCCCCCGATTCATCCACTATGGTGCCGGTGAAAGCCTTTGGCTTCTGTTGTGGCACGGGTTCAGCTTTGGCTTTTGTGAGGATGATGCTCTTGCCGTTGATGGCGCAAGTTATGCCCAGGGGCTGGAACAGGCGTTCCGCAACAGATTTGATGTCCTCTCTCTCTGCATGGACGCTCACCCTTGTATCCGGGTTCAGGATGCCGCTCGAATAGAAGAAGTTATAGCCACTCTCCTTCTGCAGGATATCCATCACCTCCTTAAGGGGGCGGTTGTCGGCATGGATGGTCACGGTCCCGGACTGCGCAAGAAGGGGGAGCGTGCCCAGTGACAGCATAAGTATCAATGGCAGTATTTTTTGTGTGTTTTTCATATCAATAGACCTCCATTATCAAACGGTCGTCAGAGTCTTTTCTGTCCAGGGAATTGAAGCGGATTCCGTCTGCAAGGCGGAAATTCCTGAGTATTGTATGCAGATTGTCGTCTTGCAGGTCACCCGTGTAATGCTTGTCTTTCAAGGCGTTGTCCTTCATTACGAAAATCACGTTGAAACGATTTCCGATTTGCCGCAGGGCCTCTTCGAGCGGAGTGTCGCGGAACACGAATCCGCCCTCTTTCCAGGCAATGGCTCCGCTTACGTCAGACGAGGAGATGTCAACCGATCTGGTATCCAGGGCTAACGTGGCGCACTCTCCTGGCTTGACCGGGAGCGACTGAGCATCTCCAGACGAGTCCATCCACTTAAGGTCAATCCCGCCTTCTTCCAGCCAGGTACGGGGATTGCGGCCGGGAATGCTGTAGGCATCCACATTGAAACGGGTGCCGGTGACCCGGATGTCCATCTGTGAGGTGTGCACCGTGAAAGGGTGAGCTGCGTCGTGCGCAATGTCAAAGAAAGCTTCGCCGTCCAGCTCCACATCCCTTGGCCCACTACCAAATGTGGCGGGATACCTGAGTGTGGTGTTGGCATTGAGATAGATGCTGCTTCCGTCGGGCAGGTCCAGATGGGTAATCATCCCGGTGACGCTTTTGACTTCCACCGTCGCCGGGGCGCTTTCGTCCTTGGTGGAAAGCCGGTGGAA
>CAMZEC010000082.1 GCA_947305645.1 uncultured Bacteroidales bacterium | reverse complement strand
TGACATCAAAGGAGATGGAATGGCAGAAAGAGGGTACGACCTATTCTGTCGGGACCTGGGGCTCTGATTACCGGCATTTTGTGAGGGGGAAGTAGATCCTTCGGCTTCGCTTCAGGGTGACATTCCTTAGAATGACAGAACTGCCGTCACGTTGAGGTGGCGGCAGTTCTATTATGCAAAAGGATTAATTTCTTGATCAGGACTATCCAACGACCGGTTTTGCATGAAGTTTTACCTATAAGAATAATACTCTTCCTCCGCCGAAACGAAGTCCTCCACAGTCCCGTAGTCATGCCAAAATAATGAGTGTACCAAAGAATAATTATCGGCATTTTCAATGATAAAAAACGCCATTCTATGATACTACATTCAAGTTTTTTTGGCAAACCAAAGAAAAATGCTTACATTTGTGGAGTACCCCGTGATGGGGTAGCTTGTGTTCTTTCAAATCACAGGATTTAGTTGTTGGATGGATGTTGACACAAGGAGCGCGAATCGTATTTTATCGCATTTTGTCGCATTATAACTCCTTGAAAGTTAACACAATACTTAACACAACTGAGCAAAAATGGCACTCTGTGAAGTCTGGAAGCCACTGTAATGTTTTTTTAACGAGGAGGAGTATTAGGGGAAGCAACTGAAATATAGTAATTTAACTCGGATGGGTGCCTTTTTTAGAATGGTGCCCATCCTTGTTTTATCGCATTCTATCGTATCCTGTCGTTCTGTCTGTCATCAAGCCCGAAACCATAGGTGATAGAATCCCCGACGCAGGCGACTTTGAAAGGCCGATCCATCTTCTCCAGAACATATTCCACGCTGATGTGAAAACGAATCAGTATGCCGGGCAAATACAAATGTCCGGCATACTTTCTTTTTTTATTAAATTTGCTTTTTAAAGCAAAAGATTAACTGCCTAAACAGGCATTCCAAAAACCCTGTATCTATGAAAAACTCAACCAATCAACCTGCAAAACGCGATTCATTTGCCAGTTCGTTCGGCGTCCTGGTGGCTATGGCCGGTTCTGCCGTAGGACTTGGCAACCTCTGGCGCTTCCCATATCTTGTAGGACAGAATGGAGGAGCGGCCTTTATTCTGATTTATCTTGGTTTTGTCATACTTGCAGGCCTGCCGGTTATGCTGGCCGAATTTGTCATCGGCCGCCGCAGCCAGGCCAGCGCGCGCGCTGCCTTCCGCAAGCTCGCTCCGGGCAGCCACTGGGGCATCGCCGGTGTTTTGGGTGTTATCTGCTGCGTATGTATTCTGGCCTTTTATTCCGTGGTAGGCGGCTGGGGTACGGAATACCTCTACAAGGCGGTCTGCTTTGATTTTACACGCGGCAATCCTGAGAACCTTCGGACGCTCTTCTCTACCTTATCCGGCTCGGTCTGGCGCCCGCTCATCGGACATACCGTCTTTCTGGGACTTACGGCAGGTGTCGTGATCGCAGGTGTCAAGAACGGTATCGAGAAGTTCTCCAAGGTGATGATGCCGCTGCTGTTCCTCATCATTATCGCTATCGCAGTCCGTTCGATGACTCTCCCGGGCAGCGGTCCGGGCGTAAGCTATATGTTCCGCCCCGACTGGTCGAAAGTGACGTCTCAGACATTTCTGGCGGCGCTTGGACAGGCATTTTTCTCCCTCTCGCTGGGTTCCTGTATGGTCGTCACCTATGCTTCCTATGTCAAGAAAGAAGCCAATATAGTTTCCCTGTGCGCGCAGACGGCCGTCGCAGATACGGCTTTCGCAATTTTAGCCGGATGTGCCATTATGCCGGCGGTATTCGCTTTCGGCATCAGCCCCGGCGAAGGCCCGAACCTGGTGTTTGTTACCCTGCCGCATATTTTCAGTCAGATGCCTCTTGGCGGAATCATAGCGATAATCTTCTTCCTTGCCCTGCTGCTGGCAGCGCTGACATCTTCCATTTCCATCCTTGAGGTGGTCGTGGCCTTCTGTATCGAGGAGTTCAAGATGAAGCGCAAAGCCGCAGTCGCGCTGGTATTTGCAGTGCTCTGGGTGCTGGGATGCCTGTGCTCCCTCTCGTTCGGCCCGCTCAGCGGTTTCAAGATTCTCGGCAAGACTATCTTCGACTTCTTTGATTTCGTCTCAGCCGACATCCTGATGCTTATTGGCGGAATGCTTGCAGTCCTATTTGTGGGCTGGAAGCTTGGCAAGAAGGTAGTCGTCGACGAGCTTTCCAACAGCGGTACTCTTCATCTGCCGAAATGGTTGCTGGAGACTTTTCTCTTCCTCATCCGTTTTGTGGCGCCCGCCGCTCTGCTTGCGATAGCCATTTTCCAGATTCACGAGTAAACGGTCTCCCTCTACCAGGCGGAGAGATCCGATCATAACGGCAGAGCTTTCGGGCTTTGCCGTTTTTTTTTTTGCTGCCAAAGGCAAAAAAAATGTCGGGCCAAAATCTGCGCCCAGAGTGCGCTGAGGCGGTATAATGCATTGATATCTAATTTTTTTTAGATGGGGGGGGTAATAAAAGAGCTTAACTTTAGGAATAAATACTTAACTTTGTAATGCCCACTAAGTGTATTTATGCTGCGATTGATAGAGATAGTAGGTACAAGGACAAAGGCTTTATTCTGCTCATTCCTCCTCCTCCTGTGCGCGTGCGTACAGGCCGGAGCTCAGGATATTAGCTCTGATTCTCTAAGTCTCAGCGTGTTCTTCAGGAGAGACAAATCAGCTATAGATTTCTCTTACCAGAACAACGCAGAGCACTTTGCTGCGTTCCGCGACACTCTGGACGAGCGCCTGAAAATCCCCGGCGCAACGCTTCGCAACATCATAATCATCGCCTACACTTCGCCCGAAGGCCGTACCGCTCACAACGATGCCCTCTCCAAGAGGCGCGCATCTGCCATCAGGAACTACCTGAAGGACTACCTCGGCCTGGGGATCGGTATCTACCGGACCCGTGCCGCCGGCGAAGACTGGGACGGCCTGTACGATATGGTCCTCGAATGCGGCCAGCCCTGGGCCGATCAAGTCGCCTCCATCATCAAGAGCGATCCCGCCAACCGCAAGCAGCGGCTGCAGGCCCTGCAGGGCGGCAAAGTCTGGGACTGGATGGACAGCAACCTCTTCCCTCGGCTTCGCGGTGCCAACGGGACCGTTATAGCGATACTTAATTATCCGAAACCGGAGCCTGTGCCGGAGCCTGCGCCGCAGCCCGAGCCGAAGCCCGAACCGAAGCCCGAGCCCAAGCCTGAACCGGCCCCCAAGCCGGTGGTGCCCGAACCCGCTCCTGCCCCTCAACCCGAGCCGAAGCCTGAGCCTCAGCCGGTACCTCAGCCGGAGCCTGAACCCCAACCCATAACCGTCCAGGAAGCAAACCCCGTCCCGGGGTTATACCTATATAATAACCTGGCCCTGGATGCGCTTCTGATACCCAATATCGGCTTCGAAGCGGATCTTTCCGACAGCTGGTCGGTGGCGGTACCCATTTTCCACAGCGGCTGGAACTGGTTCGGAATCGAAAATACCAAGTTCCGCTGCCTGGGCACCCGCCCCGAGATACGCTGGTGGCCATTCCCCAAGCATATTTTATACGTGGGCGCGCACGCGGGCGCGACCTACTTCAACGTAGCCTTCAAGCCCCTTAGCGACACATATCGCTATCAGGACACGGACGGCAAGACCCCTATGTTCGGAGGAGGCCTTGACGTGGGCGCCAGGATCCCCATTTCCAAGCGCGTATCGATCCTGGTATCTGCCGGAGCCGGCGTCTATTCGCTGAGCTACGATATGTTCTATCTGGGTAAAAACGGCCGCCAGGCTTACGCGGCACAGCAGAAGACCTACTTCGGTCCCGATTTCCTGCAGCTGTCCGTGGTTTACAGGTTCAACCGCTTAACCGACAAGGAGAAGAGATAGCTATGAAAAGGACCCTTCTCCTCATATCCCTCTTGGTTGCGGCCCTACTTACAGGATCGTGCGTGCACGAGTTCCCGGAGTTGTTCCCCAATGAGATGCAGCTCACTCTCAAGTTCGATATGGACCTGGACTTCTATCGTGAGTACGTGGTGGATACCCGCGCCGAGGATGCCGGACTCTACCGTATGCGGTATGTAGTCAAGGGTTATGCGTTGCGCAACGACGGGACGACCGCCAGCGAGGCCGCTTTCACCTACGTATGGTTCGCAGACAACCTGGAAAATCCTGACATAACCGTCGATTTCGACATCCCGTCCGGCCAGTGGCGCATCGCGGCGTGGTCCGATATAGTCCCCGCCGGGGCAGAGGAGGGATTCTACGACGCTGCAGATTTCAACGCTGTCACATACAAGCTCCCTTATGTCGGCAACACCGATCTGAGGGATGCATTCCGCGGCACCGTGGATTTCCTTGCGGAGCCCGAAAACTTCGCCGGCAACAGCTACGAGGCAACCATTGACATGACAAGGCCGCTGGCCAAGTACATATTCATCTCTACGGACCTGACCGAGTTCATCAATCAGTTCGTCCGCACTCAGAATGCCGGAGGGGCCCGGATAACGGCCGAAGACGTCGATCTGTCCCAGTTCCGCGTGGTATTCTTCTACTCCGGCTATATGCCGAACACCTACAACCTCCTGCTGGACCGTCCGGTCGGATCGGCCACCGGTATCCGCTTCGAAGGATCGATGATCCCGGACAACGAAGGCAATGTGAGCCTGGGCTTCGACTACACAATGGTCCGTACCACCGAATCCAGCGTACAGGTCACTGTAGGCATCTACGACCGCGAAGGCAACCAGTTGTCAATGTCACCCGCAGTGGAAGTCCCGCTTATGCGCAGCAAATACACCATCGTAAAGGGAAAATTCCTTGTCCGCGGCTCGTCCAACGGTATCGCCATCAATCCGGACTTCGACGGAGAGTTTAACATCATCATTACCGATTAAGCTATGTCAGGGAAAAGCATACTCTACAGGACACTGATGACGGTAGTGATCATCCTCGCAGCCGCCTGCACCAAGATGGAGGAGCAGGGCAGCGCACGGATCAGTTTCACCGCGGTTATCAGTGCAGACGCCACGACCCGCGCAGTCGCCGACGGTAGCGGTGTGGACCACGTCTGGTGCGGCGCATACCTCGACGGTACGCTCATCACCCAGGCCGAGGCCACCGTCACGGACGGTATGGCTACGCTGGAGCTTGACCTTGCCAACAACCGCCAGTATGATATTGTTATGTGGGCAGGCAAGAACGGCAACGCCCTCTGGAGTTTTGACCCCGAAACAGCTCTTGTCACTGCTGCCTATGCCAATCAGACAGCCTCGTCGGCTGTAAATGACGCCTTCTGGTACAAGGGGACCCTGGTCCCGAACGGCGCCCAGTCCATAGGCATCGAGCTCTCTCGCGCCGTAGCGCAGATCCATATCGGCACCACCACCGCATTTACCTCGGTAACGGACGTAGTGGTAACCGTATCCGCAGTCCCCTCGACCTGGAACCTCCTTACCGGAGCTATGGGCGGGGAGGATGACAGGACTTTCAGCCTGGGTACGGACCCCGGCGAGACCTTCACCATCAACGCCACCACGTACAACTGCCTTGCAGCCGTATGCGTCCTGGCGCCGGAGACTAAGACAACGACCAATGTCGGGTTTACCCTCAATATGGACGGCAACCCGGTGGCAAAGAATATAACCAACACATCTATCCGCCGCAACTGGTGCACCCGGATAGCAGGGGATTTTTAGAAAAGGAAATAATCTAATTCACACAATATGAAAAAGTTATTATCAATTCTTGCAGTGATGGTCGCCCTCGTGGCGGTATCCTGCACCAATGAGCCGGAGGGTTCTCTGATCGGCAAGGCCAAGGTGATCTACACGGTCGACGGACCTTCCCAGATTGCCACCAAGGCGATGGGTACCATCTCTTCGGCTTACACTCTCTACTATGAAGTCCGCCTCTGGGACGGCTCCGCGCTGGGCGAGAAGCTCACCGGCGAAGGCCTCAGCGACAGCACGACCGTGGCTGCAGGCCAGTGGCCTACGACCGTAACCTTTGACCTGGCCCGCGGCAAGCAGTACAAGATCCTGTTCTGGGCTCAGAGCTCAACAGCTCCTGCCGGGCTTTTCACTATTCCTGAAGAGGATGGTCTTACCGCCATAGCCATTGATTACACCAAGATGGCAGCCAACAACGAGGAGTGCGACGCATTCTCAGGTTCTGATGTGATCACCCCTGCCGGAGCGATGGCGGCCAGCGCTACGCTGACCCGTCCGTTCGCCCTGCTGAACCTCGGCGCGAGCGATGCAGTACAGTTTAATAAAGCTTCGGGCGGCGCGACTGTCGACAGCATAGCAGCCAAGATCGGCGGCGATGTCGCAACGACATTCAACGTAGCTAAC
>CAMZEC010000081.1 GCA_947305645.1 uncultured Bacteroidales bacterium | reverse complement strand
GCCCACGGTGAAGCAGTATTCAATGTCGTACCAGGCTTGCAGGAGTACGCTCAGGATGCCGTAAGTCTTGCTCCCAGGCTTCTCGGCGATGCGCTCAGCAACTTCTTTCTGGATCATGCAGACGACCTCCGGTATGCGGTCTTTGTCGTCCAGGATCTTGAAGAAGATTTGCGAGGAGATGTTATAGGGGAAGTTGCCGATTATGCGATACGGGCCTTTGAAAACGCGATTCATGTCCAGTCGCAGGTAGTCTGCCTGCAACAGGCGGCCTTGCATGCCGGCGAAGTGCGTCAGCAGGTAGTCGACCGATTCGCCGTCTACCTCCACGGCCTTCAGGTCTATGTCGTCCCGCTGCAGCAAATATTGCGTTAGCACCCCCATCCCTGGCCCGATTTCCAGTACTTGCGTCCTGGAAATCGGTCCCTTTGGGACTTCCAACCCCCGCAGCTCCGCTGCTGCCCCCAGGGGCACGGGGGGCGTTCCCCCCGACTCCCCCCTGGTCGCTTCGCTCCTTAATCCCTCAGAATTGTCGGAGACGGAGACAGGCGGACAAGCACAGCAAGACCGTGGCCGCCCATGGCCGCGTGAATGGGAGGTGCCCGCCGCGTCAGCGGTGGGAGGGAGGAGCGAAGCGAAGTCTTGCGTGCTGCCGCCTGCGAAAGGCGCCGACAATGTGTCGACGATGCGGCGGGCGATCGATTGGTCGGTCAAAAAATGTTGGCCCAGGGCCTTTTTTGCTCTTACTTCCATATACTATAACTACCGTCTGACCAGCTTTCCGGGGCTGCCACCGGAGGAACCGTGTCCACCCTCGGACACGTTAGAGGGAGGGGCCCACAAGCGTAGCGCAGTGGGAGGGATGAGCGAAGCGAAGTTTACCAGAGGGCACCACCAATCTGCAACCATAACGTCAACCAAGCTTTTCGGCAAAGCGGGCGGCGAGATCGAGGAAGGCGGCGGCATCGGGGCGGGTGCCAAGAGCCGCGGGCTCACCGGCGTCACCGCTCTCCCGTATGCTCTGTACCAGAGGGATACGTCCCAGGAGCTCGATACCAAGGTCCTCCGCCATGCGGGCACCACCGTCGCGTCCGAAAATGTAATACTTTTCGTCCGGATGCTCCGCCGGCGTAAACCACGCCATATTCTCAACGAGCCCGAAAATGGGCCGGTTGATGCCTGGGTTGCGGAACATCGCCGCTCCCTTCTCAACATCAGCCAGTGCCACCTCCTGCGGCGTCGTAACAATCAGTGCTCCCTCAACCGGCACCTCCTGCAGCAGGCTGATATGGATGTCGCCTGTTCCCGGAGGCATATCTACCAGCAGGAAGTCGAGCGTCCCCCACTTCACCTGCAGAATCATCTGCTTGAGGGCATTAGTCGCCATGGGACCGCGCCAGATCAGCGCCTGCCCGCGTTCGGCGAAGTAGCCGATACTCATCCACTTGACGCCGTATTTCTCCAGCGGCACGATGAGCTCGCGGCCGTCGATTTCTTCCGCCATGGGCTGCATGCCTTCCGTTCCGGTCATCAGCGGCACGGAGGGACCGTACACATCGGCATCGGCCAGGCCCACCCTATAACCCAGGCGCGCAAGGGCGCACGCCAGATTGACGGCCACGGTGGACTTGCCCACGCCGCCCTTTCCGGAGGCCACACCTACGATGTGGCGCACGTTACGCAGGCACTCCGTATCGAATTCCATCCCCTTCTTCTTGGGGGCAGCCTCCTCCAGCACCACCGTCTCCACTTTCGGATCCTTGACGCCGCCGCGGATAAGAGCAGCGCGGGTGGCACCAATTAGATATTCGGCCAGCGGGTCGCGGCGCTTGGGAAACGCAAGAACGACCTTGGAGCCGTCTACGGAATGCACCATCCCCAGCTCGACGATGTCTTTGTCGCCTTTGCCCGGGTGGCGTACGTTCCGAAGGAGTTCAAGTATTTCTTTCTCAGTCATTATCGGACGATATTCATTTCGTCAAGCAGATATCCGGCGCCGCCGAACTTATCCATCATAAGCAGCACGTAGCGTATGTCGACGCAGATACAACGCTGGAGGTCAGGTTCGAACATGACGTCGGAGCTCATGCTCTCCCAGTTGCCGTCAAAGGCAAGGCCGATGAGGTTGCCGTCGGCATCCATGACGGGACTGCCGGAGTTGCCGCCGGTGATGTCCAGGTTGGTGAGGAAGCACGCGACGAGCTCGCCGCTTTCATCCGCATACTGGCCGTAGTCATTAGTCTCGTAGATCTCTTTCAGTCGCGCGGGAACGCGGAACTCATAGTTGTCGGGGTCTTCCTTCTCCATTACGCCCTTCAGGGTGGTGTAGTACTTATAGAGGACACCGTCCTTGGGCTCGTAACTCTTTACGGTACCGTAAGTTAAGCGGCAAGTGCTGTTGGCGTCGGGGTAGGACGGCTCGTCCTTCTTCCACTCAAGCAGGCTTGCGGCGTAAGCTCTGGTTGCCTCTGCCAGTTGGGTGCGGGAACCCATGACGGATTCGCGCATGGGACCCATCGCCGCCATGATCGCCTCGGCGAACTGTACGGCAGGATCGGCTGTCAGAACCTTTGCATTCAGCGGTTTGGCGTTCATCTTTTCCTCGGACACGAAGATGCTCTTCTTGAACATGTTGTCCACGAACTTGCGGGTATCGATATTCAGGATGCTCTTGCCGCCTACTACGATGGCGTCTTCCGGCGCCACGTTGGCCTTATAGAAATCAATGAGGGCGATTGCCACGTCATGATCGACATTGGCGTCATAGTCTTTGTAATGCTTCGCAAGGAGCTGCTTCATGGCGTTTAGAGCCTCTTCCTCGCTCATTTCGGGAGCCTGGCGCTGCTGGGCAGGCACAGAACCGCTACGCACGCCCATACGGCTGCGGTTCATAGAGAGAGCGAAGTTGACCAGCTCTATGCGACCGACAGTCTCCTGCAGGAGGGTTGCAGCCTTGTTGGGAGCGGAAGCCTGCTGAACGCACTCGGCAATCTTGTCGATGGCACCGCCGTATGCTTCAACACGGCCGGCGTCTTCCTTAATCCATTCCTGGAGCTCCTGCTCCTTCTGCTTCTCGCGGGGGATAATCTGAAGGGCCTCGAAAGCCTGCTTCATACCAATCCACTTCTTCCAGCCGTTGGAGGAGCCAGAGTATTTGCTGGCGTACTGCAGGGACACTTTTTCATCGGCACGCATGGCCTTCCAAAGCACGTCCTGACGCACACCGCGGGCAGCAATGCGGATATTGTTGGTCTCGAGCATGTCTTCCAGCTGGGCAGCAGTCTGGAAACGCTGGGTGCTGCCGGGATAGCCCATAATCATGGCAAAATCGCCCTCCCTTACGCCTTTGAGCGAGACGCCGAGGAACTGACGGGGCACCATGGGCAAGTTCTCCGGAGAGTAGTCTGCGGGCTCGTTGTCGGGGCCGGCATACACGCGGAAGCAGGAGAAGTCGCAGGTGTGACGGGGCCACATCCAGTTATCGGTATCGCCTCCGAATTTGCCCGAAGATGCCGGGGGCGCGCCAACGAAACGCACGTCGCGGTACACCTTGGAAACAATGAGATACTGCACGTTCTCATTGTAGAAACCTACAATTCGCACCTGGCAGTTGGGGTTGGCTTTCTCCGCATCTGCGATGAGGGTGCGGCGGTTTGCTCCGTTTGCGAGGGTGTCGGTGACATCGGTCATGCTCTGCAGGAAGCGCACAGTTAGACCGGGAACGGGAAGTTCCTCCTCGCGGGACTTGGCCCAGTAGCCGTCTTCCAGGTAGTTATGCTCCGTGGTGGATAGTGTCTGGATGCTGCTGTAGCCGCAGTGATGGTTGGTAAGCAACAATCCGCTGCCGGATACTATTTCGCCGGTGCATCCGCCGCCGAACTGCACGATGGCGTCTTTTATGGAGGAATTGTTGATGCTGTAAATCTGCTCCGGTGTGAGGCGGGCGCCGAGGTTCTTCATGGCGTCGGCGTTCATCTTCTCCAGGAGGGGCAGGAGCCACATGCCTTCATCCGCCCTGAGGGTGGCGGGAAGAAGCAGCATGGCGCTGGCAAGTGCGATTATTAAACGCTTCATATTAAAACAATGTTGGTTCTAATTCTTTGGGATGGAACGATTTACGATGCTCGGGCGTATAGCCCTTGAGCTTGATTGCCTCTATATGCTCTTTGGTGGGATAGCCGGCGTTTCGCTCCCAGCCGTAGCCGGGATAGAGTTTGGAAAGCTCCTCCATCCGCTCGTCGCGCCAGGTCTTGGCGAGCACGGAAGCGGCAGCTATGCTTGCATAAGTAGCGTCGCCGTGAACTATGGTTTTGTATTGATATCCGTCGAAAGGATAGAAGCGGTTGCCGTCTATAAGCAGGAAATCCGGCTTTACCTTGAGGGCCCGCACCGCCCGCTGCATACCGGTGATGCTGGCTTTCAGTATGTTGATGCGGTCTATCTCTTCCGCTTCCACCGGCACTACGGCCCAGGCAACTGCCTCCTTCTCGATTATGGGGCGCAGGGTTTCCCTGGCCTTGCGGGTCATCTGCTTGGAGTCATTGAGAAGCGGATGGTGAAAGTCCGGAGGGAGAATTACGGCCGCGGCATAGACAGGTCCGGCCAGAGGGCCGCGGCCAGCCTCATCACAACCGGCCTCTATACGGCCGGACTCCATGTAAGGAAGAAGTGAAATTTCGCGCTGCATGTCTGGCAAAGGTAATCAGAAATGCCGAAACAGGCAACTGTGCGGAACAATCAGTCCGTCTTTTTTGACGCCCGCGAAGAAAGCAGCGCAAGGATGGTATCCAACTTCTCGGACAAGATGTCTATTCTGGCGTCCAGAAGGTTGATTTTGTCTTCCAGATGACCTTCCTGCAGATAGCCCGCGGTAATAGGCGCATTGCCGAGAAGGATTTCTTCTTCGCTCTTGCCAACGATCTCGGCAAAGCGGTACATGTTCTTGGCAAACAGTTTGGTTTTGCCAAGTTCAAAGTTGCTGTAAGTCGAGCGTTCTATCCCCATTTTGTCTGCAATATCGTCCTGGGAATAGCCTTTGTTTGCCCTCTCTCTGCGAATATTTTCGTGAAACTTATCTATGGTAGCCATTCGAGGGCAAAATTAAGACTTAGTCAGGGCTTATACCATAGCGTTTTTCTGGACATTTTTCTATAAAAATTGTACAAAAACCTAAAAAATCAGAAAAATCTAATTTTTACCCCCAATTTTACCCCCGCCAAAACGTTGCGATTTCCACAACAAGTGTCCAATTTTGTCAGACAAAACACAGAGTTATGAGAGACAAAATTCAAGAAAAATTCGCGACTCTCCTCGAGAGCGGAGAGTTCGACAGCTATGAGGCAATTTGCAGACGGCTTTCCGTATGCCCGGACGACATGGACGAAATGCTTCTGGATGAGCTCGGATACAAGGGCGAACAAGTGTTCGCTGAATATTTTGGTAATCGGTGTAAAAATTATTAGATTTGCAGGCTACTGTAAAAAATAAATAATAACACCAGATACAAATGAAAGAATATTCCACCAAAGACGTTCGCAATGTTGTCCTGCTTGGCGCCACCAAGTCCGGCAAGACCACGTTGGCGGAAGCAATGCTCTATGAAGGTAAGGTCATTACCCGTATGGGCACCATCGAAGACAAGAACACCTTGTCCGACGGCAACGAGCTCGAGAAGCTCAACCAGCGTTCCATTTACGCCACCCCTCTGTATGCAGAGTTCCAGGGCAGCAAGATCAACTTCATCGACGCCCCCGGTTCCGACGATTTCATCGGCGGTGCATACTCCGCATTCCGCGTTTGCGAGAGCGGCGTGCTCGTAATCAACGCCCAGCAGGGTGTCGAGGTCGGCACCGAGAGCTTCGTCCGCAGGGCCGAGGAGCAGAAGCTCCCCATGATTATCGCAGTCAACCAGCTCGATGCCGACAAGGCAGACTGGGACAATGTGCAGAACTCCATGAAGGAGACCTTCGGCGGCAAGATTATCAATGTTCAGTTCCCCAACGCGGCCGGCGCATCTTTCGACGGCGTCATTGACGTACTTACCATGAAGTACTACAAGGGCAACGACGTTCTCGACATCCCCGCAGAGTTCGCAGACCAGGCGGAAGAGTACCGCGAGGCTCTCATCGAGAAGGCTGCAGAGTTCGATGACGCTCTTATGGAGAAATACTTCGAGGAGGGCACCCTCAGCGAGGAAGAGATTCACAGCGGCCTCAACAAGGGCATCGTAAGCGGCGATGTTTATCCCGTCTTCTGCGTATGCGGCAAGAAGGACATCGGAGTAAAGCGTCTGCTCGAGTTCATCAAGGACGTGGCCCCCGCTCCCGCAGTCAAAGAGAACGGCCCCGCTTCCCTGTTCATCTACAAGAACGACGTGGAGCAGCACCTCGGAGAGGTTTCCT
>CAMZEC010000080.1 GCA_947305645.1 uncultured Bacteroidales bacterium | reverse complement strand
GCTGTACTGCTGTGTTGCCATTTCTTTCAATTTTTTCGTACAATCCGCAAATATAACAAAATCTCCCCTCATATCCCTGGCAACCGGGTATTTCTTTCCAAATTCAAGCATAATTTGCTGCTTATTTGGGTAAAATTTTCCAAATTCAGACCTATTTCTGGGTAAAATTGTCGAAATTCAAGCATCCGTAGGAAGAATAGTGTCAAAAATGTAAAATCTTCCATTTGCTTGCGATATTATACAAAATTTGTCTAACTTTGCAAGTGAATAGAACAAATGCGTAAAACCATGAGCATTGCAGACTGGATAGAAGGACTTGCTCCGAGCGGCCGATACACTTTCTCCAAGGAGGATGTTCGGAAGGCTTTTCCCTCGATGTCCCCCCCTACCGTCGACACGGCCCTGCACCGCGCCGTAGCCAAAGGCCGGGTATTCTCCCCTTGCCGCGGCTTCTATGTGGTCGTACCCGAGGAATACCGTCTGTGGAAAGCCGTGCCGCAGGAAGTGTACCTGGACCGGATGATGCAGTATCTCCAGCGAAAATACTACGTCTCGCTGCTCAGTGCCGCCGAGCGCCACGGCGCAGCGCATCAGGCCCCGATGGAGTTCCAGGTGATGGTTGAGCCTCCTGTGCTGCGCGACAAGGAGCGCGAAGGCTATGCCATCCGCTACGCCGAGCGGCGGGAAATCCCTATGGCCTATGTCCAGCGCCTGGAAGTGCCTGCCGGCTGGCTGAATGTCTCCGGACCGGAACTGACGGCAGTGGACCTGGTGGCCTATCAGGAGCACATCGGTGGTCTCACGAGGGCTGCAACGGTCTTGGAAGAATTGTCCCTGAAGCTGGATTTCACCAAGCTGGACGCCGGCTTCCTGAAGGTCGCATCCGCCCCCGTATTCCAGCGCATGGGCTACCTACTGGACTGCGTACTGGAAGAAGAAGACATTGCCGACGGTCTGCTCGCCTTGATGAAATCCGGAGGTATGAAAATGAAAGCCGTGCCGCTCAAACTGGGCGTATCGGTTGATGACGCCGAAGTGGACAAGAAATGGAAAGTGGTGGTGAACCAAGAAATTGAAATTGACGACTTATGATACAGAGAGCATTCATAACCCAATGGGGTACGGTTGTACCGTGGTCTTCACCGCGCCTGGTGGAGCAGGATCTGATTATCTGCAGGGCGCTGGTGTCGATATACAGCGACCCCTTCCTGAAGGAACACCTCGCCTTCCGTGGTGGCACGGCGCTGCACAAGCTTTATCTGGAGCCGCAGCCCCGCTACTCAGAAGACATCGACCTGGTCCAGGTAAACGCCGAACCCATCAAGGAAACGATAGACCATCTGCGCGAAGCCCTCTCCTGGCTGGGCGAACCCGTCGTCAAGCAGAAGAAACACAACAATACCCTCGTCTTCCGCGTTCAGCCGACCGATGTGGGCGCCGGCGAGATCCACCTGAAAGTGGAAATCAACTGCAAGGAGCATTTCAGTGTCTTCCCGATGGTCCGTGTACCCTTCTCCGTCGAGAACGATTGGTTCAGTGGCCAGTGCAACGTGCTCACATACGAGCTGGACGAACTGGTCGGGACGAAAGTCCGCGCACTCTATCAGCGTCTCAAAGGCCGTGACCTCTTCGACGTTTACACCGCACTCATCACCGGCAAACTGAATCTTGACCGCGTAATGACGGCCTACGACCGCTACCTCCGCTTCGTGGCCAGCCACGCCCCAACCTACAAGGAATTCGTGCTGAACATGGACGAGAAGATGCAGAATCCCGAATTCCTGGGCGACACCACCGGCCGCCTCAGCCCCGGCCTCACCTTCGATCCGCAACCGGCTTGGGAAAAGGTCCGCGACGAAATTGTCGCCAAACTGCTGCCGGTCAAATAGATTTCACGAGGTCGTCAAGACTGCCGACCACCTTATCGAACAGCTTATACATCAGCTCCGGTTCCTCCATCTTCGGGATATAGACAACGACCTTCTTGCCCCGTCCTGCCATCCATCCGGCTTCCGTATGGGCGCTGCGGCCACAAGGAAGAACAAGCACGCAGGCATCGGCCCACTCCAGGGCATCCAGATCGGCCTTGAACTGACGTTCGGCAAGCGGATGGTGCAAACCTTCGGCATACTGCTCGAAGTCCCAATTCGGGGCGTTTTCGTCGATGGGACATCTCCCGCACTTTTCGCCGGGGGGGGATAATGTGAAATGCGCTTATCCCAGTACCACGTCCAACACCATCATCAGCGCAAAGCCGATGGCGAATCCTATTGTTCCGATGTTGGAGTGCGTGCCTTGAGAGTAATCCGGGATCAGATCTTCCACTACTACATACAGCATGGCGCCGGCGGCAAAAGTCAGCATATAGGGCATAATACCAAGGATGGATGTTGCCAGAAGCAGTACCAGCGCACCTCCGATAGGCTCCACGATTCCACTCAAAGCGCCGATGCCGAAAGCTTTCCAGCGGGAGTTACCCTCCGCCCTCAGAGGCATTGAGATAATCGCCCCCTCAGGCACATTCTGGAGTGCGATACCCACCGACAAGGCCAGGGCACCGGCCATATTGAAATCTGCCGACAATGCGCCCGCGATAGCCACGCCTACGGCCATTCCCTCCGGGAAGTTGTGGATGGTAACGGCCAGCGCAAGCTTTGCGGTGCGCGACAGGCGGCTCTGCGGCCCTTCTGCTTCTCCGCTGGCGTGAATATGTGGTGTTATAAAATCTATGAGCAGCAAGAATGCAAAACCGGCAAGGAGGCCGATGACCGGGGCGATGACTGCAGATGCCCCCTCCCCCATTTCGATGGCCGGAATAATCAGCGACCATACCGATGCCGCCACCATGACGCCGGAGGCGAAGCCCAGCAGAACCTTCTGCAACAAAGCGGGCATATCCCGCTTCATGAAAAATACAAAGGCAGATCCCAAGGTGGTACCCAGGAACGGAATCATCAGTGCTGTGAATATCGGGCTCATTTTTTCATCCCCCTTCTCAGAGATTCATAATACTCGTGCCGCTTTGGGTTCTCAGGAAACCAACCCTTGACCACGCGCTGTTCCTGCTGGTGCATTTCAAGGATGCCCCAGAAGCAGGAGAAGGCGAAGCCGCCGAGTATGGTCGATAAGGTCTGATTTGGAACGAACAAAGACGCGAACGCGACCAGAAGCCCAGCCACGAGCCATATCCACCAGCTCTTCTTGCCCAGATAATACTCCATCTTGATGACGGCCGGATGGCAGATGCCGATACAGAAGAACACGGCCGCGCATACTATGATACCGCTAAAATGCATAATCACAAAGATACTTATAATTCAACGTTTCACCAAGGATGCGTTAGTTGATGATAGTAATCATCAGGTTAAGTGAATACCGATTTGTCATTATTGTGTCGAATATAACCGAAAAATGAGTATCTTAGCCGGAAGAAAGATTAAACAGCCATGAAAAAGCTATTGATATCCGTATTTATACTCCTGGCGACAATCAGTTTGGGTGCACAGACCACCGGCAAAACCCAGAAATCAGAAAAGGCTACCCAAAGCACTACCGTGCAACAGAAATCCTCTCAACAGAAATCTGGCAAGAGCACTACCGTGCAGCAGAATTCCTCCCAACAGAAATCTTCGCAGCAGAAATCCAGCCAAAGCACTGCATCCACCGCCACTAAGAAGCAAGACAGCTCCAAAAAGCAAAATGAGAAGAAAGATGAAGACTTCTACAGCAAACTGCGCTTCGGGGCGACCGGAGGCATGGGCTTGTACCTGAGCAGGCAGCCGATGTTCCAGATGAGAGGCGGAGTAGATGCCCGGATGCCTTTCCTTCTGCCTCACGCCTATCTGATGGCTGGCGGCCGCCTGAGCCTGCGCGGTTGCTACCCGGTGCCGTTCGCTAAACTGAGGACCCTTTATCTTGAGGTTCCCGCCCGCATAGGATATACCCTTGCTCTCGACAAAGACCTTGCCTTTTTCGCAGAGGCCGGCCCGTATATGGACGTGAGACTCATCCGCTTCAAGAAGCACGATGACGGATGTGCCCGCTTCCTCGACCTCGGGCTCGGGGGCGACGCCGGCATTGAACTTGGCCACAAAATGCGTTTCTCGCTGGGGCTCGACTTCGGAGTCATCCCTCCCTGCAAGAGTGAGCACGCAATCAACAACGGCCTCTGGCTTTCGGCCACTTATCTGTTATAGCAGCCGGCATCATTCAGCTGGAACTAATATCCGGGATTTTGCTCCAGTGAGGGGGCCAGTTCACGGATATCGGACGGTATGGGAAAGATATCCGTATAGCGTGACGTCGCTTCGTCGGGGAGTTGGGGACGCAGTGTGGTTGCCGCCCCAAACTTGCCGAATCGGACAAGATCCTGCCTTCTTAACCCTTCCCAGGCAAATTCCCTGAGTCTCTCTTCCAGAAGGATGTCAAGGGTGAGTGTCTCCAGCTCCGATGCTCCGGAGCGTAAGCGGACCTCGTTCACCAGAAGCAGCGCATCATCGTCTTTGCCGGTACGAAGCAGGGCTTCTGCCTTCATCAGCAGAGCATCGGCATAGCGGAATATAACCCAGTCATTGTCCATCAGTTTTCCGTCCTTGAAGGCGTTGTAGTCAGTCTGGTATTTGCGCATACGGGCGCCCGCGGTTTTTTCATCCGGGCTTCCGGTAAGGTCCAGGGCAATGGAACGGGGCTTGTATTCAACGGCAATCATATTCCCGTCGGCGTCCGTGGGCACTCCGCCCCAATAATTCATGTCGAATCGGGGATCTTCGTTTTCGGTACCGAAAGCGTTGGCCTCGAGCACTTCCGGCGTTGCCGACGAGCCGTTTTCTGCCGTGAAGCCTATGGCCGAAGCGTGGTCGTAGTGAATTGAGCGGAAAATATACTGGTTTTGGGCCGAATATAGGTGTTTGTCCAGTGGTATTACGAATATGTTTTCGTCCGACGACTCGTTGTGTACCAGGAAGTTGTCGGAGTACGAAGCGGAAAGGTCATAGCCGAATCCCTCAAGTGACTGGGCCATCTGGATCACTTTGTCGTAGTGCTCTTCTGAGGCGTAAACAGGTGCATTCAGATACAGTTTCTCAAGAAGGAACAATGCTACCGGAAGGGTGAACCGGCCATAATATTCACCCTGATGCTGGCTCATCACGGCAGGAAGCATTTCAGACACCTCCTCCAGTTCGTCTACTATGAAGTGGAAAACCTCGGCTCGGGGGCTCTGCTTTACTGCAGAAATTGAAATTCCGGGCTCCTTTAACACCGGAACGTTGCCGAACAGGTCCATGATATAGTAATAGAAATAGGCCCTGAGTGCGCGTGCTTCTGCCTGCCATTCTGGATAGTCCTTCAGTTCCCGGATGGCCTCGTTGGAAAGGACGACCATCTTGTATAGATAGTTCCAGGCGTTCTTGATGGGTGCTTCGGAAGTCTCCCAGTTATGCAGGAACAGCCTCTGCCACACTCCGCCGTCGTACCAGTCGCCGCCACGTGTGGGGATAATTGCTTCGTCGGTTGTGAAGGTGTTCAAGTCGTATATGCCGCGGTAGGTGCCGGCTATGCCTTCTCCTTCTGTGGATGAACCTATTTGCCTGTAGAGATTACCCAAAGTGTTCTGATACAGGGCTTTTTCTGAAGTAATGGCTTCTTCGCGAGCAAGGCTGCTTTTGGGATGCTCTTCCAGAAGCGAACATGCGGTAAGAGCTGTAAGGGCCAGTATGATAATAGCTTTTTTCATCTAGAACTGAATGCTTGCAGACATGGAAAAGGAACGGTAAACTGGGTAGGAAATCTTGTCATCAAGGCCGAAGGTGGAACCCGTCACGGAGCTGTTTATCATGGGGGTGAGTCCGCTGTAGCCTGTAATGGTTGCAAGATTGTTGACAGAAAGGGAAAGCCTCAGAGAGCGGACAATCCGCTTTACAGGGATATTCCACCCCGTGGTTATGTAGTCGATGTTAACGTAGTCTCCCCTTTCCAGCCAGTAATCTGTAACTGTTTGGTCTACTATATTTTGAGCGGGGGCATCGGCCGCTACATTGTAATATGGGAGCGAGCCGGTGTTCATGTAAGTGAGGGCGGTGCCGTTGTAAATCTTGTGGCCGAAAGCCCCGTTCACCTGCATGGAAACGTCAAACGCTTTGTAACGGAAGCTGATGTTGGAGCCAAGAAGGGCTTTTGGCGCCGCCTGGCCGCAAATATGGTTAATCCCGTCGGTCTCATAATATCTGGTACCGTCATCGGCCACTTTCAATCCTGTGCAATGAGGCATATAAAAGACACCAAGCGGCTGCCCGACAATTTGATATACAACATCGTTGTGGCCTCCGTGGAAGCCGGCGCCCGTCATGGCGTTCATAGCCTGGATTTCCGGGGCCTCCAGATACTGGCCCTGCCACCATCCAGAGAGGGAGATCAGCCTGTTCTGTTGGAATGCAAGGTTCATGGAAAGGTTCAGCTGGGAATCAGAAGTCCTCATGATATTGGCGCCTAGTCCCACTTCTACGCCGGAGTTTGACATCTTGCCAAGGTTGGCCATCAGTTTGTTATAAGCAAACGGCGGCACGCTCACCTCGTACATGTAAAGCATGTCCCGAGTGATGGAATTGTAGT
>CAMZEC010000079.1 GCA_947305645.1 uncultured Bacteroidales bacterium | reverse complement strand
TACACCGTGTTCAGCACCTGGGACACCTTCCGCGGCGAGCATCCTCTGCTCTTTGAAATAGAGCCCGGGCGCAGCGCCGACTTCATCAACAGCATGATTTCCATTTGGCAGGAGAACGGAAAACTGCGTGTGTGGGAGCTTTCAAGCTGGGAGACCGAATGTATGATAGGTTACAATTCGGCCCCGATAATTGCCGACGCCGTGGCGCGCGGGATAGGTGGTTTTGACGTCGAAAAGGCTTTCGAGGCCCTTGTAGCCAGTTCGCTGAGGCCGGAATTCGGCATGGAAAGCTTCAGGCGCAACGGCCTGGTGCTTGCCGACGATGAGCACGAGAGCGTGTCCAAGACGCTGGAGTTCTCGTATGACGACTGGTGCGTCGCTCAGGTGGCCAAATATCTGGGGAAGGATGAAGAGTATGAGCGTTATATGACCAGCTCGCAGTATTGGCGCAATGTGCTGGACCCTTCTACGGGCTTTATGAGGGCGCGCCTTAACGGACGCTGGTACAGTCCTTTCGATCCTCGTGAGGTGAACAACAACTACACCGAGGCGAACTCCTGGCAGTACAGTTTCTTTGTGCCGCATGATATAGCCGGCCTTATGGAGGCGCTTGGCGGGAAAGAGGCCTTCGAACAGCGCCTTGACAGTCTTTTTGCCGCTCCCGAGGGGACGACCGGACGTACTCAGGCGGATATTACGGGCTGCATAGGGCAGTATGCTCACGGCAACGAGCCGAGTCATCATATTCCGTATTTGTATAATGCCGTGGGGCGGCCGGATAAGGCCAGGGCGACTGCTCTGCGTATTATGGAGACGCTTTATACTTCGGCGCCGGACGGGTTGTGCGGGAATGATGATTGCGGGCAGATGTCGGCTTGGTATGTGTTGAGTGCACTCGACCGTTATCCTGTTTGTCCGGGATTGGTGCCGGTCTCGGACGGAAACCCCGGAGCTCCTGTTCGTAAGGGCCAAAGTCTCTCCGGGGCAGAGTCCGCTGCGGCGACTTTGACTCCCGAAGAGGGAGGGGACCCGCTTGCGGGGAGGGTCGCCGCAGCGGACTCTGCCCCGGGGAGGATAGTCACGAATCCGTGGTTCGAGATGGACAGCGATATATTTACGGATTCGTTGCGGGTGGCCATCGGGGGAGAGGGCGAGATCAGCTGGCGAGTTGCTGGCAAAGGTGATTTCCGCCCGTACGAGGGGCCGTTTACGGTTAGTGGGAACTGCACCCTTGAGGCCCGCGCCCAAAAGGACGGGCGGCAGAGTTTCATCACTTGCTGCAGCGTGCATAAAGCTTTCAACGACAGGGATATAGAACTGCATTCCGAGTATAGCGGCCAGTATTCCGCAGGCGGCCCTTCAGGCCTAATCGACGGCCGCAGGGGAGGGGTCAACTGGCGTACCGGAGGCTGGCAGGGCTATCAGGACTGTGACTTCGAGGCTGTAATCGACCTTCGCTCGGTAAGGCACGTGGAGACCATTTCGGCAGGCTTCCTCCAGGATGCCCGCTCGTGGATTTGGATGCCCACTGAAGTGGAATTTGCGGTTTCCAAAGACGGAGAGAGCTACCGCACTGTAGCTACCCTCTCTTCGGGGGTAGCCGATACCGATATGACCATACAGACCTGGGAGTGCAGCGCTCCGGTGAGCACGTCCGCCCGCTACGTAAAGGTATTTGCCCGTAACTACGGGACCATCCCCCAGTGGCACCCCGGAGCCGGTTATCCGGCGTTCATTTTTATCGATGAAATCACCATCCTGTAGCCCTCCGGCGGGGGGCGGCGGAGTTTGGCAAGGTCTTTGCCAATGTAGGTATGAAACCTTTTAATACTAATGCCTTATGAAAACGATGTTTAGATTTCTCCCGGCGCTCATGGCGATGATCTTCTTCGCCGCGCCCGCAGCCGCCCAGGAGGGTGGCGCCAGACGCAACAACACCGTGACGGCCCGTCAGGAAACTAAGGCGGAAAAAAAGCAAGAGAAGGTTGATAAAGCGCAGTATCCGACCAATGTCTCCAACCAGGCGGCCACCGATGTCAAGCTTCGCGTGACTACCGACAAGGAGGGCAGCAGAAGGAACGGAACCGATAACCGTAACAGCGGCTCTTCGAACACCGGCTCCGTCGTCAACGGAGGCGCTTCGAGCAGCAGCAATGCAAACAATAACGGTTACAATTCCGGCAGACCTGCCAACAATGGCAACAACGGTAATTATTCCGGCAACAACGGCAGGCCCGCAAATGGTGGAAACTACGGTGGAAACAGCGGTTACAACAACGGCAGGCCGGTTAACGGTGGTTCTAACCACAATACTCCTCCGCCTCCTCCTCCCGCCCATAATTCCGGGAATTACGGAGGGTACTCCGGCGGCGGTTACATCCCCGGCTACGCGGATATGTATCCCGGCAAACGTCCTCCTATCCCTACCGTACGCAACTACAGCCGCTATGAGGCTTACGAGCGCACCAACGCTGCGGGAATAGTGGTCAACACCCTGTTCACCAGCAAGATGGAGGCCTACGACTACATAGCCAGACTGCTCAGGGCACGTTACTACAATGTAGCGTCTTACGGCAACAACTACGATTGGATCCGCAGCGAAGTGAGCTTCATACCGACTCCTTTCGACTGGACGAATCCTATGACACACAACCAGTTTGCGATGTACTTCAAGATTACCCGGGTCTTCGGCAGGGTTAAGGTGACCATAACGGCGCAGTGGCGCGAATCAGTCCTCTCGGACCGCTTCTCGACCCTCCGCTTCCAGCCCAGCAACGCCTATAGCACCTACTACGCCTGGAATGTTCTCGAGGACATAGCAGACAATATCCCTCACACAGGAGTCTCTTACCGCACAGCCGATTTGCTGTAAGCGAAGAGCCTTGCAAGGGAATCCCACCAGCGGGCAGGCAGAAGCGAATGCATAGCGGGCATCAGGCCCGAGCCCACACCCACGCGGTAACAGGCCTTGGGCCTCCTGCTTAAGCAAGCACGGCAAATCGCCCCCGCCACTCTCTTCGGAGAGGACAACAGATTCTTGGAACTATAAGCTTTATTAAAGATGGCCGCTTCGTCAGAGGCGGCCTTTTGGTATGCGGAGCCCCTGGTGCACTCTTCGAGATGCTTTGCGGCTATGATTCCCCAGGGGGTCCTGATGCCGCCCGGCTCGATCTTGGCCACATCGATTCCGAAGGGCTTGAGTTCTATGCGCAGGGCATCGCTGAGAGCCTCTACGGAGAACTTGGAGACGTTGTACCAGCCACCGAAATAAATCACTGCTTTGCCAGCAATGGACGAAAGGTTGACAATGCGCCCGCTGTGGGCCGCGCGCATGGCGGGAATCACCATTGAGCACAGCTGGGCTATACCGAACACGTTGACTTCCATTTGCTTACGGGCGTCTTCGATGGGGACGCACTCTATGGGGCCCAGTTGCCCGTATCCTGCGTTGTTGACCAGGGCGTCGATGCGTCCCTCCGCTTCGAGTATGGTATTCACGCATTTCTGCATCGACACCGGGTCGGTAAGGTCGATATAGAGGGGGACAACGCCCAGTTCCTTCAGCGGCTCCATCAACTCTACCCTGCGGGCTGCGCCATAAACCTTGCAACCCTTTGATGCCAGCATGCGGGCGGTATCGAGCCCTATGCCGCTGCTGGCTCCGGTAATAAGAATAACTTTCTGACTCATAGCAGTTCGCATATCATTTCAAGCCATACGGCATCGGTCTCGTCAAACGTGCCGAGGGAGGTGCTGTCGATGTCCAGGACGGCGGTGACTTCCTCTCCGCGGATTACCGGTACCACAATCTCAGAGCGCGACAGCGAGCTGCAGGCAATGTGCCCGGGGAACTGCTCCACGTCCGGCACCACGACGGTGTTTTTCCTCTCCCAGGCGGTGCCGCAGACGCCCCGGCCGCGTTTGATCCTGAAGCAGGCCGGAGAGCCCTGGAAAGGCCCCAGCACGAGCGTATCCCCGATTACCCGGTAGAATCCGGTCCAGAAGAACTTCATCCTCTCGGTTATGAGCGCCGCTGTCTGCGCCTGGCGGGCAGTGGGGTCTTCTTCGTCGCCGAGCAGGAGTCCGAGGTCCTGGTAGAGGCGCAGGTACTTGAATGCCTTGAGCGGCAGGTGGCAGTATCCGCCGGGGTTCTTGTCAAGATAGTCGCGGTGACGCTCCTCGGCGCTCCAGAAGCCCTTCAGGGGCAGCAGTTCCGTTACCGGATCGGCCCCGAGGCGAAGGCTCGCGGCCTCGAATTCACTCCGTATGGCAGGCAGGTCGGAGGGGTCGTCATAAAAGACTCCCGTACGGTAGCGCGTGCCCACATCGTGCCCCTGGCGATTGAGCGACAGAGGGTCGATGCTTGCGAAAAAAAGCTTGACCAGCCTGGCGGCGCTCACCCTGGCGGGGTCGTACACCACTTTTACAGTTTCGGCGTGGCCCGTGGTATCGGTATATACTTGTTCGTAACTTGGATTGTCAAGGTTTCCGTTGGCATATCCGGGAGTGGTTTCCGTCACTCCGTCGATGCCTTTGAAAAAGTGCTCGGTCCCCCAGAAACACCCTCCGGCAAAGTATAATGTCTTTTCCATATTCTGAAAAGCAAATATAATTATGGGTGTAAACATAGCAATTTTTATCGAAAAATTTTTATATATTTGAGAACTGGAAACTAATATCCAAAGCATATGAAGAAACTAAAAACCTTCTTGATGCTCCTATCTGCGTTGATTTTGACCACATTACCTTCCGTGGCGCAGAACCGCGTCCGTGTGCAGGGTTCGGTTAAAGACGCCAACGGCGAACCGCTGATCGGAGCCATGGTGCTTGTCAAGGGCACCCAGAACGGCGCTATGACGGATGCTTCCGGCAACTATTCCATCTCGGGTGTTGCAAATGGCGCAACTCTAACCGCAAGTCTCCTTGGCTATGAGGAGCAGTCCATCAAATTCACCGGCCAAAGTACTGTCGATTTTGCGCTCAACGAGGATAAGATGCTCCTCGAAGAGGCCGTGGCCATCGGTTACGGTACCCAGTCCAAGATCACCCTTACCGGTTCCGTCACCTCCACCACCGGCGCGGAACTGGTCAAGAACTCCTCGGTGAACCTTTCCCAGGGTCTTGCCGGACGTATGTCGGGTGTTATCGTCAACAACCGTTCAGGTGAGCCCGGACGTGACGACGCCGTTATGTACATCCGCGGCCGCAGTACTCTGGGCAACAACTCCCCGCTCATCATCATCGACGGTGTCCCCGGCCGTGGAGACGAGTTCTCCCGCCTCACCGGTGAGGAAATCGAGAGCATCAACGTCCTGAAGGATGCGTCGGCCGCCATCTACGGTGCACGTTCCGCAAACGGTGTTATTTTGGTTACCACCAAGCGCGGCCGCACCGACGGCACTCCTACCGTGACCTTCACCTACGACTACGGTATGCAGTCGCCCACCCGTCTGCTCAAGATGGCCGACGCAGTGGAGTTCGCGAGGGCATACAACGCCGCCCGCGCCATCACCGGCGCCTCCCCCATCTACACGGAGGAGCAGATTCAGCACTACATCGACGGCGACGACCTTATCAACTATCCTAACACCGACTGGTTCAAGGCCATCATCAAGCCCTTCTCCTCACAGCACAAATATGGCGTGAGCCTGCAGGGCGGTGCCGGCAAAGTGAGCTACTTCCTGCAGTTCAACGGACAGTACCAGGACGGTATCTACTACAAGTCCGCCACCAACTACAACCAGTACAACGTCCGTTCCAACGTTGACATCCAGGTCACCAACGACTTCAAGCTCGGAGTTGACCTGAACGTGCGCCAGCAGCACAAGAACTACTCGGCATATCCTTCGGATAACTACGGTATTTTCTATATTACCACCCGCCGTTACGCTTCCAGCGCACCGTACTATCCCAACGGATACATCCGCAGCGGCTCCAACCCTGCGGCACTGGTGCAGGACCTGACCGGTTACGACCGTACCACCTACAACACCATCAACACCACCTTCCGCGGCAACTACGACCTGCACGCCATTACCAAGGGCCTGTCCATCAATGCCGTGCTCGCTTACGACGTTCACAACAACTTCAATAAGAACTGGTCAAAGAACTGGCCCTGCTACTCCTACGACGAGATTACGGAGACCTACCGTCTGAGGGACAGCGGACAGTTTACCACTCCTACCCTGAGCGAGAGCCAGAACAACTACCACACTCTCACCGTGAACGCCAACATCAACTACGACCACGCTTTCGGTGACCACCACGTGACCGCTCTCGCCGGTATGGAGCAGAGCCAGTTCCGCCGCGACCGCTTCAACGCCAACATCGAGAAGTACGACTCCGACATCCTCGACGAGTTCTTCGCCGGTAACGCCGACAAGTCGTTCTACAAGATCGGAGGCTATGCGGCCGAGACGGCCCGCCGTTCATTCTTCGCCCGTGCCGGATACGACTACAAGAGCAAGTATATGATCCAGGCCCTCGTACGTTGGGACGGAAGTGAAAACTTCCCCGCCGACAGGCGCTGGGGCGTGTTCCCCGGAGTGTCCGTGGGCTGGCGTCTTTCCGAGGAGCCGTTCATCAAGAACAACATCCCCTGGCTCACCAACCTCAAGCTCCGCGCCTCTTACGGCGAGCAGGGTAACGACCAGGTAGATGCATTCCAGTATCTGGCTACCTACGCTTATTCCACCAGCACCTCCTACAGGGCATTGTACGACCAGAAGGAAGTCAACTACATCCTCCCCGACGGCGTGCCCAACGCCAACATCACCTGGGAAGTGGCCCGCACCTGGAACCTTGGTCTGGACGGTAACATCAACCACGGCCTCCTCGGATGGGAACTCGAATTCTTCCACACCCGCCGAAGCAACATCCTCTGCACCCGCAACGCCTCCGTGCCGTACTACACCGGCCTCACCGGCAACCTGCCCGACGAGAACATCGGTATCGTGTCCAACAAGGGTGTCGAGCTCCAGCTCACCCACGAGAACAAG
>CAMZEC010000078.1 GCA_947305645.1 uncultured Bacteroidales bacterium | reverse complement strand
CTTCAACGAGACCCGCTACTTCTACGAGAACACCCGCGGTACCGAGAACGTGCTGTTGAGCTCGTTCAGCGGCGATGCCGCCAAGCTGACCAACTGGATCAACAACCAGGAGATCACCAAAGCTTCGCTCCGCCAGTTCTCCGACTTCTACCTTGAGGACGCTTCATACCTCAAGCTCAACGACCTTACCATCGGCTGGACCCCCAAGCTGGGCGGCGCCATTGCCGAGTATGTGCACAGCTGCAGGGTGTTTGTCAACGCGCAGAACCTCTTCACGCTCACGGGCTACAAGGGCCACGACCCTTCGACCGTGTCGATGTCGGGGCTTTCTCCCGGATTTGACGGACGTTCCTACTATCCTACCCAAAGGACCTTCTCCCTGGGCGTAAACCTTAACTTCTAGTGATTAAGCGTATGAAAAAGATTTATACTGTCATAATCGCCGCCGCCGGCCTGCTCGCCGCGGCCTGCACCGACCTTTCTCCGGAAGTCTATACCGACGTACGCAAGGAAGATTATTTTAAGACACCCGCCCAGTTCTCGACCCTCATCGCCAACGCTTACTCGCAGCTTGCGGGTGAATACGGCTACATCTACCGCGAGGGCTTCTGGAGCCTTCAGGAATACACTTCCGACGAGGTTGTGGTACCTACCCGCGGCACCGACTGGTACGACGCCGGCGTGCCCATCGCAATGCACTCCCACACCTGGGGCAGCAACACGCGCGACATTAACAACGGCTGGAGCTTCGCCTATGGCGGCGTTACCAAGTGTAACACCGTTATCGACAATATCCACACCATCGCCGGCGAAGATGAAAGCACCTGGTCCGACGCCGCCAAGGCCGGACTGGCCGAGGCCAAGATACTCAGGGCTTTCTACCACCTCCTGGCAATGGACACTTACGGCAACGTGCACATCGACGACGGTAACCGCGCCATCAAGCAGTACACCCGCAAAGAAGTGTTCGACTGGATCGAGGGCGAGCTTCTCGAGAACCTCGAAAAGGTTGACAACGACGTCCGCTACGGCTCCATGACAAGGCCGGTTGCCTATATGATCCTGGCCAAGATGTATCTCAACTCCGAGGTCTACACAGGCAAGCCCCGCTGGGCCGACGCCGAAAAGTACTGCGACCTTATCATCAACGGAGGCTATTACACTCTTAACACCGACTACTTCGACGCGTTCAAGATCAGCAACACCTCCAACAAAGAGATTATCTTCCCTATCGTATTCGACGGCGTATATGCCAACGGCAACATGTTCCACCTCATGACCCAGCACTACGCGATGCGTGCCGCCTTCGAGTTCACCACCGACTGCTGGAACGGCCCCTGCACCCTCGAGTCCTTCTACAACAAGTACTCCGACAACGACAAGCGCAAGGCCCAGTGGTTCGTCGGACCCGTGTACGATACCGTGACCGACTGGAACACCATTATCTACCACCGCGACAACTGGACCGGCAAGATAGTGGAATGGGACCACGCCGATTCTCACTTCAAGGTGATAATCGACCCCAAGGTCACCACCATCCAGGATCCTACCGCAGCCAACTCCTGCGAGGGCGCCCGCTTTGTCAAGTTCGAGTTCGCTAACGGCATCGCCCATCACGCCGACTCCGACTTCCCTATCTACCGTTACGCCGATGTACTGCTCATGAAGGCTGAGGCCCGCATGAGGCAGAACGGCGGCAAGGCCGATGAGGAGGCTCTGGAGTGCGTCAACAAAGTCCACACCCGTGCAGGGCTTCCCGCCTACACCGCCGACCAGCTCACCCTCCAGGAGCTGCTTGACGAGCGCGGACGCGAGCTCGCTTGGGAAGGCCACCGCCGCGACGACCAGATCCGCTTCGGCACCTACGGAAGCAGCTGGGAGTTCAAGAATCCCAGCGACGAAAACCATCGACTGTTCCCTATCCCCGACTGGGTACGCGACGGAGCTCCCGGCGTGTACACCCAGAACCCCGGGTATTAATAGCATAACATACACACAACACCATTTACTAATTCAATCAAAAAAAAATGAAAAAAATCTTCAGTTTTCTTAGCATTGCCGCAATGGCATTAGCTATTGTAGGATGCAAACAGAAGGAACCGGAAGGCCCCGATGTGAATAAAATCACCGAGGACGGTTTCTATGTGGTTGGCGAGGCTACCGGGATTTCCGAGGTAACCGCCGACCTTACCATGGCCAACGGTATCAACGAGGCTGACAACCAGAGCGCCCGCGACGGTATGTTCGAGAAGTACATCGTGCTTCAGGGCGGCAAGGAATTCACCCTCGCTTATGTGAGCGGCGGCCAGCAGACAGCTTACGGCGCCGAGCTCACCGAGTTCAAAGCCGACCTTACCGACGCACTGTATGCCGACAACCCTGCCGACGCAGTGTTCAAGGGCAAACTCGTGGTCGGTGACTCCGCTCCCAAGATGAAGGTCAGCAAGACCGGTCTGTATCACATTGTCCTCGACCTCAACAAGAACAATGACATCGAGAATGCACAGATCGTTCTCTGCCCCGTTACCCTGGGTGTGCGCGGCGGTATGAACAGCTGGGGCTTCACTCCTCTCGAGGCTACCGAGGCTTCCAACGAAGGCATCACCTTTACCCTCTCCGGACAGGAGCTGGCAAAGGCAGGTGAGTTCAAGTTCGCTTACAACAGCGCATGGAAGATCACCCTCGGCCAGAGCGCCGACGGAACCAAGCAGGTCAAAGCCAACACCAACCTCGGCAAGGACTGCAAGCCCGGCGGAGACAACATCGTGGTGGAAGACGGTGCAGGTAAGTACAAGATTACCCTTAACTACAAGCTCGCTGCAGGCGATATCGCCAATTCCTTCAAGTACAATGTAGAACTCGAGTCCGCTTCTGCAGCTCCCGAGACCATGTACATGATCGGTGCACAGTTCGGCGACTGGAAGTGGGAAGATGCCGGAGTCGTCGAGCTCATCCCTGTATGGGGCAAGGCAGGCGAATTCTGGTGCACCCGCTACTTCGAGGCCGACAAGGGCTTCAAGTTCTGCGCAACCAAGGCATGGAACGGTGACTTCACCGGTGCCGGCACCGTTGGCTACACTATCAACGACGGCAACTGCTGGGTCCCCGAGAACGGTTTCTACACCGTTTATGTTGACGGCAACGAGAACGCAGTCGAGATCAGCCCCGCTGAGGTTTACGGTATCGGCGCCGCATTCTCCAACCCTGCAGAGTGGGACTTCGACAAGGCTCCCAAGTTCGTTGCAGACGGTGACAAGCTCACTATCCCCGTCATCGCAGAAGAGGAAATGCGTATGGGTGTCAAAGTTCAGCCTACAACCGCCAAGGATGGCATCACCGGAAACGGCTGGTACGATTGGTGGAAGACCGAATTCATCTTCTTCGACGGCAAGATCGCTTACCGCGGCGCCGGCAACGACCAGGATAGAGTTAAGGGACAGGCCGGCAAGACCCTCGTCCTCGACTTCAATGCAGGCACTGCAGAGTACGTCGACGGTGCAGGCCCTGTGGGCGGCACCACCATCACCAACGCAGACGAACTCATCGCCTTCCTTGAAAATCCCGAGGGAGACGCAAGCCTTGAGGCGGATATCGACCTCACCGGAAAGACCTTTGCAGCCGACACCCTCAGGGGCGACTTCGACGGAAAGGGTCACACCGTGACTTACAACGCAACCGCAGAACCCACCGATGTCAACGTCGGTCTGTTCAAGGTTGTGGACGGAACCGTCAAGAACCTCAAGGTAGCGGGCAGCATCGAAACCAGGGCGGCTAACGCCGGCGGTGTTGCCGGTAGCGCAGCCGACGGAGCAGTATTCGAGAATTGCGAGAGCTCTGTTGAGATCAGCGGTCCTATGCAGGCCAGCTACCGTCTCGGCGGTATCGTTGGTCTTGGCGGAAAGAACGTCACAGTCAAGAACTGCGTCAACAACGGTAAGATCGGCAACACCGTTCCCAATATGGGCAACGGCAACTCCATCCAGCTTGGCGGTATCATCGGCCACATTGAGGAGACCGGCGCCGTAGAAGGCTGCACCAACAACGGCGAGCTTTACTTCGAGGCCAAGGGTACCCCCCGTATGGGCGGTATGTGCGGTTATGTCAACAACCTCAAAGAAGCCTCTTTCGTCAATTGCACCAACAATGGTAATATCAGGGTTGCAACCAACGCTGATAGCGGCTACAATTACGTAGGAGGCATCACCGGATACTACGGCACTCCTAACGACGCCAGCCACGTGCTCTACAATAACTGCGTCAACACCGGCAACATCACCTTCAGCGCCGGCGTATCCGCGACTTCCTATCGCGTAGGCGGCATCCTGTGCCACTGCGGCGGTACCAAGGTGAAGCTTGATAAGCCTCTCTCCGTTGAAGTCCTCAACTGCTCCAACAGTGGTAATATTACCATTGACGGCAGTGGTTCCAAGACCCATGTCGGAGGTGTCATCGGCTTTACCGAGACCTCAACTTGCATTATCACCTGCGACGGCTGCACCAACACCGGTTCCATCAGCGGAGCCAACGGCAAGGGCACCATCGGCGGTATCCATGGCTATTCCTGCAATCCTAACTCCACCTTTACCAACTTCACCATCGGTAAGGATGTCGTCCTGACATCTGCAGCAGGTGGCAGAGTAGGTCTGGCAATAGGTGCAGGTTACGTTGGAGAGGAAACCAACCTCAAAACTGATCTCACCGGCAAGGTCAAGGGCGGCAAGATCGTTGCCGGCGAAACCACCACCGAGGCAACTGCCGAGAACTACAAAGACATGCTTGCTGGAGCAGGCTTTGTAGGTTCTGTCGACGGAGTAACCTTCGGCGAATAATATTCTTTGGCAGCAGGGGCCTGACCGTCCCTGCTGCTCCTATCCATATTGCTTATTATGAGAAAGTTTGTACTCCCCGCCCTGGCCGTACTGGCTATGCTCTTTTGGTCCTGTACGCCGAGCAGTCCCGACTCGCGGCCGCTGCCAAGCTCCGACAAGCTCTCCGGCATAACATATCAGCTCAATGTGTACAGCTTCGCCGACTCGGACGGTGACGGCTGGGGAGACCTTCGCGGCATTACTCAGCATCTTGACTATCTGGATGCCCTTGGCGCCACCGCCCTGTGGCTCTCGCCCGTGCAGACGGCGGCATCGTACCACAACTACGATGTCCTGGACTACAGCACCATCAACCCGCATCTGGGCACGGAGGCCGACTTTAAAGAACTCATCGACAAGGCCCGCGAGTACAACATCGACATTTATATGGACTACGTGCTCAACCACTCCGGACGGGGGGAATGGTTCAACAGCGCATTATCGTCCAAAGACAGCCCCTACCGAAGCTTCTACGTGCTTTCCGATAACTGGCAGGCCGACGTGGCGGCCGGAAAGGTGGACAATTTTGCCGGCGCGACCAACCCGGGCATGGGATCCTGGCACAGCGCCGCTTCAGGCGACCTGGGCTACAAAGGGCGCCTGCACTTCAAGCTTGACTGGAAAGCCAAGACCATAACGGTAACCGAAACCACCGCAGCCGTGCAGAGTTCCAACCCCTCCGCCTCCCTATGGCTCTGGATAGGCAGCGCAGGGCTGGTGGGCTTGTATCAGACCGGCGCCGATATTCATGAAATCACTGTTGACGTCGATACCGACTGGGGCTTCCTCGTGCGCTCATCGAGCACATCTTGGGATGGCGGCACCAAATGGGGCAGCGCAAGCGGGGCGGTCAAGTTCGGAGAGCCGCTCAAGCTCGACAACACCGTGGCGGCCGACATAACCTTCGGCGGCAGCAACATCTGGTATTTTGCCAGTTTTGACGCCTCAATGCCCGACCTTAACTACGGTCCTTATGCCAAAGCGTCGGAATCTCCCGCCTTCAAGGCCCTCGCCGAAAGCGCCGACAAATGGATAAAGATGGGCGTGAACGGCCTGAGGCTCGATGCAGTTTTGTGGATTTACCAGCAGCAGGCCGAAGCCAACGCGAGTTTCCTTAAACAATGGTACGACCACTGCAACGCTACTTACAAAGCGCGTGGCGGCAAGGGCGACATCTACATGGTGGGAGAGGCCTGGGAAGAGACAAGCAAGATTGCTTCGTACTACAAAGGGCTCCCGTCGCTGTTCAATTTCAGCTACTGGTGGACGCTCAAAGACCGCATAAACCGCGGCTCCGGCAAGGACTTCGCGCGTACGGTGCTTTGGTTCCGCAGCCAGTACAGGCAGTATCGTCCCGACTTTATCGACGCCATCAAACTCTCCAACCACGACGAAGACCGCGCCGGGAACGACCTGGGCAAGAGCCTTCCCAAAATGAAACTTGCCGGCGCCGTGCTGCTCACTTCGCCCGGAAAGCCCTTCATCTATCAGGGCGAGGAGCTCGGATACTGGGGCGGCAAGAACAACGGGGACGAATTCGTCCGTTCGCCTATCAGATGGACTACCGAGGGAAGCGTGGCGGCCAAGGCCCTGAACGGCAAGGTCGATTACAATATGCTCACCGGCAGCATGTCGGTGGAGTTCCAGGAAAAGAACGACGACTCTATACTCAAAGTTTACCGCCGCTTCGCCCGCGCCCGCAACACCAGCAAGGCCCTCTCTCTCGGAGAAATGGCTGAAGTGAGCTGCAACTCCGACGAACTGGCGGTATGGACGATGACCTACGAAGACCAGACCGTGCTGGTTGTGCACAACTTCCGCAACACTCCCGCCAAGGCGGTGTTCACGGACTATAAACTCACCAAATGCCTTGTCTCCAACGGCGAATACAGCGCCGCTAAAGACGGAACTTTAAGCCTGGGGCCTTTCTCCTCGGTTGTTTTTGAGCAATAATCAGTTAGTTTATGTTTAGAAGGTTGGTTACCAAAAAGTTGTGGCTGCTTCTCCCGGTAGCCCTGATGCTTACCGGCTGTCCCGCCAAGGTAAATCCTACGCCAACGCCCTCGGAAACCGCTTTCTCCCTCAGCCCGACCGCGGTTACCCTCGAAGCTTCTGGAGGCAGTTTTACTGTAACAGTAAACTGCCCTACCACCTATAAACTAAGCAGCAAGCCCGACTGGGTGAAAGACAATACCACGGCAGGGAGCG
>CAMZEC010000077.1 GCA_947305645.1 uncultured Bacteroidales bacterium | reverse complement strand
AGAAAGACCTCATCAAGCTGAACGTGCGTATCGCAACTCCTCCGTTCGACCGCACCCAGCCCAAGGGCGTGTTCAAGTTCGTCCCCGGCGTGCCTCCGGGAATCGCTTCCACCTTCGTGTTCTCCCGCAAGCCGGGTGACAAGGTGTGGATAAGCGGTCCCTTCGGCGAGTTCCTCCTGCCGGAGAACGACCCGGACGACATGGAATACATCTTCGTAGGCGGCGGCGCCGGCATGGCCCCTCTTCGCAGCCACATCATGCAGCTGTTCAAGACCCTCAAGACCGGTCGCAAGGTTCACTTCTTCTATGGCGCACGCGCCCTTGTGGAGGCCTTCTATCTGGAAGACTTCGCCGAGATCGAGAAGGAGTTCCCGAACTTCAAGTTCCACCTTGCCCTCGACCGTCCGGATCCCGCAGCCGACGAGGCCGGAGTGAAGTACACCGCCGGATTCGTGCACAACGTGATGTACGAGACGTACCTCAAGGACCACGAGGCCCCCGAGGACATCAAGTACTTCATGTGCGGACCTCCTATGATGACCAAGTGTGTGTGCGACCTGCTCGATTCGCTCGGCGTCGCACCCGAGAACATACTGTTCGACAACTTCGGAGGTTAGTTGAAAGTCTGTTGCATGATAGCATCGTTGCGCCTCGGAGGCGCAGAGCGCCAGCTCTCAGGACTGGCGCTCATGCTGCATGCACAGGGTCATGATGTCGAAGTCCTCACCTACAGGGAGGGATCTTTCTACGCCAAGCCGCTCCGCGAAGCCGGAGTGCGGCTGACGGTCATACCACATCCCGGGAACGAGAGGCGCCTGGTGGAGGATATTGCCGCCCATCTGCGCGACACCGGCTGCCAGGTCCTTATTTCCTACCTGGTAGGAACCAACTTGAAAGCCTGCTTTATCAAGCAGCGCTGCCCGGGCCTCAAGCTTGTGGTCTCCGAGCGTAACTGCAACACCGACAAATGGTTGTACACCACGTTGCGTCTTAAGTTCTACAAGATGGCAGACGCCGTGGTGTGCAACAGTTACGCACAGGAAACCCTGGTTCGGAAGCGCTGCCCTGCGCTTGACTCCAGGCTGACCACTATTCCCAATTTCGTAGATGCCGAACGTTTCAGCCCCGCAGGACGCACACTGGGCGCAGGCGGACGCATAAACGTTGTTACCACGGCACGTCTCTACGACCGCAAGAACGCTCTCGGACTTATTAAAGCCGTGAAAGAGGCCGATTGCGACAATCTTTATTTCGACTGGTACGGTGCGTTAAGCAACGACAAGTATTACGGGCGCTGTCAGAAGCTGATACGCAAGCTGGGGTTGCAGGACAGGATACATATCCATCCCGGCTGCGAAAACGTAGAGGAACTATATAACGGAGCAGATGCTTTCTGTCTGCCCAGTTTCTATGAGGGCACTTCCAATGCCCTGGCCGAGGCCCTCGCATGCGGCCTTCCAGCTGTCTGCAGCGACGTTAGCGACAACTCCAGATACATCATTCCCGGAGAAAACGGTTTGCTGTTCGACCCCTTCGACACCTGCGATTTTGCTGACGCCATTAAGAAACTGGCAGCGACATCATCAGAGGAACTTGCCAAATGGGGCCGCAAGAGCCGCGAAATAGCTGAAGAAAAACTTACCCGGGATGTCTTTATCAAACGCTATCTTCAGCTTCTGGAGGGTCTGTTCGGGGGTTAAACAGGGGGTTTCTGAAAAAATCAGCAAAACCTGATTTACAATTTTTTTGATTCCATTGAGTTATGAAAAGCGCTGCATAGTTTTGCAGTGCTATGAAAACTAATTGGAATCATTCAGGCCGACGGCATTTTCTCTTACCGCGTCAGTCGGGGAGCGTTCTGCTCCAATCTTTTATCTTGTTCAGCTTGCTATTAACAATGTCGCCGGCCTGTCTGATTACCTCTTGCCGGGAAAAGGACGACGAGAGCATCCAGGACGTAAGCGTGCAGGTAGACAGCAGCTGGTTCAAGCTCAGCATGGACGTAATGTGCGAGGCGTTCGACTCACTCCCCCGCGTGCGTAGCGCAGATGTGTTGGTATACGACGCCGACGACATAGGCAGCCTGGAGAGCTGGAAGCGATACGACTATCTGCCGGACAGCCTCATCATTAGAGGTGCCAGGAAGGCAAAGAAGGCCGTAGTCATAGTAAACTCGCCCAGGACATTCAACCGCGTGGCGATAGACCGCTACGATTCTATGGAACTTCTCTGCTGCCAATTCGATGAGGACTCGCCGGAAACTCCGCTTATGAGCGGTACCTGCCAGCTTCTTCCGGAATCATCCGGGCATATCAGCCTGGTGCCGCTTATGTCCCGCGTCCAGCTGTGCGAGATCAGCAATACCATGAAAGGATACGCACGACTGGAAGATCCGAGAATATATCTGGAGAACATGAATTCTGCCGCAGAAGTAATGAGAGGCTCCGGGTTCCGCCCCTCGGAGCTGCTTGAAAACACGCGCAAGAAGCCCCTTCCGTTCGATATAGGCATCTTTTCGCAGAAGCCTATGACAGAACTGTTCTGCTATCCCAACGAGTCGCCGGAAGCCACCGTGGGCTCGCCTCAAACCATATTAGTACTGGAATGTGAGATCTACGGCAATACCTGCCGGTTCCCAGTAGCCCTTGGCGAAATCGGGCGCAACAATACCCTGCATGTCAACATCACAGTCGGCGGCCCGGAACTCTATGATAGTAAGGTCTATTAAAGGGGAAAATATTTCCACTAAAAAAGCTGCCAGGGTTTGGCCCCGACAGCTTTTTTAGTGGAAATTACTGGACTCGAACCAGTGACCCCCTGCTTGTAAGGCAGGTGCTCTAAACCAGCTGAGCTAAACTTCCTTACTTTGAGGACTGCAAAGATAGTTCAAGTTTTACTTATTTCCAAAACTTTTTACTGCCCCCTTAGGTGCAACCATAAAGTCGCACAGGGCTATGGTGCCGGGCAAGACCAGGAAGATGTTGAGCACTGCAGCCAGGGCCCCGGATGCCAGGCACTTAAGAATGTTCGAGACGAGCTCGTCGTCAATGAACAGGCTCATAGCCAGAGGTGCCAGGATAATGATCAGTCCTGAGGTAAGGATTGAATGACTGGCTCCCTTGTAGGCAGCGCTGATAGCACCCGGAACACCCGTCCTCATACGACTTTCGCGATAGTAACTCATAAAGAGTATGCAATAGTCGATGGTGGCGCCCATAAGTATACTCTGAACTATCAGATAAGACATGAAGAACATTCTGTTGCCGCCAAGACCGCTCACGAATACGTTGACGTACACTCCGGACATCACGGACAACACAAGCATGACAGGGATGGCAAGGGACTTGAAAGTAAGTGCCACGATAATGAATATGGCCAGAACCGTAAGTATCGTAACAAGCATTAACTCGCTGGGGAAGCCCTCCTTGATCTCCTTGTACATGGCGGATTCCGCTATGACGACATGATCTTTCCTTAGAGAACGGTCGGACAGTTCCTGCAGGCGGTCAAGGAAGGAGTAGGTCTCGGGAGACTCGAAAGGATAATCCGTTATGATAGCAGCTATCGAGTGCTTGTCCGAACGGAGTGTCGTGGCTGCCATGTTCAACTCATCCACCGCCTGTGACAGTCTGTCACGGGACTCATCGTCAAACATACGGGCGAAGCTCTCCTGCTGCAGAAGCGTTCCGTTAAGATAATTGACGAACTCGCTGATGCTGAGCTTCATGCCGTTGTCTTTCCATTTACGGCTGCCGGCATACATGTAGAGCATGTCCAAGTCGCTCTGGCTCACCGGGATGCCGGCGGCCGCGAGCGCGTTACGCACCGTTCTGGAGTTATACTTGCGGCCGGAGAAGGACATCTCCGCCAGACGTTCCAGCGGCGTGACCACCACAGGTTCGTCATCCTCTTCCGGCTCTTCCGCCGGGATATTCTGCGCAACCGCTGCATCAGAGACAGAAGGAATCTGCACGGCCAGACTGTCGGATGCGGCGGCGACCGCAAGGGAATCGCTTGCCTGCATCTCCTCCCCGGCCTGCGCCAGCAAGACGTCAACCGGAGTGGGACCGGCAATGAAAGCCGAATCCACCTGGCGGTAGATTTCCTTGAACATGCTTATCTGCTCCCTGGACACGAGGCCGGAATAGCGCTTGTCGTTAAGCAACTTGTTATTGACGAAGCTGGCGACTTCGTGTAGCGACATGGTGGCCGGCTTGCGCGTGCGGCCCGCCATACGGTAGCACATGTTGATGTAGGAACGCTCGATGCCGTACTTCTCTGCCAATTGCCTGGAGCTGAGCTGCTCGGTAACCATCTCATAGGTGAATGCCGGCTTGTCTTCTGCCGGCGGTGCCATGGCTGTGCTGTCGGCAGCAGCAGACACCGTGCTGTCGGCAACTGCTACAAGCGTGCTGTCGGCAGAAGCGACGAGCGTGCTGTCCGCGGCGGCGACAGGGACCGCAAGGGTATCGGCAGGCACGACGGACTCGGGCTCCGGCTGAACGGGGGCCACCTTGGGCGCAGGGGCCACCGGATCCGCCTTCATCGTCCTGGCGAGCATCGACTTGACGTCAAACTCATCCGGCACCAGGCCCTGACTGGCCACCTCCTCGGCAAGATCCTGTATTTCATTCAGGCTCAGCTTCTCCGTGCGCTCTGGGTGGGAATATGAATAATAAACCGCCTTTACAATGTCTTCCGTGATCATCGGAGACATAGACGACAGCTCTTCCGTAAGCTCTTTAACCGTATGTCCCTTCTTGATAAGAGCAGGGTAACTGAATACAGAGGCGACATGGGAGTCGCGCTGCAAGGTGTCGAGTATTCCGGGAACCTCATCTTCCTCCTCTGTCTCGTACATCAGGATCATGGGATTCTGCTGCGGGAAATACTTGGCGATCTGGGTTTCCCAAATGGCTGCAAAGGCTATCTCGGTACGTTTCTGCAAAAGAAACGCTGCAGTAAAAATACCGACGAAGAGCGCAGCCAGAACGGCTCTCCAACGCACTTCGAAGCGGGCCAGCTTGCGGGGAGAAATATCCTTTATTCTCTTTTCCGTCTTGACAATCGCTTTGTCGAAAAACAAAATAAGCGCCGGTAAGACGGTGAAATTACAAATCATGCTCATGAGTACTCCCTTGGACAGGACCACACCCATATCCACACCAATCTTGAGGCGCATGAACATAAGCATCAGAAGACTGGCTATGGTAGTCATCGCACTGCTGAGCACAGAAGAGGAAGCACGTTTCAGGGCTACCGCCATAGCTTTGGGATTGTCTCCCGGATAGTTCTTCTTTTCCTGACGGTAGCGGTTCATGATAATGATGGAATAATCCATCGAAAGAATCATCTGGAGCACCGCAGCCATAGTGAACGTCAGATACGACACCTGACCCAGGATGATATTGCTGCCCATATTTATAGCCACGGCCAGCAATGTCGTAAACAGGAACAGAAGAACCTCCACCACGGAGGAGCACATCAACAGCAGAACTACGAATACCAGGACTACTCCCGACATTATCATAGGTATCAGGTTGGCCGGCATATTCTTGTCGACGTCCACCTCTACCACCACATCGCCGTTGTAATGCTGTCTTATGGCCTGCCGGACCGCCTCGTAATCGCAGTCCTGCGTGAGCAGGAACTGGTATAGCGTATGCGGCCCGCTGGTTTTGACGGACATGCAGATAAGGTCTCCGGTAAGGCCGGAAAGCACCTTTTCCTCCGCGTCCTTGTCTTCAACGTCATCCAGCATTACGTTCAGCATGTTCAACTGACCGGTCATACCGGGAAAGTCCTCCTTCATCTCATCCAGACCGATTTTGATTGGGGAATCATCAGGAAGGAAGAAAGCAATTTCCATGATGACGTCTATCTTGGGTATAATCAAAGCACAAACAACAGCCAGCGCCGTCATAACGGCTAGCAGGATGTTACGTCGCTTGACCAAAAAACCCAAAAAATCCATAGCTTGCAAATATAATAATAATAGTACAAATTTGGAATTTCTTGCCAATAGTTTTATCTTGCAAAAAATATGGAAAAGCGGATTGCAGCAATAACCATGGTCCGGAACGGGGAGTTCTTCCTGAACAGATGGGTGCAGTATTATGGCAGCCTTCTCGGGAAAGAGAACCTGTACGTGTATTTTGACGGCACCGACCAGACCGTTCCCGAGTTTGCCGTAGGCTGCAATACCGAACCGGTTCCCCGCGTGGCCGGAAATGTCCGCGAGGCGGACAAGGGGCGCATCGCTTTCATTTCCGCCAGAGCCTCGGAACTATTCGGTCGATACGACATGATTCTCGGGACCGACGTGGACGAATTCCTGGTTGTGGACCCGGCGCTCGGAAAGAGCCTTCCGGAGTTCTTGTCGGAACTGGATACCGAAGGACGCATCTCATTTTCCGGTCTGGGTTGCGACGTAATACAGAATCTCAATTGCGAAAAGCAGCTTGACCGCTCCCGCGGCCTGCTGGAGCAGCGCTCGTACGTATATCTTTCGACCCGCTATACCAAAACGACCGTTCTTTGCAAGCCCGTACCATGGGGCAGCGGTTTTCACCGCACGAAAAAAGGCAATTACCACATTGTGAAAGATCTGTACCTCTTCCACTTCGGTTGCGCCGACGTGCCGGAGACCGAGCAGAAATTGCTTAATGCCGACCTTGCCTCCCGCGGATGGGGCCGCCACCTGAATAAGCGCATGAAGCTTATCCGTAGCGTTTCCGCCCTGCCGGTCCGCGACTGGGACAGCTGGACGGGAAAAGCACGCATACTGCAGACAGTCTTCCGCCCGCCCTACATGTGGAACAAACCAGCTATGCTGGGACTCAAGGTTTTGCTGAAACTCCCCGGGCGTTTCTCCGGAGTAGTATAGAAAAATAGAAGCCGGCCTAAAAAGGTCGGCTTAACTATTTTTCTGTCAGACAAGGGACTAGAACCTGTCTTCGCAAGAAACGGTGAGTTTCTTGCGGCCGTGACGGCGGCGTGCCGCAAGGACGCGACGTCCATTGGGAGTGCTCATACGCTCACGGAATCCGTGCTTGTTGACTCTCTTGCGGTTTGAAGGTTGATATGTACGTTTCA
>CAMZEC010000076.1 GCA_947305645.1 uncultured Bacteroidales bacterium | reverse complement strand
CAAATCCGTTCCATCCGGCCGGGATGCCGTGGTCTCCACTGGGCCAGGATACCGTAGGATCGGAGATAAAGGTTCCGCCAGCGGGGACGCCTTCCACCCAGAAATGCGTGGCTTTGTATCGGCCAAGGTTACTCTTGGCGTAACAGGTAATCTGTTTCAGGCTCCAACAATCCCTGAACATAAAGCGGTATGCATCACTCCCGGGGGCAGAGGCGGGCAGAACGGGGGCGGCCACCAGGGCACGGCAGTCTGAGAACATCCTGAAGTAACTGCCGGCAGGGACATTCGTTGCCGGAAGGATGGACGGAGCTTTTTCCAAACTGTAGCACTGGTAGAACATGCTGTTGTAAGGTCCCAGGACGCTCATAGGGTCATAAGGTCCGCCTGAAAGCGTCGTGGCAGGGAGCTCCGGTGCGCGTGTCAGGTTCCTGCAGTTAAAGAACATGAGTGCATAAGAACCTTTGCGCACCGTCGTTGCAGGAAGCTCGATATCCTTTTCAGGATGGTTAAGCATATTGCCCACATCCTCGAACATGCCGTAAAAGGCATAGTCCTCCGCAGTTTTCAAGCCCGAATCCGGAGAACCGAAATACTCATAATCCATGAGGCTCATAAGATTGCCGTACAGATAAAACGGGGCGTCGCAGTTTATATGGGTGAATGCACTATATGCGTTATAGGTGTTTGTTAACGAATCATACTTCTCCGTCCTCGTTCCATAGTACCTGTTCCCAGGCACAAGCTTTCCGCCAAGAAGCAGTTTATCACCGGCCTTCACTTCAATCTTGATTGGGTCTCCGCTTGCGATATTGGAATTGATTGCGCTATTGTTCACGCCATCAAAACCATAGTAAAAAGTACGTCCGAGAGGATTCTGGATAGTCACGATGCCGTCTTGCAGAGCCTCGATGGTAAAGGGCTGCCGGAGGGACTCGTATTTCTTCAGAGTCTTGGACGCCTTGTAAAACTTACCGTCGGCGAGGAGCGCCTTCATGGTGCCGCTGAAAACCGTTCCGTCCTGCGTTTCGGCCACAAAATCGTATGGAATCCTGGGCTTCGCGGTGCGGTCGAAATCGGCGCCGTATTGCCCCGGGATGGCAACGAAGAACTCAGTTCCGGGGACGTCAGGAACCACCGTGACAGGGTTGTCAAGGCTCCAGGAGGTGAGAGTGAGCTTTGTAATCTTGTTGGTTTCGCAACCACTGTAGTTGAAGCTGAAAAGGGTGATGCTCTGCCGGCTGACCAAAGTGGCATTGGAAAGAACTATCCTGGAGCTTGCATTATCGACACTCGCCACATCTACAGTCGCAAGCGCGTAATCGTAGCGCCTGGCAATATCTTCCAGCGTCCCTTTCTGCCTGGCATACATCTCCCGGGAATCGGCAGGTTTTTCCGGATACAAAAGTAAAAACCTGTCTCCAGTATAGACAGTTCCCGATATATTCCCCCTGAACCGGCAAATGCTGCTGCCTCCGGGCGTGGTGAGTGTTCCAAGGTGGCTGTCCCCGGTGACGTCATACACCTCTATCTTATCCGTTCCGCTCCAGTATGCCGACAAATAACCGTTGTCAAGGTCCAGGGCCTTTGTTCCGGCAACGATTCCGCCGCCTTCCCAGCCCTCGTTTCCAGATAAGGCCTTTGTTGTGGCTTCGGCCCATTTCGCGGCTTCGACTTCCACCGTCCAGGTCTTTCCACAGGCAGTCTTTTCGGGTGCGGTTTCGACTTCGTGCTTTGCACATGCGGCTGCAGCAAGTGCTGCAATAAGAATCCAATACTTTCTCATGGCTAGTTCCCCCATTCGTCAGTTATCCAATATCCATAATCTTCCCGGAGCAAGTCTCCGGAGGCCTGCAGGATGGCTTCTTCCATTCCCAGCTGTTCGATGTCCACTACGGGCGTCATGTAGTTCTCTTTCATATAGCGTGTTCGTTTGTTTCCGGCACAAAGGTATGTACAGACAGCGGGAGTGATGTCCCACCCCCGCAAAACTATGTCTCAAAATGACAAAAATGATTAATTTTGCCTTTTGTATGCGTCTACTGGTTGTTTTTCTTATTTCACTTATTGCTGCCGCTCAGCCAAACCCACGGCAGGAAGACTCGCTGCGGCGTGCAAAAATGGCAGAACTCTTTTATGCCGACGACAAGGAAGGCTTTTTGCAGGCAGCGCGTGGCCTCGTGGATTATCACAAGATGCATGGGAGCGACAAACAGCTTTTCGACGCTTATGCTACCCTCTTTGACCGCCAGCAGATGTGGGGCCGATACGACGACGCCGTTGCCACCATCGACGAAATGTCTCAGGTCGCCCAGGGAAGGCGCAGCCGTCTTGGAACCGCAGTTGCCGAGTTCTGCACCGGGCAGCTTTACCTCAACACCAGGCAGCCGGCAGAAGCAGAAATCCATTACCGCCGTGCTTTCAATGAGCTTAAAACCGCAGGTGAAAACGGGCGGGCGTTAAGGGCCGGCTTTAACCTGCAGGCCTGTGCAATGAACCTGGGGAAGCCGGAAGCCGGCCTTGCCATGAACGACTCTACGGCAATGCTCATTTCCGATATGGAAGCGCGCTCCGGCAGAGCCAATCCAGGAAATCACTTCAAGCAGGCCAGGTATCGTTTTGTACTTCTGCAAAGGACAGGCAGGCTGAAGGAGGCTGCCCCGCTGAAGGACACCCTGCTTCATTATGCCGCAGTGCTCAACGACCCTTCCCAGGACGAAATCATGCTCACTGCCATCGCTCAGTACGAGCAGGCCGTCGGCAACAGAAAAGAGGCCTATGCATGCCTGGATACGCTAATTGCAAGGAACCTAAGGGCGCGCAATTTCAACAACGCCTCCCGGTTCCGCCTCTCCCTTGCCGATTTCCAGCGGGAGAACGGGGACTTGAACCTGGCTGTCGACAACTACCGGCTATACTCAGCCGAGAGCGACTCTGCACGGATACAGGATACTCACCGGCAACTCAACGAACTCACTAAAAAGTTCGAACTCGATGAGCTCAGGATGGAAAACGAAGCGTCCCGTCAGAGGAAAACAATGCTCGGTCTCATCGTCGCAGTCATGGCTGTTCTGCTGGTGGCGATATTCGTCTACAACAGGCAGTTACGGCGCAAGAACAGGATTCTCTTTTCCGCCACGCAGGAGCACATCAAGGCTGAAGAGGAGGCCGAAGAGGCAATCGTGCATGCCCCGGATGCCGGGCAAACGGCCGAGGAGAAACTCTATGCCAGTCTTATCAGCCTGATGCAGGACGAGGAACTTTTCAGGGATGCCGACCTCAACCGGGATACATTGTGCGCCAGGCTGGGAACAAACCGCACCTACATTTCAAATGCCGTCAAACAATGTTTTGGCGGCACCCTCAATGCATTTATCAACCATTTTCGCCTGCGCTGGTCTGCCGAAGCCCTTGCAGGCCGGGACGACCTTTCCGTGCTTGCCGTGGGAGAAGATGCCGGTTTCAGCTCCCGATCCACCTTCCACCGGCTCTTTCAGGAGGCCTACGGCATGTCTCCGTCAGCCTACAGAGCCGCATCTAAAGCATAATTCCGCCGAAAACAATGGATTATCCGTGCCTGCGCTTAACGGTGACTCTTTTCTAAGGGAAAATCATTATATTTGTATCTCGCGATACAGAATAACCACATTTTCGATGAAAAGATTCTTCCTTTCCCTGTTTCTGGCCCTGGGCGCATGTTTGGCTTTTGCGCAGGGCAATTATGTCTCCAGCCCGATCGTAAAGGCGATGGAAAGCGGAAAGTATTACATGAAGCTCGGCTCCGTGCAGTCCGTTTCCGATCCTGACATTCAGACAGACAAGATAAAGATGTCCATAGAGATTGCCAGCCGCGGCGGCGTCTCGATGAGTCGCACCCACATGCAGTTGATGGACGCTGTCACCCTGACCACGGACAATGCCACCTACATACTCGACGAGGCCGCAAAGACCTGGACTGCGCAGCCCGGAGGCGGCACGTCATACGGCGGCCTGAAGTTCGTGCGCCAGGGCCGCTGCCGCGTGAACGGCAAGGACGGCTGGTACTTCGACGAGTACGCCGCTGACGGCACGACCATCACCTTCTACTACAATTCAGACAAGGTCTCCATCGTCGATCTGGGCACGGTTGCCGGAGAAGGCCTCGGCCCCATGAGCCTGCTGTCGTTCAGCACCTTCATCCCATCAAACATGTACTTCTGCATCGGCAATGACTGGAAGGAAGGCGCCTCCGGCAGCGGGATGGGCGCAGCCGCCGGTATAAGCGCGGACGATGCGCTGGCCATGGCTGGAATGGACCGGGCCGCGCTGGAAGCACAGATACGCGAGAGCCTGAAGGGAGAGAAGCTTCCGGAAGGGATGAGCATCGACGATATGGTCAATATGGCCCTTGGAGCTATGGGCGGCTCTGCCGGTAAGGATGGTGCCCGCGCCGGCTCCGGTGTCGCTGCCGCGCCGGCCAGCATTCTCCCCGCTCCGCCGAAATGCGCGAAGCCCTGGACCGACAGCGGTACACCCGACGAGCTTTCCTGCGGCGTCAGCCTCGCAAGCATCTCCATTACTGACAGGCAGGGCGTGAGCGCTCCCGTGTTGGCATCCTCCCTGCCACAGGCAACACCCAAAAAGAAACTGCGCATCGACCGCGAGATTACCCAGGAAGGCGTAAAGCTCGCTACGGTGCGGTTCCTCGCCCAATGCAAAGGCAAGTCCGCAGAGCAGATTGAGCGTAATGTGATACAATATGCCGACAGCCTTGGCTGGGCTCTCTTCACCGGCGCCATCACCGGCGAACTTGCCGAGAGCGCCATCGCCCGCTGCAGCGTGTATCCGCATCCGACGATGCTGAACACCACCGGCACGATGCTCCTGGAGCTGGGCGAGCCCAAATATGCCCTCGAATACTTCGAGAAATCGTCGGAGTATCAGCCTAATTACGCCGAAGCCCTGTACGGACAGATCGAGTGCCATCTCGATATGGGCAACGAGGAACAGGCCCGCAAGATCGTCCCCAAGATCCTGGAGATGACGCCGAACGGCCTGCAGGACGGTCGCGCATGGCTCTACAAGGCCCTGCTGGAGAAGAAGAAGGACAGCCCCTTCAAGGCGGCCGATTACCTCTTCAAGTCCATCTCGTATGGCTACTTCGACCAGAACTCCGCCCTTATGCTCAGCTCTCTCCTAACGGAGCTTGATGCGGCCGAGATGGCGGCGTCCGAGCGCGACGGCGACTTCCTGAACCTGGTGGAATCTGTATTTACCGAGGAGAACCTGGACAACATCCGCAAGGGCATCACCTGGAGCCGCACGGAGAAGTTCGAGAGCGAGAAGGGCGATTTCACGGCCACTGGGGCAGGAAATCTGGAGAGCAACCGGGGGCTTAACAATAACTACGACGAGCAGTACACCAGAAAGAGTGAGTCTGCCTGGAGAAAATCCCAGGCGGCAATGGATGCAACTCCGGCCATCGGCCTGATCATGGCCATGGGACTCGACGGAATGGCGGAAAATGCCGATAAAATCTATGACACTGCCCGGGAACTCCCCAGCGTGAAAGGGAATGCCCGCGGAAGGGCCGCTGCCGCCAAGTTGAAACTGCCGGCCGCCGTGCGCAAATATACCGAGAACGGATACGCAAAAACCACCGCCGCCCTTGGCATGAAGTATGGCGTGGACGGTTTCTACATTCCGGACGACAGGGCATTCTGGTGCCTCTGGGCGCTGGAACGCTACTACAAATACCGGCTGGATGCCATTACAAACACGTTCGGCGGGTACGACGAGGAGACGAATACCTTCCACGGCGTGCTCTGTTCTGGCTGGAAGACATGGATATCTGCGGACGTAGCAAGCAGCAAGAAGTATAATGATATGTACCTCTCCATGCAGAAGCGGCACGAGGCTGCAGCCTTGGCCCAGGGAAAGAAGTGCGAGAAGGAGTGGGATGCCTGGGTTGAGGCGCACCCGGATGCGAGCGATTCGCTGTGGGCGAGGGCCGAAAGAAGGATTTTCCGTCCGTTACATCTCCTTGTCGGCGTAACTCAGCCGCTCGAAGTGCTGGACAATATCACCGCGCCCCAGGCTTCTGAGGAGCAGGGCCACTATATGGATTACTACAACAGCACGGTGCGGCCCATCCTGGCCGAATGGTGGGCGGACGTGTCCAGGTATTCCCTGTACTGCCTGGATCCCAATGTCGCCAAATATTTCTGGTTCCGTACCCTTTCCGATATTTACGGGGAGTATAGCGGTACCTTCTTCTCCAAGGCACTTGCAGGACAAAGTCTCTACGAAACCCGGCAGAGGATTCTGCAACTGGAAGCAAAGCTCAAGAACGAGGCCTGGCGGGACGCCAATGCTGCTGCCAACGATTATTACCAGCAGATATTCGACGCGCGCGACGAAAAGGAATTTCCGAAAAACGCAATCGGCGGCCTCAGTGATTTCACTTTCGACATCAACCTGCCCTCCGGTACAATCCGCGTAGGTCTCGTGGACGGGCAGCTGGGCATGGACCTGGACACCGAGACGAAGTTCTGGGAGAAAGTCTGGGCCGATTATGAGAGCCAGATGACCGGACAGCCCGTCAAGGCGACCGGAACGGACAATGCCGCCGTCAAGGGATTCATCGACAATGTCATGGGCCAGCTGGGCGCCGACGTTTCCTGGACCAACGCGCTTGAGCAGATACTGGATTATTCCGGTTACGGCGAACTCGGCAAGGCACTCAAGATCGCCGGTCCGCTGGATCTGGCGATGAAGGCACGGCAGGGCAAGCTGATCGAGACCACGGACAGCCAGCGGCACGGCGGATGGGTCCGCGACGGCGCCGGCAACCTCCACCAGCGCAATATCACGAGCCGCTCGACCGACTTCAACGGCGTATTCAAACTCACGGACGAGATCCATCAGGCCGGAAAAATCTCGCGGCGCAAGTTAATGGCAACCTACAACAGCGGCGGCCTCTTCAGTGTCTCCGCCGGTGGCTTCTCCCCTAAACACAGATAATCATGAAACGGTTTATAATCACAACTTTATCTATCCTGCTCGGCCTGACTGCCGGGGCACAGGACGTCCAATGGCTGAACATCACCGCGCTGAACTATGCGGCAA
>CAMZEC010000075.1 GCA_947305645.1 uncultured Bacteroidales bacterium | reverse complement strand
CCGGCAACGTGACCATTTTCGGCGAGTCGGCAGGCTCGGCCAGCGTCACCTTCCTTCCTCTCATCGAAGGAAGCGATGGGCTCTTCCGCAGAATCATCGCGCAGAGCGCCAACATTGCCTACACCGACACCATGGAGCATGGCATCCACGTCACGCAGAACTTCCTCACCGCAACGGGCTGCCAGAGTATGGACGAGCTGATGCAACTCACCACCGAACAGCTCGTCGAAGCCACCCTGAACGCTGGTATGATTGACAAGAACAGCCTTCTTGGATTTGCCAACTTCCCGCTCCTGGACGGCGTTACGCTGCCGGAGGACCGGGCGGTCCTGTACGAGATGTGGGGAGACGAGAAGCGAGCCAAGATTGATCTGATGCTTGGGTCCAACCAGGACGAAATCCGGTACTTCGTTCCGTCCGAGGGAGGCGAAGAAGGCTTTGCGGATACGCTGAGGTGGATTGCGAAGCGGGATCGTGCGCTGCTGAACGACCAGGAAAAGGCTATGTACGACAAGTTCATGGCTACGATGGCCGGCGAAAGCGAACTGAAAAAGCTGGAGCAATACTGCAACGACATCAACTTCCGCGCAGGCAATACCGATATGGCCATCAGGCACGCTGCCGCCGGCGGCAACACATACATGTATTTCGTCAGAAAGCCGGTGACTACCCCTTATCTTGGCGCAATACACGCGGCCGAGCTTCCGTATCTGTTCGACAATCCCTTGGCGGATCCGATAGGAAGCGGAGAGATTGTTAGCACCGAAGACTGCGAGTTCCGCCATGTCGTCAAGGAGATGTGGACCAATTTCGCACGTACGGGCAACCCTTCCACCGACAAATACCAGTGGAAGATGTTCTCGGGCAACGACCGCCAGACGATGGTCTTCGACGATGCCATCGGCCTGCAGAAGGATATTTTCGGAAGACGGGAAGACCTGATGATGTCCTGGGCCAAGCGCCTTGGAAACGGGTCTTCAAAACGAGTCTGCTAACGCAGGCTTCTGTATGAAAGGGATTAATGATATGGATAAAAAGAATATTGCTGACCTCGTGGTCTATGGGAAGATTTTTACTTCCGATAATAATCAGATTGTAGAAGCCTTTGCCGTGAAGGACGGCAAGTACGTGTATATAGGGAGCCGCAAAGGTGCCGAAGCCTTTATTGAAGCCGGCAAGACCGAAGTGATAGATTACACCGGAAAGGGCCTTGTAATGCCCTCCTGCGGCAACGGACACGCCCACTATTCAATAGGCGTTGCTCTGCCCATCGTAGGAACTATAGCCATTGGCGCCACGCCCGACCAGTTCCTCAGCGAGCTCGTTCCCGCCGCCGTCAAGAAGGCAAGGGAAACAGGGGCGAAGTCCATCTTCGGCTTCGGCTGGAGCTACTTCACCTTCACGGATCATATTCCTACGCGTCAACAACTGGATGCCATCTGCAGCGATATTCCTATGTACTTCGCAGATGATGAGGGACATAAGGGTGTAGCGAATACCCTGATGTTGGTCAAAGCCGGCATTATGAAGGCCGACGGCACGGTGCTTAAAAAGGACAAGGACATCCGCGGAGGAGAGATTGTGATGGGCCCGGACGGAACGCCCACCGGCTTCCTTAAAGAACAGGCCGGCACGTATACCCGCTCTTTCCTGGACAACGAGAACCTCTATTCCGTTGACGTAGCCAAAGTAGTTGTCAAGGGCATCCAGGAGAAGATGCTGTCAGAGGGTTACACTATGTATATCGACGGCTGGGGTAACTATTTCAATAACACCAATTTCTTCAAGGCGGCCCAGCAGATGGATAAGGCCGGAGATATGAATATCATCCTGGGTCTTACCTACGAAGTGGAAAGCTGGATGAACGTGGAGAAAGAATTAAAGAACGCCGTTGATGTTCAGAAGTATGCTACCACTCACGTCAAGACAAACTGGCTCAAACTCTTTATGGATGGCACGGTGGAAGGCGGTACCGGTTATGTGGAGCCGCTGTATCCCGACGGTCACCAGGGCCTGGCCAACTGGACGGAAGAGGAACTGACGGATATTACCCGCAAGACCAATGCTAATGGTATCACCATGCATATCCACACAATGGGCAACAAGGCCGTCAATACCGTGGTGAGTGCCTACGCGAATGGCGGAAAGGATGAGTTGCGCAATACACTGGTACACGTGCGTAATGTGAACCCGGAGGATTACAAGCGTATGGCCGACCATAACATGTATGTCACTTCCGGCATGCTCTGGCACAATATGCCGACGGGTGTGTCTGAGATACTGAAAACTATGGTTCCCGCCGGTATGGAGGACAAGTCGTATCCCATGAAATCCTATTTCGACAACGGCATCCCCGTAACCTCCCACTCCGACTTCCCTGCCTTGAGCGGTTGCCCTGACGATCCGTTCGGCATTATGGAGATTGCGGTTACATGCGTACACCCGACTGTGAAAGGTGATCCCTGGTGGCCTGAGGAGCACCTCACCCGCGAACAGGCCCTTGCCTCCCTCACCATTAACATCGCCAAACAGATGTTCATCGAGAAGGAAAGAGGCAGCATCCGTGAAGGTAAGTATGCCGACTTCCTCCTGGTAAACAAGGATGTGCTCTCCTGCCCGGAGACAGAGATTCACGAAGCCAAGCCTGCGGCCACTTACTTCGAAGGAAAGAAGGTTTTTTCCATAGGGCGTGTTTTATAAAAGAAGAACTACAGTGATATTATGAAACGCACAATGAAATTGAAACTCCTTTTTCTCGCGCTGCTGTGCACAGTTGCGCAGGGAGCGTGGGCCCAAGTCAGCGTGTGGGACGGCAAGTCAAAAGAACCTCCCGTTATAGTAGAGTGGCCTGTTTATGCCATTAAGAATGCAGCTCAATTTGCCTGGCTTATTGACAGCCCGAGTGATTATATGAGTGGTAAGATTTATTACCGTTTGGACACCGACCTGGACATGGGCGACCAAACGTGGACACCTATTGGTTATATAAACGGGGAAGTCGTAGGCTTCTATTCGCACCTGCTTGGTCAGGGGCACACCGTCCGTATAAACATCAGTGGCGTCACCGAAAACTATCAGGGACTGTTTGCGAAGATCGGATACGAGGGGTCGGTTGATAACCTCCACGTGATTGGTAAGATATCATGCAGCCGTTCCCGCCTGGTGGGCGGTATTGCCGGCGAGAACGACGGCGGCAGCATCAGCAACTGCTGGGTGAGCGCTGACGTAAGTTCTGACTGGAAAGAATCCGCGTCGGCATACACGGCCAAGGTGGGCGGCATTGTCGGCGAGAACCACGCAGGCACGATAGAGTACTGCTGCGTGACGGGCGACGTGACCAACAACGATGCCGATGTGGGCGGAATTGCAGGTTACAACTGCAGTGATAATGGTGGCGGCATCATCAGGCACTGTACTTTCTACGGCACGCGCAACAGTACGCACTCGCAGGACAATAAATACGTGGGGGACCAGGATGCAACCATGGAAAATATGTACGACTCGTTCAACCAGGGCGAGTACGATGCTGCCGGCGCCAGAGCCTTGTACCGCTATGCCCTCAAGTACCCCTACGCCATCAATGTCTCCACCGAGGGCTATGGCACCGTTGAGGTCAGTGCCGGTGGTGAGAACAATATTCCTGGCTGGCGCAAGGGTGAAACCATTACGCTGACCTGTAAGACAGGTATGGTGAAAAGCATCGAAATCAAGGACTCAGGCGACGACACAGTCTCGTTGCAAGGTCAGTCTCATGATGGAACAATGTATTGGTTTGTCATGCCGAAGGGCGGTGTCAAAATCAAGCTTGTATTCGTCACGCCGGGCTGGCTCAACCATGCCGGCACGGAGGCCGACCCTATCAGTATCGGCAGCTCGGCCGACTGGGACGGCTTCGCCAATTACGTCAGCAACGTTACCAGCTTCAGTGGCAAGTATGTGAAGCTGAACGCCGACATCAGCGCCTCCACCATGGCAGGCAGCAGCGACCATAAGTTCCAGGGCACATTCCTCGGCAACAACAAAACACTGACGCTTAATCTGAGTGCCACCGGCAACGACTGTGCTCCGTTCAGATACATCGACGGTGCAACCATCCGTGACTTGAAGATTGCGGGGACCGTCAACACATCGGCAAAGTTCGGCGCCAGCATTGCCGCCCATAACAGCGGCACCAGCACCATCACCAACTGCCACAGCTCGGTGACCATTGGCGGCACCATCAGCGGTGACGGCACCCACGGCGGTTTTGTGGCAATGAATGAAGGCGATGCCACGCTTGTCTTTGCAGGCTGCACATTCACAGGCGGAATGACAGGCAGCGCAGACTACAACGGCGGATTCGTGGGCTGGAATGCGGGTTCGACAATCCATTACACCCACTGCATCTTTGCACCCGCAGAGCTGACTATGGGCGCGTCGAACAGCTGCACCTTCAACCGCAACGGCAGGAACAACATTACACAAAGCTACTTTACCAGAGCATTTGGCGAAGCCCAGGGTACGAAGGCCATCGCCATTAATAAAGCCCCCGCCAACCTGGGCAGTCAGGTACAGGACTATGGTATGGTAAAGGCCTACGAGAACGGTTTGCTCTACGACGGCAAGTACTACACGGCTATTTCCATCCCCGGCTCAGGCACAGAGGCCAACCCTTGTTTAATCGGCACCGCAGACCAGTGGAATGACTTCACCGGTTACATCGCAAACGGATATACCTTCAGCGGCGAGTTCGTGAAGCTGGCCGGCAACATCAGTATCTCGACGATGGCAGGCACCGACAATGCCAACTCTTTCCAGGGCACCTTCGATGGCGACGGACACACACTGACGGTTAACTATAATACCTCAGAACCCCGGACCGCTCCGTTCCGTCACGTCAAGAATGCCGTCATCAGGAACCTTACCGTGGCCGGTACCATCACCACCAGCGCACAGTTTGCCGCCGGCATCGTGGGCGAGTCGCACGGCTCACTGACTCTTACGGGTTGCCGCAGTTCGGTTGCCATCAACAGCAGCGTCCAGGGCGACGGCACCCACGGCGGCCTGGTGAGCACACTGAGCGGAAAAGACAATGCCATCACCATCGAAGGCTGTGTCTTCGACGGTTCCTTTGCCACGACAAACGGCACCTCCAACTGTGGCGGATTCATCGGATGGCCGGTTTATAACAGGCCCACTATCCGCCACTCGCTCATGATGCCCGGCAGCGTTGCGGCGGGTATGCTGAAGAACACCTTCTCCCGCTGGCACACCACCTACATGCCAACCATCGAAAAGTGCTTCTTCATCGCCACTGAGAATCTGCCTGAAGACCAGGGATCGGCGGGTCAGGGCGTTTCCACCATTCCGGACCAGTTCGGCAAACTTGAGAAAGACTATGGCTTGGTGAAGGTTTACACGAACGGCATTCAGTATGACGGCATGTACTATCTGGAGAGTGCTTTGATTCTGCCTGGATCAGGCACGGAATCAGACCCCTATACTATCGGCAGCACCGCAGATTGGGACAACTTTGCCAAGCAAACCGGCAGCGGCTGTCACTATACCAATCAATATATAAAGCTGACAAGCGATATCAGCGTGACAGCTATGGCCGACACATTTGAAGGTACCTTTGACGGCAATGGGCATACACTCACTGTCAATATCGATCTTAAAGATTGGGGTTTACAGGCGGCCCCCATCCGCAATACCCGTAATGCCACCATCAAAAACCTTAAGACGGCAGGTACCATAACAAGCAATTATTTATATATGGCAGGCATTGTCGGCAACGTCAAGGGAAACACGACCATTGAGAACTGCAGCAGTTCTATCGCCCTTCATTCTGGCGATATTACGATTATCGGCGGCCTGGTAGCGTACGTAAACAGCGACGTAACCCTCAATATAAGCGGTTGCGCCTTCACAGGCAGTCTCACCATAGGCAGTTCTTACAAATTATTAGGTGGGGGCATTGTCGGCATTTCGAATCAACAAACCAATATCAGTATCCGTGATTGCCTGTTCGCTCCATCAGAACTGGCAACTCAGTGGAATAAATTCTATACGTTTGTTACTGACGAAGTAGACAAGTTTTCCGTCACGGGTTGCTACTATACCCAGGACTATGGCACGGTGCAGGGAACGAAGGCCATCGCACTAGCCTCCGCCCCCGCCAGCCTCGGTGAACAGGTGAAGGACTATGGCATGCTGAAGGCATATGAGGGCGGCATCTTCTTCGACGGTAAGTACTACGTGGATGACAGCAAGATCGGCCTGGACGACAAGGCCGATAACGGATCGGTCATCAGCGAACTGGACGGCATCACCGTAGATATTGCCCTTACGGGCTGCACGCTCTATAAAGACGGAGCGTGGAACACCATCTGCCTGCCGTTCAACCTGACGCTTGCGGGTTCGCCTCTTGACGGCGCAGTGGCCCGGCCGCTCAGCAGCGCCAGCATCAGCGGCTTGACGCTTAACCTTGCATTCGGAGACGCTGTCACGGAACTCAAGGCCGGCACGCCTTATATTATCAAGTGGGCCAGCGGAGACAACATTGTCAATCCCCAGTTCATCGGCGTAACCATTGACGCCACGGACCGGAGCTTTGACAACGGCGCCAATGGCGACAAGCGCGTCCGCTTCATCGGCGTGTACAAGAGCATCGCGTTTGACGGAGAGGACAAGAGCGTCCTGCTCCTGGGTGGCGGTAATACGCTCTACCATCCAGTCAACGGAGCCGGTGTCGGCGCCCTTCACGCTTACTTCAAGATAGGCGACAGCGCAACCAAGGCTACCATCTCGGTGAAGGGTTCAGTGTTAACAGTTAAGTAAGAAAAAGTTATGAAAAAGATAATTATAGCATTGTTTGCCGCCTCGGCACTCCTGTTGGGCCTGACGGGCTGCGATAAAGAAGTAGACATTAAGGAACTGGAACAGAGCCTTGTGGGCATCTGGTGGGACGCGTATGAGTATTCGGACATCACGGAGACCGGCGTGGCCTTTGACAAGGTGCTTTTGGCCGTAAAGGCCGATGCCAACCACAGCGGCTGCCTCTACCTGGGCGCATACGACTCCAAAAGCGACGCCCTGGTTGCCGTCTATGGCGGCCCGGAGGATGCCG
>CAMZEC010000074.1 GCA_947305645.1 uncultured Bacteroidales bacterium | reverse complement strand
TCGAATTCCTGGGCTCCAGCTGCATCTACCCCCGCATGGCGCCCCAGCCCATGCCGGAGAGTTGTCTGCTGACGGGCGAGCTGGAGAAGACCAACGAGGCCTACGCGCTCGCAAAGATCAGCGGCCTCAAGTACTGCGAGTTCCTCAACCGCCAGTACGGCACGGATTACATCTCCGTGATGCCCACGAACCTTTACGGCCCCAACGACAACTACCACCCCGAGCACTCCCACGTGCTGCCCGCCCTCATCCGCCGTTTCCACGAAGCCAAGGAGGCCGGCCTCACGGAAGTCACCTGCTGGGGCGATGGCAGCCCCCTGCGCGAGTTCCTCTACGTGGATGACCTGGCCAACCTCTGCGTGTTCCTGATGAACAACTACAGCGGTAACGAGACCGTCAATGCCGGCACCGGTAAGGAGCTCACCATCCGTGCCCTCACCGAGCTCGTGGCCAAGGTAGTAGGCTACAAGGGCCGCATCCTCTGGGACACCACCCGTCCCAACGGCACCCCCCGCAAGCTCCTCGACGTGAGCAAGGCCACCAGCCTTGGCTGGACCTACCGTACCGAACTCGAAGACGGCATCCGCCTGGCTTACGAGGATTTCCTGAATAACCCTGTCAGAGCAGAGCGATGAATCTCAGAACATTTAATATCAAGGAGTTCCTATACTACAGCGTTCCGGTGATGCTGGTGGATCTGGGCATCCACATCGGCGTGTTCGAGTGGTTGCTGAAGGTGTTCACATTTACTGATCCTCAGGACTATATTCTGTTGAGGCCACGCTCACTGTACTTCCTGGTCATCGGCTTTATCATAGCGATGGTAATTGTGCCTATCAGACTTTATGAGCGTGGCACAAACTGGAAGAACGAAATATTCAGGGTATTTCTTCAGTGCCTGATTACCATTGGCGTTCTGGCTGCATCCATCAATGTACTTTTCCATAGTTTTGCCGGTCATTTCCTGCTCTATGAAGGTCTGCTGGCAGTCGCCCTGATCAGTATCTGGCATCTTATTGTCCGGGCCGCGATACTTGCCGCCCGTAAGAAGGGACGCAATAAGATCCATGTTGTGATAGTAGGTGAAAACGAGAATGCGAAACGCCTTGCCGGGATGATAGAGGATGACCGCGATTATGCTGATTACAAGCTGGTTGCAACTTTCGGCGAAGACCTTCCAGCCATAGAAGACTACCTGCGAAACAACAAGGTGCACCAGCTGTATTGCAGCATCAATCCGGCAATCAAGACGGAAAAGGTGAACAACATAATCAAGCTCTGCGAAAACCTGTTCATCGAGTTCTACTACATGCCCAATATGGACGGCTACCTTCACCGTACCATGACTTTCAGCCAGCTGGGGCCCATGACCGTGGTAAAGCTCAGGGAGGAGCCTCTGTCCAACCCTTTGAACGCTGCCATAAAGAGGTCTTTCGACATACTGTTCAGCCTGCTGTTTCTCGTGACGCTTTACCCTGTAATCTGGTGTTTCGTTGCCATAGGCACAACAATCAGCTCGCCCGGCCCCATACTCTTCAAGCAGAAACGGACGGGCTACAAGGGCAAGCCGTTTACCATGTACAAATTCCGCTCGATGAAGGTGAACGCCGACGCCGACAGGCTTCAGGCGACCGCGGACGATCCCCGTAAAACCAGGTTCGGCGATTTCCTGCGCCGCACCAGCATAGACGAACTGCCGCAGATGATCAATGTGCTGAAGGGCGACATGTCGATTATAGGCCCGCGTCCGCACATGGAGCTTCATACAGAAATGTACACCAAACTGGTGGACGAATACCTGGTCCGGCACATGGTGAAGCCGGGCCTTACCGGATGGGCGCAGGTGAACGGATGCCGCGGCGAAACCAAGACCACAGAAGCTATGGCGGACCGTGTGCGTTATGACATCTGGTATATAGAAAACTGGTCCGTCGCCCTGGACTTCAAGATATTCTTCATGACTATCGGCCAAATCCTCGGCGGAGACAAACAGGCATATTAATAACATGGAAACTTTTTTCGAGTTGGTTCAAATGGCCCTGGGTAACCGGGAGTCTTTGAGCAAACCTCCGCAGACACGTGAGGAATGGGCGGAATTATGTACTTTGGCAGCCAGGCACAATTTCCTGGGCCTGACATTCCCGATTATAGACGAACTGCATGACACTCTGGAGAACATCCCCCTCAGCGTTTATTCCCGATGGGCCATGGTTACGGAGAAGATACAGAAGAAGAATGTGAAGATGATGGGCTATTGCAGGGACCTGTATCTGAAGTTCCGTGCCGATGGATTCCGTACCTGCGTGCTCAAAGGCCAGGCTGCAGCGGCACTGTATCCCAATCCTATGCTGCGCCAGAGCGGGGATATAGACCTTTGGGTAGAAGGGGACAGGCAAGTTGTGGTGGACTATCTCAGGTCCCGTTGCGAGGTTTATAAGGTTGTCTATCACCACTGCGATACGAAGCTCCTCCCGGACGTTGGCGTGGAAGTCCACTTCACGCCTTCATGGATGAACGCCCCCTGGTCTAACGGCCGGCTCCAGGAATGGTTCGAATCCGTACAGGAGAACCAGTTCTCCAATTTTGATGAGGAACTTGGTTTCTGCGTGCCCACCTTGCGTTTCAACGCCGTTTACATGCTTGTACATATCTATAGGCATGTGCTGGAAGAAGGCGTAGGATTGAGGCAGCTCCTGGACTATTATTACGTGCTCAAACACATGGATAACGACGACCGCATAACGGCCCGCGCAGACATAGAGACCCTGAGGCTCGAAGACTTTGCTGCATCGGTTATGTACGTCCTGAAGAAAGTGTTCCTGATCAGCAACGATGACCTGTTGTACGCTCCCGACGAGCGCGAGGGCCGTTTCCTTCTGAAAGAAATCATGCGTGCAGGCAATTTCGGACGCTTCGATGAGAGGAACGCCCATAAGAAAGGGGAGGGCCTTGTTGCACACGGCAAACGCAAGGTCGGCAGGGGTCTTCGATACCTCTTGCATTATCCTTCAGAGGTCCTCTTCATGCCGCAGTTCATTATATGGCAGTACTTCTGGCGCCGCAGCCTGGGTTACTTGTATAAAGGACGATGAACGACTTTTTCGTGTCTCTGATGCTCCTGGGGGCGCTTTCCGGCGGCGGCAGCATGCCGTTCTGGGCAACGTCCAACCAATTTGGCATCATGCCTGAATCCAACGGGGGCCTGGCCCTTGTGCGGACGGGCATGCCGTTCGACGAGAGCAGGAGCTTCCAGTGGCACTGGGGGGCATCCCTCGGCTACATGGCCGACGCAGGCGGAGGGGTGATACTGCCCGACGAACTCTATGCCGGCGTGCGCTGGAAGCAGCTCCGGCTCGATGTGGGCCTGTGGCATCCGGAGCAGGGCTACATGGCCTCCAGCCGCGAGCTCGGTACTCTGTCAGTCACGGGCGGCAACATAATGCAGAGTGGCAACTCCCGCGGCATGCCAGGCTATTCCTTGCGCCTGGAGCCATGGAACATCCCTTTTACCGGCGGTCACGTGCAGATATTCGGACGCTTCGGCGACTACCGTACAACCGACGCCCGCTATGTCTCCGGGGCGCTGGTACATAACACGGAAGGATACATCAGAGCCAATATAGGCAAGCGCTTCAGCTTTACCTGGGGCCTCGGCCATTATACCATGTGGGGCGGCACGAGCCCGGAATTCGGCCCGCAAACGGTCAGCATGGGGAACTACTTAAGGGTCATTACGGGACGCTCGGGCAAGGAAGACTCTCCGCTTGGCGACCAGATCAACTCGCTCGGCGACCACCGCGGGCGCCTCCTCCACCGCATCGACTGGAAAGGCGACGGGTGGAGCATCTCCTATCAGAGCGACAAGCCCTATGACGACCGATCCGGCATGCTGTATTACAATTTCCCGGACGGCGTGCGTACACTTCACTTGTCATTTGAGGACAAGACCAGGTGGCTTAGCGACGTGGTGTACGAGTACCATACGACCATGTGCCAGTCGGGCCCTTACGAGCGCAGGCTCGCGACGGAAGAAGAAGTTGCCGCCGGAGACCCCCATCTCTACCGGGACAATGAAAGCTCGCCCTGGTATCTGATTGCGGGCGGCGCCGACAATTACTGCAACAATTACGAGTACAAATCGGGTTGGACCCATTACGGCCGCCAGATCGGAGCTCCGCTGTTTTTCTCCCGCAGCAACGGTATGGGCACATGGAACAACTTATATACAGCACATCACCTGGGTTTGTCTGGCAGCTTGTTTCATAAGTTCCCATGGAAGCTCCTGATGACATATAGCCTGAATTACGGTTGCTGGTTTAATGAAAAATTCGCCTACGACAGCGGCAGCCGTTTCGAGCAGCCCCTGAAGCAGTTCTCTTCCGGTTTCATGACGGAATTTCCGTTGCTGAAGGGAGCGCTCAAGATTGTTCCGGCAGTGTATCTGGATGCAGGTGACGCCCTGCCTCGCTGCTTCGGTGCGACACTCTCATTGAAATACGACATAATTCATATACATAAATGATAATCAGAAGTAAAGCCCCTCTTCGTCTCGGACTTGCCGGGGGAGGAAGCGATGTTTCGCCCTACAGCGACATTTACGGTGGACTGGTGCTGAACGCCACCATCAACCTGTATGCATATTGCACCATAGAGGAAACGGAAGACAGCAAGATCTGCATTGACTCTTACGATGCGGGCTGCAAGCAGCAGTTTCCCCTGTCGCCGGAGCTGCCTGTCGACGGCAAGGCAGACCTGGTGAAAGGGGTATTCAACAGAGTGGTAAAGGACTTCGGAATCAGCCCCAGGGCGTTCCGCATCACAACCTGGAACGACGCACCTGCGGGCTCCGGCCTTGGCACCTCCAGCACCATGGTGGTCTGCATCCTGAAGGCTTTTGTGGAGTGGTACTCGCTGCCTCTCGGAGACTACGAGATCGCCCGCCTGGCCTACGAGATCGAGCGCAAGGACCTGGCACTGTCCGGTGGCAAGCAGGACCAGTACGCCGCAGCATTCGGCGGTTTCAATTTTATCGAGTTTCTGCCCGACGACAGCGTAATAGTAAACCCGCTTAAGGTGAAGCGCTGGATTACCGACGAGCTGGAGTCGAGCCTGTTGCTGTACTTCACTGGCAAGTCGCGCAGCAGTGCCCGCATTATCGACGAGCAGCGCAAGAACACTTCTTCCGGGAATGCGGAGGCTATAGAGGCCATGCATCTCATCAAGCAGAGCGCCCGCGAAATGAAGGCCGCCCTGCTGAAAGGCGACATGCGTGAGTTCGCGGAAATCATGGGCCGCAGCTGGGAGAACAAGAAGAAGATGGCGGCCGGGATTACCAACGAGAACATACAGCACGCCTTCGACGTGGCCACCGCCGCTGGTGCAGTAGCCGGCAAAGTAAGCGGCGCTGGCGGAGGCGGATTTATTATGTTCTTCGTGCGCCCGGAGAAGAAAAAGGCCGTAGAAGATGCGCTGAAGCAGCTTGACGGCTTCGTGCTGCCGTTCCTGTTTACGGATGGCGGCGTACATGGATGGAAGATTTACGATACCGATACCATAAACAAATGAAAGCTATTCTGGAAGAACTGATCGAGCGTTACCCGGCTCTCTCCGTCTGCAGCGACGCTATTATGAAGGCTGCCGGGATACTTGTGAACTCCTTTGCTGCCGACGGCAAGCTGTTGGTAGCAGGTAACGGCGGCAGCGCTGCTGATTCCGAGCATATCGTGGGCGAAATGATGAAGACCTTCAAGATTCAGAAGACCTTGCGGGAGGGATACGCCGAATCCCTTATCGCCTGCGACCCCGAGTTGGGGAATGTGCTCCGTACGCACCTGCAGGGGGCCCTGCCAGCTATAGCCCTGGACGGACATATTGCTCTCAGCACAGCCTACCTGAACGATTGCGAGCCGCTTCTGTGCTTTGCCCAGCAGGTCAACGGCTACGGCCGCGAAGGCGATGTCTTCTGGGGCATCTCGACCTCCGGCAACAGCCGCAACATACTCTATGCGGCCGTAGCGGCGAAAGCTCGCGGAATGAAGGTGATAGGCCTTACCGGAGCCCGGGAGAACAGGCTGGAGAAGTACGCGGACGTGTGCATCCGTGTGCCTGAAACGGAGACCTACAAGATTCAGGAGTTGCACCTGCCGGTCTATCATGCACTCTGCCTGATGGTCGAAAAACACTTTTTCGCTTAGCTCCGAATGTCATTCTGAGCGTAGCGAAGAATCTATCAGTATGGAAGTAATCATCCTTGCCGGAGGTCTTGGAACCCGTTTGCGAAGCGTCGTGAGCGAGGTGCCCAAGTGTATGGCTCCAGTGGCCGGAAAGCCCTTCCTGTGGTATCTGCTCGAGCAACTGAGGGCCTATCAGGTCGAGCGTGTGATCCTCAGCGTGGGCTATTTGCGAGAGGTGGTGGAGAGCTGGGTGGCTGAGCATGCAGGGGAGTACCCCTTCGAGTTCCGGTTTGCAGTGGAGACGGAGCCGCTCGGCACCGGCGGCGGCATAAGGCTGGCGGCGTCTATGGCTGAATGCCCTGAGGTGGTGGTGCTGAACGGCGATACTTACTTCGATGCCGACCTGGGGGCGCTGCTGAAGGCAAGGCGCGAAAGCGGAATGCCGGTGGCGCTGGCTCTCAAGCCCATGCGCGACTTCGACCGTTACGGAACGGTGGAGCTGGGGGCCGACGGCGTTATCAAGGCGTTCCGGGAGAAGCAGCATTGTCCCGCAGGCCTCATCAACGGCGGCGTGTATGCCATCGACCGCTCCTCCGGCATCTTCGACGGCTTGCCGCAGAAGTTTTCGTTCGAGACGGCGGTACTGGAGCCGGAGTGCGCCCGCGGGCGGCTCTGCGGTCTTGTGCAGGATGGATTCTTCATCGACATCGGCATACCGGCAGATTACTCCCGTGCGTCCGACTGGCCATTCCTGCTGGGCAGTGGCTACGATACGCTGCTGCTCGACCGGGACGGCGTGATTAACGAGCTAAGGCCCGGCGACTATGTGAAAAGCATAGGGGAGTTCGAATGGCGGAAGGGAGTGAAAGATGCCCTGCGCGACGCCGCATCCAAGTTTCCCCGTATATACGTAGTAACCAACCAACGTGGCGTTGGTAA
>CAMZEC010000073.1 GCA_947305645.1 uncultured Bacteroidales bacterium | reverse complement strand
ACCCTGCGCACCGGTGGCTCCGAGTATCCCTTCTACACCGTCAACGACACCACGCTGCGTCACGCTTCCACCATTTCCCCCGTCAACCTGTTCACGTCCAGTTATGTGCGTACGCCTCATCCGGAGTATCCCAAACTGGTGAACGATCTGGCACGGAACGTGCTGTATATAATCTGCGAATACAGCTCAGAGCCCATGAAAGTCAACACAGGATTCGCATCGGCAAAGGTTGTGCAGGTACTCGACGGACGTATGGGTGCCATATCCGAGCTTCCATACATAAGCTCCAGCAAGAGAGTGGGCATAGCGCTCAGCGGCAGCTATGCAAGCGCCCTGGCCGACGTCAAAGTTGGAGATACAATAGAATTCAAATGCGAGATTACCGTGGAAGGCCATGCCACCACGCCCATTTTCTCCCTGGAATCCACCATGTTCCAGATAATGGACAAAGGCTCAGACAACACTTCCTCGATTCCTTCGTCGCACTCAAACATCACAACCTACGACCCCATGACCTTCCCCGTCGTAAGCGAGGACGGCCGTAAGGTGTGGCTTGTCGAAATAGACGGCCGCCAGGATTGGTACTCCATGGGAGTCAAGGCATACGAAGTTTACCGCATCGCCAAGAAACTCGGCGGCTGGAGCGTATCCCGAATGGACGGAGGCGGCTCGTCGGCTATGTGGGTCCGCAACCCCTCCACAGGCTGGAGCGGGCTGGTGAACAGCCCCTGCGACCCGAAGGGCGAGCGCAGCTGCCTTACATACATGATACTCAGACAAAAACACTGATTAACAATTTAGTATATTATGAGAACAATTTTCCGTACCGCATGCATGCTCCTCGCAGGAGCAGCACTGCTGGCCTCCTGTAAAGAGAAGGAGGAAGTCACCTACTACATGACTGCCGACAAGACCGCCATCAGCGATGTCGCAGCAAACAATCCCAGCGACGAGACCCTGGTGCTCAAGACCAACGCCGCTACCTGGCTTGTCCTCACTCCCGACTGGGTGAGTGCGACTCCCAACTCCGGCGAAGGCAACGAGAACGGTACCGTCATCACCCTCAAGATTGCATCCAACTACAAGAATGAGAGCACCGACACCGCTCCCCGCAGCGGCGTCCTCAAGTTCAGCGGCTCCGGCCAGACACTCGAGATTCCCATCTCCCAGAACGGCCACACCGCTGTAGTTGACCCCAACGCCAGCATAGGCGGCATTCCCGACATGGCTGAGTTCGAAGACTTCGTAAAGGCCGTGAACAACGGTGACGTACTCACACGTTGGCTCAACAGCGACGGCGAGGTTGAGCTCCAGACAAACATCGACCTTTCCGACTACAGCGAGTGGACTCCCATCGGCGCCGCCACCAAGAGCGGCAACGGCAACACCGCCTCCAACCCCGAAGGACCTTGCTTCGAGGGCAAGTTCAACGGAGCAGGCCACACCATCACCTTCAAATCCAGCGCCCTCATTCCCGACGGCGGTACATGGGGTCTCTTTGGTGCGACCAAGGGAGCCGTCATCAAGGACCTCAAGATCGTTGCAGACGTAACCGTGGAAGGTGAAGCCGTCGCCGACGCAGGCATCCTCGTCGGTACCGCATACGGCACCACCATCGAGAACGTTTCCGTCAGCGGAAGCCTCAACATCAAGGGCAACAGGACAAATGACAAGCGTTTCGCCATCGGCGGAATCGCAGGTTTCGTATTCTCCGCGACCGTGGATGAAGCCCTTCTCGAGAGCAACATCACCAACTGCGAAGCCAACCTCAACGTCACCGGCGACAGCGGTGCCAACGTCAAGAACGGCGGCACAGGCGTCCAGTTCGGCGGAATCGCCGGCTTCAGCACCTCCGACAAAACCGACGCACGCAACCACATCGAGAACTGCACCTTCGGCGGCGCAATGAATGTTGCTTCCGGACGCGCAGCCGGTATCGGCGGCGCAGCCAACTGGGGCACCATCTACAAGAACTGCGTCAACAACGCCAGCATGCACAACGAATTCACCAACGGTCGTGAGGCCGGTGTCGTCTGCGTCATCGCAGAGCAGTGCGCAATCATTGACTGCGTAAACAACGGCAACCTCACCACCATCGACACAGGTACCACACTTGGCGGCATCTTCGCTCTTCTCAATCATGCTACTTGCTATGTCGAAGGAGGTGCCAACTATGGCGACATCATCTGCGCCAACGAAAAGTACCGCGGACTCGTCGGAGCCAACTGGAGCAAGTTCGACCACGTGAGCGGAGTCGGAGTCGGCGGACGTCTCGGTGACGATGCCAACAACCTCACTGCCGCTTCCGAGGGCAACTTCATGGATCTCATCGGATTCGTCGTAGATGGCATGGAGACTCACATCAGCGACCTTAAGTTCGTTTCCAAGTAAGTCATGAAAAGAACTTATATAACCCCTCAGGCTGAGTCCGGGCAGTTTGTCCCGGAGCTCAGCCTCCTGGATGTATCCGGAGATATTAATGATCTTACCAACGTGGATGACAGTTGGGACTATTAATCACCGAAAGCAATGAAAAAGTATTTGTTTTTCGCAGCCGCCTGTGCTGCCCTGCTCTCGGTGAGCTGCACCAAGGAGAACAACGTCCCCGCCAAGGTGGGAGCAACCACTCTTGAGGCTTCCCTGTCGCCGCTTGTCAAAACGACTATCGACGGAGTCAAAGTCAGTTGGGCCAAAGGCGATGCAATATCCGTAAACGGCGTCGGTTCCGAAAGCTTGAGCCAAGGAGGAGCGACAGCCAGCTTCACATTGACGAGCGAAGTGAATGCTCCTTACTGTGCTGTATATCCTCCATATATTTACTACGGAGACGAAATCGTAGAGCTCAGCGATGTGATGTTCCTGGATCAGTGTACGTCCATTCCTATGGCCGCTTATTCCGATTCGAAGACTTCGCTCAGTTTCAAGCCCCTCACCGCAATCATCAAGATTCCTGTCACCGGAGAGGAAGGAGTTTCCCTCGCCACCGTCACCCTCAAAGGCAACGGCGATGAACAGATAAGCGGTCCCTTTGGTATAGATTACACCGTACCGGAGCTTATAGGCGGACTCGACGGCACCTACAAGACGATTACCGTCAATTGTGAGAATGCCCCCCTTAGCAGTACCCCCACGTACATCTACATCCCCGTTCCCGCAGGTACATACGCCAGCGGTCTGGAGATAGAGTTCAAGACTGCGAGCGACATCACCATCACAAAGGGTACAAACGCCCGTACGCTTGCCGTCGGAGAGCTCAGAAGCATGCCTGAGGTACACATCGCAGCTGCCGCTCCCACCGGAATCTATAATGCAGAAGACCTGATAGCTTTCGCCGAAGCCGTGAACAGCGGCGCCGTAGACCTCTCTAAGTGGCAGAACGAGGCCGGAGAAATCGCCCTCATGGCCGACATCGACCTCTCGTCATACTCTGAGTGGACCCCTATCGGTTATCCCGAGGTAAAGGTAGCCAACGGAGCCAACAGCAGCGGCCCCGAAGGTGCTGTCTTCACCGGCATTTTCAACGGCGGCGGCCATACCATAAAGAACTTCAAGCCCACCGTTTCCGTAAAGAACAATAATACCTGGGGCCTGTTCGGAGTGCTCAAGGCGGCTACCGTAAAGGATCTTGTCATCAACTGCGACATAACGATAAGCGCTGAAGCCAAAGGTGACGCAGGCGTAGTTGCCGGCACGATGATCTGCTCCACCGTGAGCAACGTCACAGTGAACGGCAAGCTCACTACGGCAGGGAACAAAAAAGACAACAACCGCTTCGCTCTGGGAGGTATCGCCGGATATATCTGCGGCCATTCCGAAAACGGACCTTCGACCATCGAGAATTGCGAGGTCACCCTCTCTGTTGCCGGCAATAGCGGCGCGAATACCAAAAGCGGCGCGACCGGCGTAATGTTCGGCGGCATGGCCGGATATTCCACTACAGATTCCGGCGGGAGTGTCACCAACGCCATCACAGACTGCACCTTCCGCGGAGAGATAAAGCTGGATGCCGGCCGCGTGAGCGGCATACTTGCAACCGCCTATTGCAACACCGCCCTGACGCGCTGCACCACCTACGCCGACCAGACCAACGCCTTCGTAAACGCACGAATCGGCAATGTGCTCAGTTACGCCGGGGATAATGCTGCTCTTTATGACTGCGTCAACTACGGAAACCTTTTCATATCCAACGAGAAGACCCACGTCGGCGGTATAGTCGGCCTTCTGGACAAGACCAGCAACATCGTTGAAGGCGGAGCCAATTACGGCAACATCTACAGCGCCAACGCCGACTCCCCCCGTCACTCCGGTCTCATCGGCGGCAACCTCGTCCGTTTCGACCACATCAGCGGCGTTACCGTGAGCGGCAAACTCGCAGTTTACGGTGGCGATTTCTTCGCGGTCGATGCTTCCAACTTCATGGATTACATCGGTCCTGTGGGTGAAGGATTTGCAGACAAGATCACAGGTCTCACATACGTTGCACCGTAATGATCCGACTGGCTACACGCATAATTCCACTGCTTCTTTCGCTTCTTCTCTCCTGCCCGTGGGCCGGAGGGAAGGAGCTTAAGATTCTGTACTGGAACATCCAGAACGGAATGTGGTCCGACCAGGGAAACGGTTATGACAACTTCGTCGCTTTCGTGAGCGAAGTCGATCCCGACATCTGCATCTGGTGCGAGGCCGAATCCCGTTACATAACGGGGTCCGACAAGAAGCTCAAGGTCTCCGAAGGCCAGTACCTCCCCTGGAACTGGGATCTGCTCGCCGCCCGCTACGGACATGACTACACCCTGATTTGCGGCAAACGCGACGGATTCCCTCAGGTCATTACTTCCAAGTACCCAATCAAGATAGTGAAACGCATCACCGGAAACGGAGACGACATCATAGTCGTACACGGTTCCGGCTGGGCAAAGGTGGACCTGGGCAAAGGGAAAGAACTCAACATAGTTACCCTGCACACGTATCCCTTCAAGTACGCCTATGGCGCCAAAGACAAGAAGGAAAGCGAGGCAGCACACGGTGGAGACTATTTCCGGGCCGCAGAAATGCAGTACATCTGCAGCCAGACCATAGGCAGCGTACCAGGGGCCGCGGCACAGCTGTGGCTCATGGCCGGCGACTTCAACGCCATATCCAGGGTTGACAATTTCCATTACGGCCTCGACGAGTCCGATCCGGCTTTCCTCGTTCACGATTATATCAAGCAGAACACTCCGTACGTAGATCTGGTAGAGCATTTCCACAAAGGTGAATTTTGCAAGAGCACACAGAGCGGACGCCGCATAGACATGGTTTATGCGACTCCGGCCCTGTTGAAGCGGGTCCGGAGCGCAGAATACCTCCACGAGGGTTTCCCCGCCGCAGAAAGGGACTCTTCGATGCGAAAGTTCTGTCACCCGTCAGACCATTATCCTGTTCTCGTACGCCTGAAGATGTAAGCATTATTGGCAGGTTCCGCCCGAACGCGGGGCCTGCTCCCAAACAAGCATTAAACGAATTATGACCAACAATCACAGAAAGGACTACAACAGTCCTAAAACCGAAGCGAGCGCATACATCCCCGCCCTGCTTTGCGACAGCCTCATTGAAGGAGGCTCCGAAGACATTGTGGATGAGAACTGGGATTTTTAAACTTTCGGCCATGACAAAGATTCACAACGCATATCTGATGGCAATCGCATCCCTGATTGCATTCTCCTGCACGCCCGAAAAGGAGGCCGAACCCACCGTCCTCCCCCGTGGCAGCAAAACCATCGTAGCGGAGCGTGAAGGCCTCGATCCCGCCACCCGTGCCTCGGTACAGCCCGACGGCAAGAGCGTCTGGTGGAACGTAGGCGACTGCATTTCCGTATTCGCCGGCGGCGGCTCTGCCGGCTCAGTATTCACATCCACCGAAACGCAGGACGGAAGCACCGCCAGCTTTGCCGGCGAAATCGGCAGCGCTTCCACATATTATGCCGTATATCCCGCCGACTGCAATCCTTCCGTAGATGAGAGCGGTGTGTTCACGCTCACGCTCCCTGCAGCCCAGCAGGCAGTAGCCGGTTCCTTCGACGCCAAGGCCTTCCCCACCCTGGCACAGTCAACAAGCCTCAGCATGAAGTTCTTCAACACCGCCGGCGGTATCAAGTTCGCCGTCTCCGAAGAAGGCATCAGCGAGATCGTCATAAAGGGCTGCAACGGCGAGAACCTGGCAGGAAGGGCAAGCTTCGCCTTCGAGGGCGGAGTCCCCGTACTCAAGGGAGTTTCCGAAGGGCAGAAGGAAGTCGTGCTCACCGCACCCCAGGGAGGATTCGTACCCGGTACCTTCTACTATGCGGTACTGCTTCCCGGGTCGCTGAGTAAAGGCATCGACGTTACCCTCAAGCACACGGGCGGCGTTCCCGATTCCGAACTCGTGTCGTCCAAGGCGAGGACCATAAAGAGGGGCACCTTCGGCGTGCTGGAAGGACTGAACTCCATCATAGCTTCGAACGGCAAGGTGCGCTTCTACCTTCAGCTCGACGGTAATCTGCGCAGCAAACTCGGGCTGCAGGACGGCACCGTCAAAGACTGGTCCATGAAGATGAACGACCGCATCTGCATAATCAAGACCGATGCAGCAGGACGCTATTACATAGAGGTCGCAGAGAATGCCGAGAAGAAGTACGATGCAGTGATTTACAATGCCAATTCTCCCATGTGGTACGGCACCAGCGCACTCACAGACGTTGTGGTCCCCTACTCACAGTTCTGGAACAATACGGTCCAGGATTTCGCAGACTACCCCCGTTATGCATCCTACAGCCCCGAGACGGGAAATATCCTTGTTTTCTCCGATGCAGTGGCTCTGCTTAACGTCAAACTCAGCGGCAGCGCGTCAGCCACATCCGTAAAGGTGCGTTCGCTCGACGGCAAGCCCCTGAGCGGCAAAGCGTCCGTCGAAGGCAGTGCCTTCACCCTCACGGAAAGCCTCGACTGGGCGGTCGTCAACTGCACCAACCAGGGTTCTTTCGTATCTATGCCTGCAACGGTTCCCGTCCTCATAGCTCCCGGCGATTATACCGGCGGCCTGGAGATTACCGTTTGCGATTCAAAGCACAAGATGGTCCGCACGACCGTCTATCCCGGCGTAATCGAGGCCGGGCAGACCTACGAGACGAGCGTGAATTACACTCCCGACAGCACTCTTCTTTTCTACGAAGGCTTCGACAACTTCGTCTGGGGCGGTGAC
>CAMZEC010000072.1 GCA_947305645.1 uncultured Bacteroidales bacterium | reverse complement strand
CCTCAGGATAGATCTTAATATCGGCAGTAAGCGCAGCCGTTCCCGAAGAAGTCAGTTTAACCGCACTGAAAGGCCTTCCGGCAAGCTTCCCTCCGGTATCGAAGATATCCAGAACTACACCTGCGGTAAGTGGCCTTATGGTGCCGGTAACAGGCTCCCTGCCAAGCAGGATAGTGGTGGTACAGAACACCATGTCGCCCGTCTGTGCGGATGTTGACGGATTGTCCTTGACCAGGGAGGAAGGAAGGGAGAATATATTGCCCAGTTCGCCCGTAAAGCACCAGAGGCTGGTAGCGGAGCCGCTCACCTTAAAGGTACCGGACAGTTTGTCCGAACCCAGAGCAGTTAACGCCCCGGTGCCCGAGTCGCCGCCATCGGTTATATAAGACACCAGGCAGGGCTGGATGGAGGTATTGTCAAGGGACAGCTCCACCTGTACCGTTTTTTCCGGTGCAATCTTCTGGCAGGCAAAGGATACGAGAAGAGCCGAAGCAAACAAAAAGAGTCGTTTAGCTTTCATTTCTTTCAATATTCAAACTGGAAGAGCACAGGATTGTGGTCCGAAAGATACGGAAGGCCATAATTGGACCCTTCTACCCAATACTTCCCCGGCTTGAGGGACTTACAGCCGTAATAGATATGGTCTATTATGCTGCTGCTCTTGCCGAAACCGTTGAAAGTGGCGCTGTTCCGATCGGTGCCGGAGCCCGTCAGGCGGGCATACTCCATACTGTCGTTCAACGGCTTGAGCTCACTGGAATCGGAGGTAGTGTTGAGGTCGCCCACATGGATTATCAACTTTGAAGAGTTCTTCAGGTCGGTCTCCTTGGTGAGGGCTTTCATCTGCGAGACCATAAGCTCAGCCGAATTCTTGCGGGCATCGGCACTCTTGTGATCGTAGTGGGTCGGGAAGAAATAGACAAGTGCATCGTTGTTCTTCTTGTCTTTAAGGACCACATAAACGGTGACCCTCCGGCAGGCTGAATTCCAGGCGCCGTATGTGCCGTCGGCATTCTTGGCGGGTATCTGGCGCGTAGAATTGTCGAGCCAGAAGAAGTCTTTCTGCACCAGTTCGAAACGGCTCTTCAGGTACATTACTCCCACGCCTTCTCCGCCGGCATTTGCCACCGACGAGCCGGAAGAGCTGTCACGGCACACATCGTAATAACCGTATTCCGAATTGAAATACGACGACGAGAAGAAGTTGGACTGCTCCTTGCGCACTTCCTGCAAGCCTATCAGGTCGGGCTTGGCGGTATCGATGAACTGCTTCACCGCCGGAGCGCGAACCGACCAGGCCGCGCTGCTGCCATTTGGATAAGTGTCGGCGGTATTGGCATAACGGATATTGAAAGTACATATCGTCATGCTTGCCGTACCGCCCGGAGTGTCGGGTTCTTCCGGTTCCGGGGTCACAGGAGCGGGAGGCGGGGTAACCGGATTCACTACATCCTTGGGCACGCAGGCAATAATGGCTGCGTGCACCAGGATGAGCGATAAAAACAATCTAATGGATCTTGTCATTATTTTTATTCCATTTTACAAGTCTTGCGGGGATTGCCGCCAAGCTGCGACCATCCGTCCGCGGGAGCGGCCACACCCTTCACTGCCGAGAGCGTAGGCTTGCCGTCCTTGACTCCGTTGCAGTAGATGGTGCCGTCGGGAGCGATGGTAGGCGAAGTGCAGACACTCTGACCGAGAGTGATTTCCGCAATCTTGACTCCGTCAGGCCCAAGCTTGACCAGTTTGCCGGCGCTTTGGTCGGTGGCTGTCTCGTTGTAATAGACATTGCCATTCTTGTCAACGGCAGGGCTGCCCATAACCTCGCCGCCGGCGGGAGTGTACCACTTCTTGGTTCCGTCGGGATTGACGGCGGTGATACCGGTCGTGGTGCTCACGTAGATGGTTCCGTCTTCACCGATAACGGTACCGAGGCTGTAGTACTGCTTGTTCTTACCGTCGAGGTCAAGACGCCACTCGTGAGTCGCTCCGGCTTCCTTGTCATACTTGCCAAGGTCGTAGCACATAAGAACGGCGTCTGCCTCCGAACCGCCGGCGCCCTCGGCCTTGCCGAAGAGGATGTACACCTTATTGCTGCCGTCGATGGCCATGTAGCTGGTGAAACCTATCTCGGTATTGGTCTGGCCGATGTAGCCGAGCATGAAGGCGTTCTGTCCTGCGGCTGCGCCGTAGTACTTCCAGCCGTCACCCTCTTTCCAGTACACACGGGTACCGTACTTGCTGTCGGTATGCACCATGAAGGTCTCTTCCTTGGTTGCGGCAAGTCCGCCGTGCGAACCACGCTTGACCTGGAGATATCCGGCGTACGAGCCGTCACCCTTGTTGAGCAGGAGTCCGTTGTCGCCGGAGCCCGAAGGCCACAGTTCAGGGAAGTCGGCAGGTGCAGGATTACGCTTGGTCGCTGTGAATATCTTGTCGTTGAGAACCAGAGGTATGACATTGCAGAACCAGCCATAGCCATAAGCATAGTACCATTTCTGCGTGCCGTCCGGATTGACTGCATAGATACCGGACTCATAGGTCCTGGTCTTGTCCTGGGTATCCTTGTTACCCACGATCACGAACACGGTACCGTCTGCATCTACCGAAGGAGTGCAGGAAGAGAAGTTCTTGGTGGTGCCGGGGTTGTGGCTGCCGGCATCGAAACTCCATTTCTTCTCTCCGTCCTTGCCGATTGCAACCAGATGCAGGCCGCTGGAGAAGGCGTAAATGGTATTTCCGTCGGGGCTTACGGCAGGTGAAGAGAATATCACGTCGCCGTCGCCGTCGTACGAATTGGACCACAGGAGTTCGATAGAGGCCTCGCTCTTTTCTACGTGGACGGTCTTTGTGACGGAGCCCTTGCCCCTCTGGTTGTCGGTTACGGTGAGAGTAACTTCGATGTCGCCGTACTCGTTGAACGTGAACTTAGGATTCTGCTCCATAACCGTGTTGGCACCGATCCTCCACTCCCAGCCGATAATCTTACCGTCAGGGTCGGTGGACTTGTCGGTGAACTGCACCTCGTCGCCTGCGGTGATGCCGCTGGACGGGCTGTAGTCGAAGTCAGCTATTGGACGTTTGTTGGTATCCTGTACTGTGATGGTCTTGGTGCAGGTGCCGCTGACGCCGCTGTTGGTGACGGCGGTGAGCTTGATTTCCTTCTCGCCCGGAGTATCGAACGACAAAGGAGTTTCCAGCTGCTTGCCCCACACATACTCGGAGCCCCATTCCCATTTGCACGCAACGATAATGTCGTTGGTGGCGGTGGAAACGTTGGTTATCTTGATATCCTCGTAGATCTCGTACACATCCTTGTCGGTGGTAAAGTCGGCGTTGACCGACACCTTGGGCTTGTTCAGGCACGAGGCCGCAGCGAGCAAGGCGAGAGAAATGAGGAGTAATCTGTTAACTCTTTTCATAATCTTTTGCTTTAAGGGTTACCAGCCGGGGTTCTGCTTGAGAGCTTCATTCTTCTGGATGACGTTCTCGGGAACCGGGTAAATGTACATATTGTCGTTCCACTTGCGGGGCATTTCATAACCCAGCAGGTAGCCGCCTGAAGGATCGTCGGCAATCTTGACAGCCTTCTGATGATCGTTAAGTGTCATGGCGATGGCCTTATATGTGCCATTCTTCTGATAATTGGCATCAGCGGTCACATACACGTCGTTCTCGCCGTCACCGTTCAGGTCGACAGGAGTGTCGAGCCCCGGAATGTAAACGCCGTCCCAGGGAGCGTTCTGCCAGTCGGCACCGCAAGCCCAGCGCTTAAGGTCGTCCATACGGAAGCCCTCGAGTATAAGTTCGATGGCCCTGTCGCGGCGCACCTCAAGAATGACGGGATTGGTCACGTTGGGGTAGAAAGTCTGCTGCAGATAGGTATCCACCACTGTGGGGAGCTTGTCAAGGTCTCCTCCGGAGATACCTGCCCGGCGGCGCAGGGCGCCGATAGTCTTGCTCCAGTCATCCGCGGTGATGGAACCCAGCTCGGCCTTGGCCTCGGCGTAGTTGAGCAGCACCTCGGCATAGCGCAGCAGCGGCACGTCGTTGTCGTTGGAACGGGCGTTGTCGTAGTTCACATCGTCCATGACATACTTGGTGTACTGGTAGCCGGTGAGCGAAAGGCTCATGTCGGGGCTGGTACGGACATACTTGCCGCTCTTGTCCTTGCGGGTGTAATCGGCTCCGCGTATGGTCTGGCAAAGGCGGGCGTCACGGCCGGTGGTCTCTTCGACGAAGGTCTTGTACGCGCCGTTGGCTTTCTTCTCGTTGTAGATGGAGCCGTCTTCGTTCAGGTAAGTCTTGGCGAAAGCCCGGGTCATGGAGAGGTGAGGACCGTAAGAGGTGGAATTGTAATACCAGTTGGCCTCGCCGAGCACCGAAAGGTCTTTGCTCTGGGTGTAGGCAAGCATCACTTCTTCGGTCACAGGGTTGTCGCTGATGAACAGGTCGCGGTAGGCCCCGCGGCCACCCGACTCATAAACAGTACCGGTGTGGAGCTTGTAAGGGCCTTCGTCCATAACCTTCTTGGCAGCCTCTGCAGCGGCCTTCAGCAGTTCATCGGCGGTGATGGTGCATCCCTCAAGATACTGTGCTCCATACTTGCTTCCGTTTGCGTGATATTTGCGGAAGGTTCCTTCAAACAGGCAGATACGGCTCTTGATAGCAAGGGCGGTCCACTTGTTTACGGTATTGGAGTAAGGAGTGATGCCGGTTACCGTAATGTTATCCGCAGCAAAATCCAGGTCTTCGATGATGTTGGTAATGATAACATCACGGCTGTCCTGAGTCTTGTACAGATCTTCATCGACGGGGTCGAGAGGTTTACTGATCCAAGGCACTTTACCATAGGTAACGAGCTTGTCGTAGTAGAGCAGGGCGCGGAACAGACGGGCAATGCCGGTATAGTTGTTACGCACCTCTTCAGGCACTGTAGGATCGGTATTGTACTGTATGAAGTAGTTTACGTTACGGATGCTGCCCCAGCTCCAGGACGTGGAAGTGCTGACGGTATATGCACCCTGCTCGTAGGTACCGATGTTCATCTTTGCCGAGTGGTCATGCATCACATTGATTCTGTGAGCATTGCTATAGTCGGGCAGATAGTTGTAGAAGCCGTAGACATAGTTGCGCAGACCTGACTCGTCGCCGAAGACTATAGCCCTTCCGGCCTCGGCCTGGGGCGCCTCGGTAAGGTCGCAGCCGACTGCTGTGAGGCCCAGTGCAACGAATGCTGTAAGAATGTAGAATATGTTTTTCATTGCTGTTCCTCCTTATTATTTGTCTATATGTCCGAAGGTAACCTTCACACCGACACTGATACTCTTCATCGTCGGGAAGTTGTATCCGTCACCGGTGGTTTCAAGCACGCCGTCGGCGCCGTAGATATTAGCTGTCACGTCAACATCGCGGGTCCACTTGTAAACCGGCGACCAGGTCCAGAGGTTCTCGCCCGCCACAAACACGGAGACCTTCTGAAGGCCGGCCTTGCGGGTAATCTTCTCGGGGATGTTGTAACCTATCTGGACGCTCTTGAGGCGTATGTAAGAAGCATCCTGCAGGTACCTTGTATTGGCATTCACGCGGCCTTTGTAGAAAGGAGCGAAGTAACCGGTGTAAAGAGGCAGGTACGCGTTGGGATTCTCGGGAGTCCAGTAATTGCCCAGGTGCCAGGAAGGCATCTGGTTGTAAGGCCTGTTGTACATGCCCCAGAAAGCGGAAGACTCGTTGTCGGGATACCAGTCCTGTTTGCCCACGCCCTGGAAGAATGCGTTGGCGTATATACCGGCCCACTCCACGTCGAAACCGAAAGAATAGATGTAGCGGGGCTCGCTGTTACCGATGATTTTGCGGTCGCCCGGATCGTCGGCGGTGTTCTTGCCGCGGTCGATATATCCGTTCTTGTTAAGATCCACGAAGTGCATCTGGCCGGGAAGTATGTTATAGCTTTCGGTCTGCTGCATCAAGGGGTTGTAGTGAGCCTGTCCGGCTGCTGCCGCCATAGCTTCGTCGGCATCGATCTGGGCCTGGTTCTGATACAAGCCGTCGCACTCGAAGCCCCAAAGCTCTCCGAGCACCATACCCTCGTAGTATGAATTATTGTAGGCATTGTTGCTCAGCGACTTGAGGGCGTTGTTGTATTTGTCGATGACAGAATAATAGTCGGCCAAGGTGGCGTGGACGCCGTACTTGAAAGGATGTCCTCCAAGTTTGATGGCATCGTCCCAGCCGAGAGTGATTTCAAAGCCGCGGGTGGTCATTTCGGCAAAGTTGCCCTTAGGCGAGCTGGCGCCGTATACATCGGGGAGGGTAGGTCCTACGGTGTACATATTCAGGGTCTTACGTACATACACGTCGCCGGTGAAATTCAGCCTGCCGGAGAACATACTCAGGTCAATTCCTCCGTCAATGGTCTGGGCCGTTTCCCAGGTCAGAGACTCGGGGATAGGGGCGGGAGCGCTGGTGTAGCGTACCTTCTGGCCGTTGATAATGCGGCCGTTATCGAAATCGAAGGTCTCATCGTAAGCATAAACGCTGACGTTACTGTTGCCGAGCGAACCGTAGGATGCGCGGATCTTGAGGTTGGAAATGATGCTCTGGTCGATATTGAACCAAGGCTCCTGACTCACCCTCCAACCGGCGCTCACCGAGGGGAAGAATGCCCAGCGCTGACGGGCGGGGAACTTGGACGAGCCATCGTAGCGGCCGTTGATCTCGAGCAGGTAGCGCTCCGCGAAGTTGTAATTGAAACGGAAGAAAGCACCGGCCGTGCGCCATTTGCTGTAGTCGCTGGTAATACTCTTGTTGTCAAGGCCGAGTGCCAGGTTGAGCTGATCCACATTAGGTGCGAGCAAGCCGTCGTTGTACGCATAGACATTGCGGTAGGTCTGCTGCTCGTAGTTGTAACCGAGCAGGGCCTTGAAGTTGTGCTTGCCCACCGTATCCTCCCACTCGATCCATTCGTTGGTGGCAAGGTAATCGTAAGTGCGGAGGGTTTCGCTGATGTAGTCGGCAAGGCCCTTGATTTCCGCGAGCGACTCTATAATGCCTTCATACCTTGAGAAGGGTGAAGGAAGACGGTGAACGTGGGTATCGTACGAACGGGCCCTGTAGGTAAAGTCGGCGTTCAGGCGCAGGCGCTTGTCGAAGAATGTGGCCTTTGCGGCCACGGTGTTCTGCGCCTGGCGGTTGGTGTAAGTACGGTTGCTGCCGCCGTAGAGGATATCACCTACCGAATACACGCCGCTGTAGGACAGGGTGCCGTCGGGGTTGATGATGGGCGAGCAGGGGTGCCCTTCGTCGGCGATGTTACGCCAGATGTTGCCGCCGGCCTCGCTCTGGGTCTCAGGCATCACGTACTTGCTGTAGGCAATGTCGGTGTTGGATGTGATCTTGAGCCAGGGAGTAACCTGATAGCCCACCTTCACACGGCCGTTGTAGAGCTTATAGGAGTCGGGGTTCACCTGGCTGTCGAACAAACCGTTGTTGTCGTAGAGTCGGG
>CAMZEC010000071.1 GCA_947305645.1 uncultured Bacteroidales bacterium | reverse complement strand
TAGAGCATCAGCCTTCCAAGCTGAGGGTCGCGGGTTCGAACCTCGTCTTCCGCTCAAGTTTTTTAAATTGCTGGCGTAGCTCAGGGGTAGAGCGCATCCTTGGTAAGGATGAGGTCGTGAGTTCAATTCTCACCGCCAGCTCAAAGACGAAATAATTAAACACGTAAAATATCAATTATGGCAAAAGAAACATTCCAGAGGACGAAACCTCACGTTAACATTGGTACCATCGGCCACGTTGACCATGGTAAGACCACTCTGACCGCTGCTATCACCCAGGTACTGGCAAAGCAGGGTCTGTCTGAAATCCGTTCTTTCGACTCTATCGACAACGCTCCTGAAGAGAAAGAGCGTGGTATCACCATCAACACCGCTCACATCGAGTACGAAACCGCTACCCGTCACTACGCACACGTTGACTGCCCTGGCCACGCCGACTATGTGAAGAACATGGTAACTGGTGCAGCTCAGATGGATGGTGCAATCCTGGTTGTTGCAGCTACCGACGGTCCTATGCCCCAGACTCGTGAGCACGTGCTTCTGGCCCGTCAGGTGAACGTTCCCCGCATCGTTGTCTTCCTGAACAAGGTCGATATCGTTGACGATCCCGAGATGGTTGAGCTCGTAGAGATGGAGGTTCGCGAACTTCTTTCCTTCTACAACTTCGACGGCGACAACGCTCCCGTTATCCGCGGTTCCGCACTGGGTGCACTCAACGGTGACCCCGAGTGCGAGAAGCAGGTTCTCGAGCTCATGGACGCAGTTGACAACTACATCGAGCTTCCTCCGCGTCTTACCGACAAGCCGTTCCTGATGCCTATCGAGGATATCTTCTCCATCACCGGTCGTGGTACTGTTGCTACCGGTCGTATCGAGCAGGGTGTTGTACACGTAGGTGACGAAATCCAGATCATCGGTCTCGGCGACGAGCCCAAGAAGTCTGTGGTTACCGGTGTCGAGATGTTCCGCAAGCTCCTCCCCGAGGGCCAGGCAGGTGACAACGTTGGTCTGCTGCTCCGCGGTATCGACAAGAAAGAGGTTAAGCGCGGTCAGGTTATCGCTCACCCCAACACCATCACTCCTCACAAAGAGTTCAAGGGTCAGATTTACGTACTGAAGAAAGACGAAGGTGGCCGTCACACTCCGTTCCACAACAAGTATCGTCCTCAGTTCTTTATCCGTACTCTCGACATCACCGGTGAGATCACCCTTCCCGAGGGAACCGAGATGGTTATGCCTGGTGATAACGTAGAAATCAAGGTCGAGCTCATTTACCCCGTTGCACTGAACGTAGGTCTGCGTTTCGCTATCCGCGAAGGTGGCCGTACCGTTGGCGCAGGTCAGGTAATTGCAGTTGAAGACTAATTAATACCGTACACAAAGTCCGGTCGCAAAATCTGGCGGCCGGCTTTGTGGTGGTATAGGGGAATAGAACAAGGGTAGTTCAGCGGTCTCCAAAACCGTCGATGTGGGTTCGAATCCTGCTTCCCCTGCAAATATTGGATGGTTACGAATCCAATGTGTTATTAAAATGGCCCCGGAGGCCCGCTTCCAATCTCCAAGGCCGGCAATAAAATAACAATGAGCAAAATAGGTACTTACATTAAGGAGTCTTACAAAGAACTCACCAGCAAGGTCACTTGGCCTACCTGGAGCAAGCTGCAAAGCTCTGCCATCCTGGTTATGGTGGCTTCTCTGCTTTGTGCCGTTGTCGTGTGGCTTATGGACTTCGTGTTCAGGACTATTATGACTGGAATCTACCAATTGTAATTATGAGCGAAGTTGCCAAGAAATGGTATGTAGTCCGTACCGCCGGCGGTAAAGAGAAAAAAGCCAAGGAATATATCGAAAAGGAAATAGAGAACAACGGTCTTCAGGACCTCGTCTCTCAAGTCCTCATCCCCACTGAAAAGTATTACCAGATCAAGAACGGTAAGAGGGTCAGTGCGGAGCGTGTGCTTTTCCCGGGATATATTTATATCGAGGCTGCTCTTACCGGCGAACTCGAGCACATCATCAAAAATCTCACCTTCGTGGCGGGGTTCCTCTCTGAAAACACAGAGACCAGGGAGGAGCGTCGCGTAGAGAATGGTAAGACCAAGGTGGTGAAGGTCGTCAAGCGTGTTCCCGTCCCCCTACGTCAGTCTGAGATCGCCCGTATCCTGGGCGCTATCGACACCATGGCAGATCAGGACGAGGAGACTATCACTCCGTTTACCGTTGGCGAACCCATCAAGATTACCGACGGCCCGTTCAACGGGTTTGAAGGCACGGTAGAAAAGATTATGGACGACAAGCGCAAGCTCTCCGTCACTGTCAAGATCTTTGGGCGCAAGACTCTGGTTGAACTCAATTTTGCCCAAGTAACAAAAGTTTAACAATTATGGCTAAAGAAATTGCAGGGTTTATCAAACTGCAGATTAAGGCCGGTGCGGCCAATCCGTCGCCGCCCGTAGGACCGGCACTCGGTTCGAAAGGTGTCAACATAATGGATTTCTGCAAGCAGTTCAATGCCCGCACTCAAGACAAGAGCGGCAAAATACTGCCCGTTGTCATCACTGTTTATAGTGATAAATCTTTCACCTTCGAGGTCAAGGAGCCCCCTATGGCAATTATGATCAAGGAGGCTGCCAAAGTCCAGAAAGGCAGCAACGAGCCTAACAGAAAGAAAGTCGCTACACTCACATGGGACCAGGTTCGCAAGATCGCGAACGACAAAATGCCCGACCTCAACTGCTTTACCGAGTCCTCTGCCATGAGGCTGGTTGCAGGTACAGCTCGCAGCATGGGTATCTATGTAGAGGGTGAATTTCCTGCTGATGTTAAATAAGAAGATTTTCACACGCAATGAGTAAGTTAACAAAGAAACAAAAAGAGGCTCTTGCTAAATATGACAGCAAGAAGCTTTACAAGCTCGTCGAGGCGTGCAGCGTGGTTAAAGAGGTTAACTATGCTGGTTTTGACGCATCGGTCGACCTGGCTGTCCGCCTTGGTGTAGACCCTCGTAAGGCGAACCAGATGGTTCGTGGCGTTGTGACTCTTCCCAACGGAACAGGTAAGGTGACCCGCGTGCTGGTGCTCTGTACTCCCGACAAGGAGAACGAAGCTAAAGAGGCCGGCGCGGACTATGTTGGCTTGGATGATTACATCGAGAAGATCAAAGGTGGCTGGACAGATGTAGACGTTATCATCTGTACTCCTTCCGTGATGGGTAAGGTCGGCCCTATCGGCCGTATCCTGGGTCCCCGCGGCCTCATGCCTAACCCCAAGACCGGTACGGTTACAATGGAGATCGGCAAGGCTGTCAAGGAGGTAAAGGCCGGTAAGATCGACTTCCGCGTAGACAAGACCGGTATCATCCACTCCTCTATCGGCAAGGTATCGTTCACGGCAGAACAGCTCAACGAGAACGCCGTTGAACTTATCAACACTATCGTAAAACTCAAGCCCCAGGCACTCAAGGGTACTTATATCAAAGGTATCGCCCTCTCTTCTACGATGAGCCCCGGTATCGATATAGATCCCAAGACGGTAGGCGCAACCGAATAAAACAGACACGATTATGAGAAAAGAACTTAAAGCACAAATAATCGATCAGATTTCGGCGGCTATCGAGCAAAGGCCCAACTTCTACATCACCGATATAGAGGGCCTGAATGCAGAACAGACTTCTGCACTGCGCCGTGCTTGCTTTGGCAAGGACATCAAGCTTGTAGTGGTTAAGAATACCCTCCTGGCAAAGGTTCTGGAGAAGGGTGGCGACGAGATGAAATCGCTCTGCCCTACTCTCAAGGGTTCCACCGCCCTGATGTTCACCGAGACCGCAAACGCTCCCGCAAAACTTATCAAGGAGCAGGCAGAGAAATTTGGCAAGCCCGTTCTTAAGGCTGCTTACGTACAGGAATGTGCATATGTAGGTGCACAGCACCTGGAGACCCTCTGCAACATCAAGTCCCGCGAAGAACTCATCGGCGAGATCATTACGATACTCCAGTCTCCTGTCAAGAACGTTATCAGTGGCCTGCAGGCAAATGCAGGTGGCTGCATAGCTGGTCTTGTAAAGACTCTCGAAGAGAGAAACAATTAATTATTCAAGTAAACAAAACAATTAAAACTATAAACAATCATGGCAGATATCAAACAATTTGCAGAACAGTTGGTTAACCTCACTGTTAAGGAAGTGCAGGAACTTGCACAGGTACTCAAAGAAGAATACGGCATCGAGCCTGCAGCAGCAGCTGTAGCAGTAGCCGGCCCCGTAGCAGCTGCTGGTGAAGCAGCTCCCGCAGAGCAGACTGAATTCGATGTAATCCTCACTTCTGCTGGCCAGGCTAAGCTTGGTGTCATCAAGGAAGTGAAGAACATCACCGGTCTTGACCTCAAGGGTGCTAAGGACCTCGTTGACGGTGCTCCCAAGGCTATCAAGGAGAAAGTCTCCAAGGCTGAGGCAGAGCAGATCAAAGAGACCCTGGAAGCTGCAGGTGCAGAGGTTGAAATCAAATAATTCGACCCATATACAGGGATTGACATTCAGGTTTAGAGCCCCTTTAGGCTCTAAACCTTTTTGCCGTCTAAATAATCCTACATTATTTTAATATTTTTTTAAATGTCTCAAAACGTTAAAAGCTCGCGAATTTCATTCGCAACTTCTAAGGTTCATCTGGACTACCCCGATTTTCTGGAGGTGCAGCTGAAGTCGTTCCACGACTTCTTCCAGCTCGATACAACTGCAGAAAACCGTCGTAACGAAGGGTTGTTCAAAGTATTCCAGGAGATATTTCCAATAACCGACACCCGCAACAACTTTGTGCTGGAGTTCATCGACTACTTTGTCGATCCGCCGCGTTATTCGATTGAGGAATGCCTTGACAGGGGTCTCAGCTACAGCGTACCGTTGAAAGCAAAGCTCAAACTGTACTGCACCGACCCTGAACATGAAGATTTTGACACCACTATCCAGGATGTGTACCTGGGCGCCATCCCTTACATGACCCCCAGAGGTACGTTTATCATCAACGGTTCCGAAAGGATTGTGGTATCGCAGTTACACCGCTCTCCGGGTGTATTCTTCGGACAGAGCATGCATGCCAACAACACCAAGCTCTACTCCGCACGCATCATCCCGTTCAAGGGAAGCTGGATCGAATTTGCTACAGACATCAACAACGTGATGTACGCATATATCGACCGTAAGAAGAAATTGCCCGTAACCACCCTGCTGCGCGCCATCGGTTATGAAACCGACAAGGATATCCTCGATATCTTTGGCCTTGCAAACGAGGTTAAGGTCAACAAGACTACCCTCAAGAAGCATATCGGCAGCAAACTTGCAAGCCGCGTGCTCAAGACCTGGGTAGAGGACTTCGTTGACGAAGACACGGGCGAAGTGGTATCCATCGAGCGTAACGAGGTCATCGTAGAGCGCAACGCAGAGCTCAGCGAAGACAACATCCAGGACATCCTCGACTCCGGTGTAAGCACCATCCTGCTGCACAAGGAAGATCCGAGCCTGAGCGACTACGCCATTATCCACAACACCCTGGAGAAAGACCAGTGCAACTCTGAACTGGAGGCCATCATGTACACCTACCGTCAGCTGCGCAACTCCGAACCGCCGGACGAAGCAACTGCACGCGACGTGATTGAGAAGCTCTTCTTCTCCGACAAACGCTACGACCTGGGCGACGTGGGCCGCTACCGCATCAACCGCAAACTCGGCCTCAAGACCCCGGCAGACGTGCGTGTCCTCACAAAAGAAGACATCATCGAGATTATAAAATACCTCATCCAGCTCATAAATTCGAAAGCCAACGTCGATGACATCGACCACTTGAGCAACCGCCGCATCCGTACGGTAGGCGAACAGCTCGCGAACCAGTTCAACGTCGGCCTGAGCCGCATCGCCCGCACCATCCGCGAGCGCATGAACGTCCGCGACAACGAAGTGTTCACCCCTGCCGACCTGATCAACGCCAAGACTCTGTCCAGTGTCATCAATTCGTTCTTCGGAACCAGCCAGCTGTCGCAGTTCATGGACCAGATCAACCCTCTGGCAGAGATGACCCACAAGCGTCGTCTCTCCGCCCTGGGTCCCGGCGGTCTGAGCCGCGACCGTGCAGGTTTCGAGGTACGCGACGTGCACTATACCCACTACGGACGCCTCTGCCCTATCGAGACACCTGAAGGTCCGAACATCGGCCTTATCTCTTCGCTTTGCGTATATGCCCGCATCAACAACCTCGGCTTCATCGAGACTCCCTACCGCAAGGTGGACGACGGCAAGGTGGACCTGAGCAAGGACGGTTGCGTATATCTCAGTGCAGAGGAAGAAGAGGGACAGCTCGTGGCACAGGCAAACGTCAACATCAACGACGACGGTGTAATCACAGACGACCGCATCAGCTGCCGTCTGCAGGCCGATTTCCCGGTAGTTGGCAAGAACGATGTCAAGCTGATCGACGTCGCTCCCAACCAGATCTCTTCCATAGCTGCTTCGCTGATTCCGTTCCTGGAGCACGACGACGCAAACCGCGCCCTGATGGGCAGCAACATGATGCGTCAGGCAGTGCCCATCATCAAGCCCGAATCGCCTATCGTAGGTACTGGTCTCGAGGGTCCCGTAATCCGCGATTCCCGCACCCAGATCGTTGCCGAAGGCAAGGGCGAAGTGGTGTTTGTGGATGCCCGCGAGATCCATGTGAAATACGAGCGCACAGAAGACGAGAAGTTTGTAAGCTTCTCACCGGAAATCACCGTATACAAGCTCCCTCACTACCGCAAGACAAACCAGAACACCACCATCAACCTGGTGCCCGTGGTACGCAAGGGCGAAAAGGTGACCGCAGGCCAGATCCTCACCGAGGGTTATGCAAGCCAGATGGGCGAACTTGCCCTTGGCCGCAACCTCAAGGTGGCGTTCATGCCCTGGAAAGGTTACAACTTCGAGGATGCTATCGTCCTTTCAGAGCGCATCGTGCGTGAGGATATCTTCACCTCCATCCATGTCGACGAATACATCATGGAGGTACGCGACACCAAGCGCGGCCAGGAAGAGCTCACCAACGACATCCCCAATGTAAGCGAAGATACCACCAAGGACCTCGATGAGCACGGTATCGTGCGCGTGGGCGCACATGTAGAGCCCGGCGACATCCTGGTCGGTAAGATCACCCCCAAGGGCGAGAGCGACCCTTCACCCGAAGAGAAGCTGCTGCGCGCCATCTTTGGCGACAAGGCCGGCGACGTGAAGGATGCCTCCCTGAAGGCAAATCCTTCGCTGTCGGGTACCATCATAGAGACCCGTCTGTTCTCCCGCATCACCAAAGAGAACAGCAAGAAAGAGCGCAACCAGATAAAGGCCCAGATGACAGCCGCAACCGACGAGAAGAACCGCAAGCAGGAGAACCTGCGCAAGGTCTTCATAGACAAGCTGTTCACTCTGGTAAAAGGGCGCAAGTGCAGCGGTGTTGTGGACACCTTCGGCATCACCAAGATTGCCAAGGGAGAAGAGTTCACCCGCGCAGCTCTGGAGGCTATCGAGAAGTACGAGGAGATCAACCCCGTGAAGTGGACCTCCGACAAGCATGTCAACGACATGGTCAAGGCGCTTATCGCCAACTATATCATCGCCCACAAGGATATCGAAGCCGAGTTCAAGAGGGTTTCCTACAACCTCTCCATCG
>CAMZEC010000070.1 GCA_947305645.1 uncultured Bacteroidales bacterium | reverse complement strand
CAAGAGGTCGACAGTTCAAATCTGTCTGTTCTCACCAAAAAGGTCGCAGTATAATGCGGCCTTTTTTTGTGAGAACCACTACACGTTACCCCACCCGAAATGTTACTGTAGTTTATCGTGAGCGTCACTTAGCGAAGCCATTCGAAGGAGGGTAGAGACTGAACTGAAGGAGCAGTTGATCCAGAAGGTGCGGTTGCGGTCCTTGCCAGCCTCGCGCCACTCGAAGGTTGTAGGAATCTTGCCGTTTACTGCATTCTGCTGAATGGTGATATTGTCTATGAGCGCCTTGGCCTTGGCAAAAGCCAGCTTGTCTCCGGTCGCTTCATAGAGATCCAGCCAGGCATTAGCCACGTTGCAGGAGCTGTTGTCAACCGGCATCTCATAATGATACTGTTCATGTACGCAGGGGGCATTCTTCTTGGGAAAGCCATCCTGCGTAACGTCAGGATAAGCCCAGTGGACAAACTGGTCTTCGCTCAGGCGTATCAGGTCTATGGCATTCTGCAGATCTTTGGGACTCATATCGGGCTTCTTCAGCAGATAAGACGCATACGGTGCCGCTGTGCAATTGGTGAGGTTCTGGTAAGGCTCCAGCCCCTTTACGTTTACATCTTCGAACTGGCCTGTCATGTCGAAACGCTCCACGGCCACTTCGTCCATCCAGCGTTCTCCCTTCTTACGGGCCGTGGCGAATTCGCTCAATCCGTAGCTTTCCAGGCGCCGGAAATATCGAAGAAGAGGGTGAAGCATAGCACATACCTCATTCACAGGCTCTCCCGACAGGAAATCCACTTTAATAGGCAGTGAGCCGTCGTGGTGCTGCAGGCCGACGTAAGTACGTCCGATACCGGCAGCACGGTCCAGATACTCCTGTTCGCCGGTGGCGTCGTACAAGTCGAGAAATGCCTGGCCGGCGGCGGCAGCCTCCAGCGTCATTGTTTTGCCTTGGTTCCATTCCCGCTTGGAGGCCTCTTTGTCCATGTAATAGGTGGGTGGGAAGTATGCCAACGGAGCGTCGGCAGGCCTGCTCATACGGATAAGGAAAGAAGCGGCGCTTCGGGCAACTGCAAGCGCATTCTCGCGCCGCTCCGGCAACTCCCTGGCTATCAGGCATTCGTTGCGGATGGTGGCGCCAATTATCTTACAGGGGTAGGTGTTATGGGAGTATGCCATGTCCGGCACTTCGCTGCCTATCCAGTGCTGGACTTCCGGCATCAGGTGCACATAAAGGGCGCCTTTGATTGCCGCTTCCCGGTAATTCCGGACCGCTTCGCGATACGGACCTTCGAAAGGGAAATCCTTAATGAAATCGCGGGTATAGACTGTATCGTACTCGTCGCAGATGAGTTTGGCCTCTACTACCAGAGTGACGGGGCCGGGAGGAATGCTGTTCCATACAGGAGCCAGGCTGGCGTCGGCCCTGGGATCGGTAAAACTCCAGCTGCCAGTGTCGTTGCTCACGGTGAAGCGGTACGATATGGCGTCCGACGGCGAAGGGACGTCGAATGCCGGTGCGTACATGAACTTCTTTGCGAACTTGTTCCAACAAGGATTGCGGCCCTCGGAAGCAGGGCGGACTGGCTGAAGGTATTCTTCCGCCGCCTGACGGTTAAGCTTTTCATATTCGTCGGCGCATGAACAGGCAATGACTAGTAGAACGAGGGCGGAAAACAGTTTATTGACAATCATCTGTGGGAAAGTTATATCGCAAATGTAGATTATTTTAACTATTTTTGCAATAGATTACGGTGGCCCCCGAAGGCCTCGAAAGGGAAGCCGGTGAGAGACCGGAACTGTGCCCGCAGCTGTGTTATCCGTAACGGCCCCGAATATTGCCATTGCCTGCAAAGGCGAGAAGGCCGGAGCCGGGAGAAGTCAGAAGACCTGCCGCAATCAAGTTTAACAGAGGAACCCGGGGTCAGGTTCCGGTAAAACGTACTTTTATGAAAAAAGCGACATTGCTTTTGCTTTGCGGCACGCTGTTGTGCGCGTGCGAAAAACCCCCAATCTGGGATATCTTTTCCAAGGACTCAAGCCTTGAGGGTACACAGGTGGATGTAAAGGATTTCAAGACCGATGTATCCAAGCTATTCGTACTCAACGAGGGCGGAATGGGTTCCAATAACGCCTCACTTGATTTTATCCGCTTCTCCAACGGCAATTACGTGACAGGTGTATTCAAGAAGATGAATCCGGACATCGCCGCTGGCCTGGGGGATGTAGGTAATGACATCGTGGTTATTGGCAACGAGGTCTGGATTGTGGTGAACAATTCAGGGCTGGTGGAAGTCATTTCAGCTAACGATGAGACTGAAATAGCCGCCATTGCCGTACCGACACCACGAAACATCGCATTCGACGCCAACTATGCTTACGTCACCTCCTGGGCAGGCGCCTACGTCACGTATGACAGCAACTACATGGTGTCCGACTCTAAGAATCCAAAGGGACAGGTATACCGTATAGACCTAAAGACCAAGAAGGTGGAGGGCTCTGTCGAGGTCGGCTACCAGCCGGAAGGCATTGCTTACTACGGCGGCAAGCTTTATGTAGCCAATTCCGGCGGCATATCCTGCTCGCTCCCACCGGACTATTCGTACGAGAATACCCTCAGCATAATAGATGCGTCATCATTCAAGGTGGTTGGGAATGTAGAAATAGCGCCTAACCTCCACAAGGTCTATTCAGACGGCCAGGGCGTTATTTACGTGACAAGTATGGGTGACTATTATATGAACCATACAGGGCTCTTCTATATCTATGCCGCCAATCCTTCAGAGGTACATAAGGCCGGCAAGAATCAGCAGAAACCGGGTGACTTGCAGGTGAGCATTTCGTGCCTGAATGGCGACACCGTCTATTGCGCAGGTACCAGGGATGAGTTCGACTGGTCGACCCCGCATACTTATTATGTATGGTCGTTCAGTATTGTTGACCAGAGCACGGACAGGGGCAAGATAGTATTGTATCCCCGCGAACTTACCGGAACGCCCTATGGGCTTGCTGTGATTGACCATACCAACGAGGTCGGCGGTCACTATGTTTTCGTCGGCGATGCCGGCGACTATTTCAACCCCGGCACTGTCACTTGCTACGAACTAGATTTCGGCAATGCCGATAAACTCTGGTCCGTTACCGCCGGCGTCTGCCCCGGGCACTTTGCTGCCTGGTGATGAAAAGGAGTGCCACTCCGACAAGCGTCGCTACGCGACCCCTCCCTAAAGGGCCCCTCCCGAAGCTTTCGGTCACCTCCTTCCCCCTATTGTCCCCCAGGGGACATTTGCCTTTCAGGGTGTTGCCGAGGGTGGCACAGCTTGCTGGAGTGGCACTCCTTTTCATCTCATCTCACACAGTCGGCGCTCAGCAAATCGACACGCTGACGGCGTCGGCGGTGTATTCTGTTAAAGAGCGGCCGGTGGTGAAGCCGACAGAAGAGGTACAGCTGCAGGATGCTGTTGTCGCACCGATGCAGGTGGCCGACGTACTGCGCCGCTTCACCGGCGTGCAAGTAAAAGACTACGGCGGCGTGGGCGGCCTCAAGACCGTTAACGTCCGCAGCCTCGGCAGCGAGCACATAGGTATCTTCCTGGACGGCATCCAGATAGACAATGCCCAGAACATGCAGGTCGACCTCGGTCGCTTCTCTACCGGAGGGATAGGCATCGTTTCCCTTTATAACGGGCAGAAGACCAGCCGTCTGCAGACGGCGAAGGAGTATGCCTGCGGTGCGTCGGTTCATCTGGATTCCGAGCGCCCGTTGCTGCATAAGAAGTTTGCCGGCCGATTGAGATTCAGGGGCGGCTCCTTCGGCACCGTTAACCCGTCGGTCCTGTGGGACCAGCTGCTGGGGCCGGTTACGCTGCGTATGTCGGCGGAATTCCTGACCAGCAACGGCCGATACAAGTTCCCCTATTTCGATACCACCCTGGTGCGGGAAAATGGCGACATCCGGAGCCTGCGGCTGGAGACGCAACTCTTCGGTTCGACCGCAGGAGGTTCCTGGCAACTCAGACTCTACGGCTACGGCTCCGAGCGTGGATTCCCGGGACCGGTCATACGGCGTGCCATGGGCTTCCCCTTCAGCGCCGAACGTCAAGCCGACCAGAACATCTTCGCTCAGGGAGGCTGGGACCAGGAGTGGACGGAGCGTTATTCTACCGCCGTCCGCTTCAAGTACGCCAATGATTATATGCATTACGACAGCCATCCGGAGAAGAATCCAATGGCCATGCCGTACGACGTACATTACCGGCAGCAGTCGGGCTATCTGTCCCTGGCACAGTCGTATGTGCTAAGTGACCCGTGGTCGGTTGACCTAAGTACCGACGTTCAGAGGAACGCCCTCGATTCTGATGTGGGGCAATTTGTGATGCCGCGACGGACGGTCTTCACGGGTGCCCTTGCTACGCGGGCCGTTTGGAATAGATTCCGCGTTGCGGCCCACTTTGTTTACATGGGCGCATGGGACAGCTACGGCAACCCGAACGCCGGCGGCTGGTCGAGGGAAGACGGATACAGGGACGCATGGATGCCCTCAGTGAGCCTATATTTCGCTCCATGGGAATGGCTGGAACTGGATGGATTCGTCAAACGCAGTTACCGTCTGCCTTCGTTCAACGACCTTTATTACACTCAGATTGGGAACTCCAACCTCTCTCCGGAATCAGCCTTCCAGCTTGGAGCGGACCTTCGGATAAACGGGCGCAAGTCTTTTTGGTCTTGGGAGTTGCGGCTTTCGCCTTACTACAACAAGGTGAGCGACAAGATAGTCGCCATTCCCACTTCGTCGCAGTTCAGGTGGACAATGCTGAATATCGGAATAGTGGACGTCACGGGGCTGGACGTAAAGGCAAATATGAACTTTTCAGAAGGTGCTTGGACAGCTGACCTGGTACTTCGATACTCGCTCCAGCAGGCGCTAGACCACAGCACGCCGGGCAGCCAGACCTGGGGGAACCAGATTCCTTACATCCCTCTGCACAGCGGAAGCATTGACTTCGTAGTTAACTGGCAGCGCTGGACTCTGGCCTGGGATACGTCAGTTGCAGGGGAGCGCTGGTCCCGCAGTGCCAATACAGATGATTACCGAATCGCGCCCTGGAACATCAGCGACCTCAATCTGTCTTACCGCTTTGACCGGCCGGACATCACCATCAGCCTCAGTTGCAACAACATCTTCGACCAGCCCTATCAGGTTGTCCAGGGCTATCCCATGCCCGGCCGCTCCCTGATGGCTGGTGTGGAGTACAACTTTTAATACATCTTCTGCTGCTTGCTCTTGTTCTGCCAGCCGGCTTCTGATTTGTAGTCGGCGAAGTAGATAACTATGTCTGCTTCTGACTTATAGTCAACGAAATAGATGGTCTTCTTGGCGTCGGACTTGTAATCGGTGAAGAACCAGAGGCCCTTGTTTCCGTCGGCGTCGGATTTATATTTGCACCTGTAGACCACCAGGTCCGCATCGCTCTTGTACTTGGCTACATATACCTTTACCTGGGCTTCGCTTTTGTACTTGCAGGAATAGACAGCCTGCGCCTTTGCGGCAAAGCATCCCAGAAGGATGGCGGCAATGATGATGAGAATCTTTTTCATAGTAGCACAACAATATTAAAACTGAAAATAAATAAACGCTTGAGCGTCTGCCGTGACGAACTGATACAAAATAAATACCACCACGGCAACGGCGAGCGCCATAACGGGCAGGGGAAGGGAAGCGAAGTTCAGGCGGTAGCGGCGTTTCATGTGTGCCGGAAGCAGGTGAATGACAATTCCGGCGACTACCAGGGCGAACACTTTCCAGTAGGCGGCTGCGATATCCGGAACGACTGACAGGTCCCATGCGGAGCCTATCTGTGCCACCATGTTGCGGGCTGTCTGCCAGGCCACCTCATTGGCGGTAGCAGGGTCGAGGTTGGAGCCGCTGCGGAAGAAAAGACGGGTAAAGGTAATGAAGGTAAATGTCTGAGCGACAGCCCATACCGTGCCGAGCCAGGCCGTCCGTGCGTCCCTTCCGTGGTAGGGCTTGCGTACGCTGTCCATACCCGAGGACGGAGCACCGGCGGCGTCCGGACACCGCAAGTGATAAAGGAAGCGGATCAGCGTTCCGGCGAACACCACGGCCATCCATACGGCCAGTATGTTCCATACGGGAGCCGGAGCCCATCGGCAAACAGCAGCCAGGCCTATGGCGCACAGGCCTGTCAGCAGCAGCCGTACCCCCCATTTCATATCCTTCCAGAGTATATAGACAATCATGCCTATGCCGTTCAGGCCACCCCAGATGATGAAGTTCCAGCTGGCGCCGTGCCACATGCCCCCGAAGAGCATGGTAATGAATCGGTTGATGTTGGAGAAGAGCTTCTTGCGGCTGCTCTCGCGGAAGCGGGCGAGCAGCAGGAAAACGGCCGCCAGGCATATCAGGGCGGCGGAAACTACCCAGCTGCCGGAGAGTATCAGGTCGATAATGGCGAACAGAATGATCCAAAAGTAGGTGCCGAACGATGCCCTGCGGTTGCCGCCCAGGGGGATGTACAGGTAGGCCTTGAGCCAGCGGCTGAGCGACATGTGCCAGCGTCGCCAGAAATCCTGCGGGTTGGTGGCCTTGTACGGCGAATTGAAGTTGGTGGGCAGGTAGAAGCCCATAAGCATGGCCACGCCTATGGCTATGTCGGTGTATCCGGAAAAGTCGGCATAAACCTGCAGGGAATAGGCGAAAAGAGCCGCGAAATTTTCAAATCCGGTGAACAGCAGGGGATTTTCGAACACCCTGTCTATAAAGTTTACGGCAATGTAATCGCTTAGTATTATTTTCTTGGCAAGTCCGTTAAGTATCCAGAAAACGGCAATCCCGAACTGCCTGCGGCTCAATGAGAAATCCTTATACAGCTGAGGAATGAATTCAGATGCGCGTACTATGGGTCCCGCAACCAGCTGGGGAAAGAAACTTACGTAGAAGCCGAAATCGAGGATGTTGCGTACCGGCTTTACATCTCCTCTGTAAACATCTACGCTGTAGCTGATTATCTGGAAAATAAAGAACGAGATGCCGACAGGGAGCACGATGCGGTCTACATCAAAGCGTTCGCTCCCCGTGAGCATATTGCCAAGCACTGCAAATACATCAGTGACTTTGACTTCCATGCCGGTCAGCTGCTGCCAGACGTCGGCAAAGAAGTAAGCGTATTTAAAGTAACATAGAAGGCCAAGATCAATGCAGACGCTTAAAATCAGCAGCGCTTTACGTTTCCAGTTGCCGGGTTGGTGTTTGACCATACGCCGGGCAATAAAAAAGTCCGAGCATATGACGAAAAGCAGAATAAGGATTGACAGTCCGCTTGTTTTATAATAAAAAAACAGGCTGGCAAAGAACAGGAACACGTTGCGCATGTGCCGTTTCTTCCCGATAAGCGCGAATATGGCGTACACCACCCCGAAGAACGCCCAGAAATAGAATTGGGTGAAGATTAAGGGAGACGAAGGGTCGTATGTGAATAACTGTCCCATATTCCGTCAGTCGGTCAAGGCCCCGTATAACATATCTCCGAGTATCCGGTATCCTTCTTTGGTGAAATGCAGCCTGTCGTTTTTCATCAGTCCGGCCTCGCGCCAGGCTCCTGCACTGCCGTTGCCTCCCATTATTTCGAACAAGTCCCAGACGGCTCCGTCGTATTCTTCAGCCAGTTCGTACATAAGCTTCTCAACCGCCTTGCCGTTTTCGTTATGAACCATACGCCGTCTTCCGG
>CAMZEC010000069.1 GCA_947305645.1 uncultured Bacteroidales bacterium | reverse complement strand
ACAATGCCCACAGCTGGCTGGACCAGCTCAAGCTCCGCTACAGCTTCGGTACCGCAGGTAACAACAACATTCCCAGCGGCCAGCTGCTCAAGCAGTACGCCTCCAGCACCTCCTCATGGCTCTCGATGACCCAGAACATCTTTACCGCAGGAAAGGTGATGAACAATCCCGAGCTGACCTGGGAAACCACTTACACCCACAATATCGGTTTGGACTTCAGCTTCTGGCAGAGCCGCCTGAGCGGTAGCATCGAGGTCTATCAGAACGACACCAAGGACCTTCTGATTAACTTCCCTATCCCCGGCTCCGGCTACGACAGCCAGTACCAGAACGTAGGTTCCACCCGCAACCGCGGTATCGAGCTCACCCTCAACGCACCCATCGTGCAGAATAAGGATTTCTCCCTCAACATCAGCGGCAACATAGCTTACAACATCAACCGTGTCACCGACCTCGGCGGCCTTGCCCAGATCACCGCACAGTCTTACTGGGCTTCCACCGAAATCGGAGATGACTACATCGTGGAAGTAGGCCAGCCTCTCGGCAACATGTACGGATACCTCAGCGACGGCATGTATACCGTAGACGACTTCACCTGGGACGGCAGCAAGTGGGTGCTCAACGAGGGCGTGGTTGACTGCTCCTCCATCATCGGCGCCGCTTACATGCGCCCCGGCGCTCCCAAGTACAAGGACATTGCCGGAAAGGACGTCCTTGACGAAGAAGGCAACAAGATAGGTGTAGATGGAGACGGAAAGGTCACCGTGGCCGACCGTACCATCATAGGCAACGCCTCCCCCGACTTTACCGGAGGTTTCTCCCTGAACGCTTTCTGGAAGGGCTTCGACCTGGCAGCCAACTTCAACTTCATGATAGGCAACCAGGTGTACAACGCCAACAAGGTGGAATTCACCAGCTCCCGCAAGTACTACAACCGTAACTTGCTGAACATGATGGATGTAAACAAGCGCTGGACCAACATCGACTGGAATACCGGCGAGCTCATCAACGACCCCGAGACCCTCAGGGCCCTCAATGCCGGCAAGACCATGTGGAACCCCGCCATAGGCAGCGCCATCTTCAGCGACTGGGCTGTGGAAGACGGTTCCTTCCTGCGCCTGCAGACCGTAACCCTCGGTTACACCCTGCCCGAGAAGCTCACCGAGAAGATTCACATCCGCAAGATGCGTGTATATGCAACCGGAACCAATCTTTTCTGCCTCACCAAGTACTCCGGATACGATCCGGAAGTTGACACCCGTCGCGCCACCCCGCTTACTCCCGGCGTGGATTATTCCGCATACCCCAAGAGCATAGGCTTCGTGGCCGGTATCAATCTTTCATTCTAATACGACGTGCATATGAAAAAGATATTATACATCGTTTCCGCCGCAATCCTTGCGGTATGCGCATCTTCTTGTGAGAGTTTTCTGGAGACCTCTTCCCCGTCCGCTTTCGACAGCGCCACGGTATTCTCCAATTACGATCTTGCGGAGAGCCAGTACTTCTCCGCCCTCCAGTCATTCGGAGAGACCAATTCCTACCGTGGCCGCTACCTCAGCTGGATGGGTCTTAACAGCGATATCGAGTGGTACAATACCTATAAGCCTACCGACGAGAAGTATCAGATTGCAGGTTACACCCTGCTGCCGAACAACGGACAGCTCAATCTGAGCAACGGTCCCTTCGCCAAGATGTACGAAGGCATCGAGAGGCTCAACCTCTGCATCGAAGGCCTCAAAGAATACGGCAACGTGAACGAGAACCCCGCAATGGCAAAGCTTCTCGGAGAGGCCCTCACCATCCGCGCCCTCTTCTATTACGACCTTGTGAGAGCCTGGGGAGACGTTCCCGCACGCTTCGAGCCTATAACCAGCGCCACTATCTACAAGGAGAAGGAAAGCCGCGACGTGATCTTCAAGCAGCTGCTTGCAGACCTTGAGCAGGCCATTCCCGAGCTGCCCTGGCCCGGCTATGACGCTACGACGTCCCGCACCGACCGCGTGAACAAGATGTTCGCCATAGGCCTTTACAGCCGCATCGCCCTCATGGCTTCCGGCTACGCCCTCCGTCCCGATGACGGGCAGGTAGGCACCGGCGACCTCGGTACCGTGCGCCTGACCAACGATCCCGAACTGCAGAAAGACGTGCTCTATCCCAAGGCCCTCGCTTACCTGCAGGATGCCATCCAGTCCAGGACCGCCGGTCTTGAGGATTACGAGACATTCTGGAAGAACCAGAGCAACATGAGCAACCTTGTCGCCGGACCCGGCCACGAGAGCCTGTACGTCATTCCGTTCTCCGACGGCCGCGGCCGCTGGAACTACACCTTTGCGGTACGTTCCGAGGGCTCCAGGTATGCAGGCGGAGCGACCGTCACCCGCGGCGGTGACGCAGGCCCCGTGCCCACCATGTGGTTCCGTTACGACCCCCGCGACACCCGTCGCGACCTGACATGCGTCAACTGGCGCTGGAACGCCGACAACGAGAAGGAACTCCCCGGCATCCAGAAATGGTACTTCGGTAAATACCGCTTCGAGTGGATGACGAACAAGCCTTACACCGGTGGCAACGACGACGGCGTCAAGCCCGTGGTGCTCCGCTACTCCGACATCCTCCTCATGGCAGCCGAGATTTCCAACGAGCTCGGCAAACTGGACGAGGCCAAGAACTATCTGCTTCCCGTACGCCAGCGCGCATTCAAGGGCAACGAGACCGCAGCCGAGGACTATGTGAACGCCATCGGCAGCAAGGACGCCATGTTCAACGCCATCGTTGACGAACGCGCATTTGAGTTCTGCGGCGAAATGACCCGCAAGTTCGACCTCATCCGCTGGAATCTCCTCAAGACCAAGATGGACGAGACTATAGCCGAGATGAAGGCCCTCCGCAGCCTCAGCGGCAAGTTTGCAGGCATCAACGGCCTTGACGGCGACGTGTACTACCAGTCTGTGGACGGCGTTCTTACCGTATGGGGCCTCACCGGAGAGACCAGCGCTCCCAAGGGCAACTGGGAGAAGAAGTCCGGCTACATAACCAAGACTGTTGACAGCAAGGGCGCAGACACCGGCCTTTACGACGACCTCGTGGAGCACGGCCTCTATTCCGCAGATCCTGTACAGCATATGTTCTGGCCCATCTTCAACGATACCATGAGCAACAGCCAGGGTCATATCAAGAACGACTACGGATACGACAGCATCTAATACTTCCGCATTATGAAATACAACAATATAATCAGATACGCGATCCTGACCGTCCTTACCCTGGGCGCCGCAACAGCCTGCGTGAACAAGGAGTTCAATGAGATTACGGCTCTCTCCCTCGCACGCTGCCTCCAGCCACAGGACCTCTCCGCACGTGTGAACAACGCCACCGGTGTGGACGTCACCTTCGCATGGGACGTGAACAAGGACGCCGAATCCTACAATCTTGCAGTTTACAAGAACGAGGAGATGACAGAAGCGGCCCTCGAGACCGTGGTCGAATCCTCCGAGGTTCCCTATATCGTAAAGCTCCCCGCCGACACCAAGTACTGGTTCAAGGTACAGGCATGTTCGGAGGCGCGCGAAGCCTCCCTGTGGGCCGTGTACGACGGCTCCGTGAAGACCTTCGCCGTGAAGGACAACCTCTTCCCCGAGGTGGTCGCACGCACGGACAACTCCGTAACCCTCAAGTGGGCCCAGGACCTGTCCGACTACGCCGAGGTCACCCACGTCAGCTGCTCCCCCGTTAAGGGCGGCGCAAGCGTGAAGCAGGACATCAGCACCACCGACGCAAAGGCCGCACAGGTGACTGTCACCGGCCTTGAGGCATCCACCGAGTACCAGGTGGTTCTCTACTACCTCAGCGCATCCCGCGGCGCACTGGATATCTGGACCCTGGGAGCCCAGGGTGCGGCAGTCAGCGTGAGTTCCGAGGCCGAGCTTATCGCAGCCCTCAACGCAGGCGGTGACATCTACCTCAAGGGCAGCGGCCCTTATTCAGTTGGCACCGTGAAGCCGGCAGGCAACGTCCGCCTCATCGGCGAGATGGCCGCTGACGGCAGCAAGCCCGTGGTAATCGGTAAGATAGAGATTGCCGACGCATTCCCGGCAGGCGGCAGCATCTACGCTGAGGGCGTCTGCTTCGACGGCGGCGCAACCAACTCCCGTATAGTGGAGCACACCGGCGGCACCCCTACCGTAAGCAGCATCGAATTCAAGAACTGCGAAATCACCAACTACCAGGCCGGCCTGTTCTACGGCAACAACGCAGGCGTGATCAAGATAGGCAGCCTTATCTTCGACGGTTGCGACATCTACAGCATCCTGGGCAGCGGCGGTGACGCAGTCGATATCCGCCAGACCACGGAGATCGACAAGATAGTGTTCACCAACAACACCATCTACGACGGTATGCGTACCTTCTTCCGTATCGATGCCAAGGACACCATCAAGATTGGCGAAATCGACTTCGAGAACAACACCGTGAAGGCCGTAGCCGTAATCAACGACGGCAACAACCAGGGTCTCTTCGCCCTCAAGGTGGCCACCAGCCTCACCCTCAAGAAGAACCTTTTCCTCTACGAGGACGGCGGCATCACCGGCGAGGATGTGGACAAGGCACAGCTCATACGCGACAACTCAGCCATAGTCGTGCCCACCCTCACCGCAGCCGACAACTACAGCTTCGCCGCCGGCAAGGACTTCTTCAAGAAGGTTTCCGCCGCCGAGGCAGGCTGCACGGTGCTGAGCGCAGACCCTTGCTACAACTCCAAGGGCAACTTCTTCCAGCTGGCTAACGAAGACCTCATCGGCAAGCAGATCGGCGCCTCCAAATGGTGGATCTCTTATGTCGAGAAGACTGAAGACCTTACCCAGAACGCCATTGCCAGCGCCCACACCTGGAACCTGGCAGACGCCAAGCTCTTTGCGGGCGACATCAAGAACTCCCGCGTGCGCGACGAGCTCCTGCTCGTGGGCACCGAGGCTACCCCTCTGAAGGCAGAGAACGGCATCAGCTTCACTACCGCATCAGCTCTCAGCAACAAGGGCGTTCCTACCGAGGGATACCTCTCCTTCATCGTCACCAAGGCAGGTTCAGTTGACCTGCAGGTAAGCGACAAGGAGAACCGCGGCGGCAGCGTCGTGGTGGCTCTTGCCGACGACAACGGATTCGCCGTAAAGGGCGGTGCAGTTGCCCGCGCCTCCAAGAACGAGGTTGAGAAGATAGTCGTGAGCCCCGTGAACGGAGAAGGAACAGTATACGTTTATGCAACCGGCCCCATCACCCTGGACAAGCTCGCCTGGAGCGAAGACACCAGCGCCGGCAGCAAGGTGCTTCCCGCACCCAAGCTTACCGTGGAGCCCGTTACCCTTACCGAGGGCGACGAGACCGCTGTCACCGTGAGCTGGGAGGCAGTTCCCAATGCCGCCAGCTATGTGGTCACCTTCAACAAGAGGGCTGCCGATCCCCAGACCGGACTCAGCTTCACCGTGCCTGCCGAGACCATCGCCGAGCTCAAGGCCGGCCTGTACAACTTCAGCGTGCAGGCTCTCCCGCGCGAGGACGACATCTATTACACCAAGTCCGAGCAGGGCAGCGCATCCATCGCCATCCAGCCTAAGGGCGGCGGCGGCGTGGAAGAGACACACGTGCTTACCTGGGACTTCGCAGACTCCGACTGGCAGGCTGAATTCGCCAAGCTGGGCGCAGTGAACACCGATATCGCAAGCGCAGACTTCACTTACGACGGCCTCCGCTTCTTCTGGTCCTCCAAGTGCAAGTACAACACCACCTTCTTCCAGTGGGGCGGCAAGAGCTCCGGCGAAGACCGCTTCATGAGCTTCACCGCTCCCGACCAGGGAACCCTGAAGGTCTGGGCCTCCAACACCGGCAACTCCGAAGACCTCACCCGTATGGTCACGGTGGCCGTTGGCGACGACGTACAGAGCCTGCCCGGCGGATACAAGAGCGGCGACGGCGCTGTGGAGATCGAGTTCAACGTGAAGGCCGGCGAGGTGAAGATCTACCCCACCGGAAACGCACTCCGCTTCTATAAGGTAGAATTCACCTACACCACCGTCTCCGGCGGCGGTGCCCCTGCGGTTGAGTACGACTGGGATTTCGCCGCCACCGACTGGCAGGCCGAATTCGGCAAGCTGGGAGCAGTGAACACCGACATCGCAAGCGCAGACTTCACTTACGACGGCCTCCGCTTCTTCTGGTCCTCCAAGTGCAAGTACAACACCACCTTCTTCCAGTGGGGCGGCAAGAGCTCCGGCGAAGACCGCTTCATGAGCTTCACCGCTCCCGACCAGGGAACCCTGAAGGTCTGGGCCTCCAACACCGGCAACTCCGAAGACCTCACCCGTATGGTCACCGTGGCGGTTGGCGAAGACGTCCAGAGCCTGCCCGGCGGATACAAGAGCGGCGACGGCGCTGTGGAGGTTGAATTCAGCGTCAAGGCCGGCGAGGTGAAGATTTACCCCACCGGAAACGCACTCCGCTTCTATCGTGTTTATTTCACCAATAAATAAAAGGACCTCTGTCAGAAGACGTCTGTCATTCTGAGCGAAGCGAAGAATCTAACACTCACCAATATGTCTTTTATCAACGACAACTTCATGCTGCAAAGTGATACAGCCCGCGGGCTGTATCACGAGCACGCAGCTCACATGCCCATCATAGACTACCATTGCCACCTGGTACCTCAGTGGATCGCGGAGAACATCCAGTTCCGCGACATTACCCAGCTCTGGCTGGTTGACGGGCATTACGGAGACCATTATAAATGGCGCGCGATGCGCGGCAACGGCGTGTCCGAGGAATACCTTACCGGAGGCACCAAATCTTCCTGGGAGACCTTCGAGAAGTGGGCGGAGACGGTTCCGTACACCATGCGCAACCCTCTCTACCACTGGACTCACCTGGAGCTCAGCCGCGTGTTCGGAATAGACAAGCTCCTCTGCCCCGCCACCGCACGTGAAATCTTCGACGAGTGCAACGCAAAGCTCGCCACTCCCGAGTTCCGCGGCCAGGCGCTCATCCGCCGCTTCAACGTGGAGGTGGTCTGCACCACGGACGACCCCGCCGACGACCTCCGCTGGCACCGTATGATTGCAGAGAACCCCTTCGGCACCAAGGTCATCCCCGCATGGAGGCCCGACAAGGCCATGGCGATCGAGGATCCCAAGGCATACAAGGCATACCTCAAGCAGCTCGGAGAGGCGGCCGACAAGGAAATCGACTCCTATGCCGACCTTCTGGAGGCACTCAAGAAACGTCACGATTTCTTCGCCTCCATGGGCTGCAAACTCTCCGACCACGGCCTGGAGACCTTCTATGCAGCCGACTACATGGACATTGAAATCGAGGCCATCTTCAAGCTGGTGCTTCTGGGCAAGCGGCCCAACGAGAACGAGCTGAATAAGTTCCGCAGCGCCTTCCTCTACGATATGGCAGTCATGGACGCAGAGGCCGGCTGGGCACAGCAGTTCCATGTGGGTGCGATACGCAACAACAACAGCAAGATGTTCGCGAAGGTGGGAGCCGACACCGGCTTCGACGCCATCCACGACCTGCCCACCGCGGCCGCAGGACATAAATTCCTGAACCGCCTTGCAAGCGAGGACAAGCTGGCCAAGACCATACTCTACTGCCTGAATCCCAAGGACAACGAGGTAATGATGACCATGGCCTACACCTTCAACGACGGCACGGTGCCCGGCAAGATGCAGTTCGGCTCCGGCTGGTGGTTCCTGGACCAGGAAGACGGCATGCGCAAGCAGATGAACGCCCT
>CAMZEC010000068.1 GCA_947305645.1 uncultured Bacteroidales bacterium | reverse complement strand
CGATCAGGACCGTGTCCAGATCGAGGCTGGCAAGAAGATCATCATCGACTTCAACGCAGGTACCGTTGCAGTAGAGGACGACAACTTCACTCCTGCTATCTCAGTTGACGGTAACTTTGACGACTGGGCAGATGTTCCCAGTGCAGAGCCTTCAGATGCTTTCAAGGCATTCAAGGTGACTAATGACACCAAGAACTTCTATTTCTACGTTGAATGTGAACCCGGTTCAAGGCTTTGGAGCGGCGGTGCATACCTCTATCTCTACTTCAACTTCAAAAATGATCTTACACAGGGTGCATATAGCGGAAAGACCGGAATGGGTGACAACAAGTATGACGCCTACATTTTCATGTACCTCTTCGGCGGCGATGCTAATGCTCCCAAGATTGAGAATAATCCCAATGGCGGATCTGCAGAGGGTATGTCAATGGATAACATCGTTATCGCTGGCAACCAGCCTGCTTCGGCTTCCGATATCGTCAAGATGGAGATTGTAGTCCCTCGTGCCAATTTCGCAACCCAGGTTAACGCTGGTGATGTGATAGCAGTTAATTCTTACCGCAGTAAAGATGGTGGTAACGTCTACTTCCCCGGCTACGTTGTGAAGTAAAACTCTATCCTTCGGGAAGTTATTAGCCACCCTGGTTTGCCGGGGTGGCTTTTTTTTTGGTTTTTCGGTCTGGATTTACTATTATTGTATGTTCCGTTATTGTTCCTATGAAAAGAATCATCCTTCTTCTGGCACTGTTGCCCCTATTGCTGGCGGCATGCAAAGATCCGCTTGTCCCGGATAACGGCAATGTGGTCATTCCATCATACGCTTCCGGAGAGAAACAAGGACATATAAGTTACCAGATACTTATTTATAGTTTCGCCGACAGCGACGGCGACGGAATAGGTGATTTCAAAGGCATCGCCTCGAAATTGGACTATCTGGACGCCCTTGGCGTTTCTGCCATCTGGCTCTCACCCGCCCATCCGGCCGACTCTTATCACGGATACGACGTGACGGATTACAATGCCCTGAACCCTAAATACGGAACAGAAGCAGATTTCAAGGACCTTATAAACAAAGCCCACCAGAAGGGCATCAAGGTCTATATGGACTACGTCCTTAACCACAGCGGAAAGGGCCACCCATGGTTCAAGGAAGCCATCTCCAATGTCTCAAGCCCCTACAAGGACTATTATTTCATCAGCTCAAATCCTACCGCCGAGTTCAGGAATTTCCCCATGCTCAACGGTTACACTTATAACAAAGACGAGTGGCACGCCGCAACCAGCGGTTCTCCCAAGCTGAAGATATCAGCGACCACGGAGGCCATCACCAGCGGCAACGCCTCGTGGAACCTTTGGATGTGGGCAGAAGGCCAGGCGGGCAAGGAAGTGAAGATGAAGAGCAACGGAGCCGATTCTTACTATGCCGTTGTGGAAATAAACGGCAAGACCGGAATTCTGGTCAGGAGGTATCCCAACTGGGACGCCGGTTCAAAGTTCGGAGCTCCGGAAACAACCAGCCTCTCGGTAGATTCCACCGTGGACCTGGTAGGAGATGGCGCCGACATATACTTCACCGGCAACGGAAGGTATAAAATAGAAATCTCCAATCTCAGCACCCAGACAGTCTATTTCATGGGCGCTTTCGGAAGCTGGATGCCGGATCTGAATTACGGAGACGTTTCCAAGGCCGAGACCAACGCCTGCTTCCAGGATATCGCTTCCTCGGTGGACAAATGGATAGACATGGGCATTGACGGCCTGCGCCTGGATGCAGTCAAGCATATCTACGGTGGCATGAACTCCTTCAACAACACCAACAACGTTACCTTCCTGAAGAAGTGGTACGACCGCTGTAACAGCAGCTACCGCAAGCAGCACAGCGAAGACTTCTACATGGTCGCGGAGGTTTGGATGGACGCCTCCAGCGTAGCTCCCTACTACAAGGCTCTTCCCGCCTGCTTCGAATTCGACTTCTGGGAAAGGCTTAAATGGGTGCTCAACCAGAGGACAGGTTGCTATTTCGCCAAAGACCTCATCGGTTACCGTAAGCTCTATGCGGGAAACAGCACAAATGCAATTCCGGCAACCAAGCTTACGAACCACGACGAGACCAGGGCCGCAACCATACTTGGCAAAGACCCTGCAAAGCTAAAGCAGGCTGCCGCCTTCCTGATGACCGCCGAAGGCGAACCCTACATATATCAGGGCGAGGAACTCGGGTATTGGGGCAAGGACGGTGACGACGGAGGGCGCGACGAACTTGTACGTACCCCTATCGTATGGGACGCTCCGGCCAGCGCTGCCGCGGCCGATCTTGGCGGGCATGTAGACTATGACATGATGAGCGAAGAAATCTCCGTCGAAAAGCAGAAAAAAGATGCCAACTCGCTTCTTGCCACCTATTTCAAATGGACCCAGGCCCGAAACCGCAGCAAAGCACTGGCCGAAGGGAAGATGTCGGATCATGGCAGATACAACAGCAACAACACCCTGGACAGCAGCGTTGCGGCGTGGTATATGACTGCTCCCGACGGCGACAAGGTCCTTGTGCTTCATAATGTAGGAAGCTCTGCCGTCACCCTCGACCTGAGCGGAGACAAGGTAGAAAAGCAGATTGTATCTTTGGGCGAAATTTCAGTATCCGGCAGCTCCGTCACCCTGGGCGCCTCATCTTCAGTAGTATTCCAGCAGTAATTGATTATGAAACCTGTACATATTATTCTGCTTGTGGCGGGAGCCGTCCTGCTGACAGCTTGCAGCAAACCCGCCAAACAGATATTCGGCTATAAAGTAACCAGCCCCGACGGGCAGCTGTCCGTTCTGGCCGGCACCGACAAAGACGGTACCCCCATGTACGAGATTCGCAGGAAGGGACAGCCGATAATAGCCCCTTCCATGCTGGGTTTCGACCTTACTGACGGAGAGGCGCTTGACTATGACTTCTCGGTGACCGACGTTGCATTCAACAGCACCGACGAGGTATGGCATCCTGTCTGGGGCGAGGAGCGCGACATACGCAACCGCTACAACGAAATGCTCCTCACGCTTGAGCAGAAAGGCGGTGTAGTAATGTGCCTGCGCTTCCGTATGTACAACGACGGCCTTGGATTCCGCTATGAGTTCCCACAGGAAAACAAACTGCGCTACTTCAACATTGCCGAGGAGCGTACCGAGTTCGCCATGAAGGGTGACCATATTGCCTGGTGGATCAGCGGCGATTACGATACCCAGGAATACAATTACACACGCTGCCGTATGAGCGAGATTCGCGACCGCTCGCGGTCAACCCGCCTCAGCAATGCATCCGCTACCGGATTCGATGACGCCGGTGTTCAAACCGCCCTTCAGCTCAAGACGGACGACGGCCTGTACATCAATATCCACGAGGCCGCAGTGGTCAACTATCCCACGACCAACCTGGTGCTGGACGAAAGCAACAGAATCTTCCGCACATGGCTCACCCCTGATGCCGAAGGCGTAAAAGGCCGCATGCAGGCTCCCTGCGTAACTCCCTGGCGTACCGTTATGATTGTCGACGACGCTCGCAAGGTACTGGCATCCAGGCTCATCCTTAACCTCAACGAACCCTGCGCCATAGAGGACGTAAGCTGGATACACCCGGTGAAGTACATGGGCGTATGGTGGGAAATGATTACCGGCAAATCTGAATGGAGCTACACTTGGGACGTGCCTTCCGTGCAGCTCGGAGTAACCGATTACAGTGCCCTTGAACCCCACGGAAAGCATGGAGCCACCAACACCAACGTAAAGCGCTACATAGATTTCGCGGCCGCAAACGGATTCGACGCCCTTCTTATCGAAGGCTGGAACGAGGGCTGGGAAGACTGGTTCGGCTGCCAGAAAGACTACGTGTTCGACTTCGTAACGCCGTATCCGGACTTCGACCTGCCTGCGCTTAACAAGTACGCGCACGACCGCGGCATCCGCCTCATCATGCATCACGAGACGTCTTCGTCTACTGTGAATTACGAGCGCCATATGGAGGCGGCGTACGAGCTCATGAACAAGTATGGCTACGATGCCGTGAAGAGCGGCTATGTGGGCAATATTATCCCTTACGGCGAGCATCATTACAGCCAGCCGCTTATCAACCATTACCTGTACGCCCTTAAGGAGGCCGCCAGACATCATATTATGGTGAACGCCCATGAGGCGGTGCGTCCTACCGGCCTGTGCCGAACCTGGCCGAACCTTATCGGAAACGAGAGCGCCATGGGAACGGAGTACCGCGGCAACATCAACCCGGGGCATACGTGCATTCTTCCGTTTACGCGCCTGCAGGGCGGCCCTATGGACTATACGCCCGGCATTTTCGAGCAGGACATGTCGATTACGGCTCCCGGGCAGCATGGCAAGATGCGGCACACCATAGGCAACCAGCTGGGCCTCTATGTGACCTTCTATTCCCCTCTGCAGATGGCTGCCGACCTTCCGGAGAATTACGAGCGCTTCCCCGATGCATTCCAGTTCATCAAGGATGTTGCGGTCGACTGGGAAAAGTCGCTTTATCTAGAGGCGGAGCCGGGTGAGTATATCGTGACGGCCCGCAAGCCTCGTCTGGAGACGCTGAATTCCGGGCGCCTTAGCGGCAAGTCAAGTGCTTATGAGTTTGTTTACGCCGGTGGCCGGGAGCACGATGTTTGGTTCGTGGGAGGTGTTTGCGGCGAGCAGGCGCACGAGGCTGTTGTTTCCCTCGACTTCCTTACCCCGGGCGTTGAGTACGAGGCGGTGCTTTATGCCGACGCTCCCGATGCCGACTACGAGACGAAGCCTCAGGCTTACAGCATCACCCGCTCCTCCTTCACGGCCTCCGATACCCTCCGCGTCCAGATGGCCCGCTCAGGCGGCTTCGGACTGAGCTTGCGCTCTAAGTAGCCAGCCTCTGGCAGCTGCGCCTGCAGGTGGCGGGCTGCAGAGAACTTCGCGCTTCGCGCTCATCCCTCCCAGCCTGCGGCTGGGCCCCTCCCTCTAACGTGTCCGAGGGTGGACACGGTTCCTGCAGCACCGCCACGCTTCCGGCGTTTGACGCTGCCGCGGCTGGCGGTGACGCAAAACTGAGAAAAATGCGTCAATTTGCTATGAAAAACGGCCAAATTGACGCAAAATAGACGTATTTGAGGCAAAGATCACTTTGCAAGTTGCGGCAGGAGATAAGCAACAAGGTGCACCCGGGGAGGATGCACCTTGATGGTATATGAACGGAACGCTATTCCAATGTGAGGCCGTAACCGCTCTGCCCGTCCGAATCCGAGATTACCGTCACCTTCAGATTCAGCGCATGGCTCCGGCTCTGCGCCCTCGCCTGACTCCAGCAAAACGCCAGAAGAGCGACACACAGAAGCAGTCGCAGCGCTTTCAGTGGAGTCCCCGTTACGGAATGATTCATCAAGAGTGTGTTAATAATGTGGTTTAGTATTTTCAAAGATAAATATAAATATCGGTAAAGCAAACAAAAAGCGGGCGAACTCCGTTAGGAATTCACCCGCCTCGATGTTTTATTAAATCCCGCTTATGCGAGCTTTTCTGCTACTTTGTCAACAGCATCCTTGACGGTTGCGATGTTGCTGGTCTCCTCATCGGGAATCTTGATGCCGAAAACCTTCTCAAACTCCATAAGGAGCTCGACGGTGTCGAGTGAATCGGCGCCAAGGTCGTTGGTGAAGTTCGCGGTATCAGTAACCTCGGAAGGCTCTACGCCAAGCTTGTCGACGATAATGGCCTTAACTTTTTTTACGATCTCTTCGTATTCCATAATAAATATTGGTTTATTTAATTAGTACTTTCAATCAGTCACAGGGAGCAAAGTTAGAAATAAATACAATAAAAAACAAATTCGCCCTACTTCTGTTTTAGTATCTCCTCAGCCAGCCTTGGACCTACAAGGGCGGCCAATTCTTCCACGGATGCCGCCATGATGCGTGCCAGCGAGCCGAAATGCAGCATCAGACGCTCTTCTGTCTTTGGCCCTACGCCCGGGATGTCCCGGAGGGCGCTGTGAAGCGAGGCCTTGCTCCGGAGAGAACGGTGAAAGGTGATGCCGAAGCGGTGCGCCTCGTCGCGAATCTGCTGCAGCACCTTGAGAGCGCGGGAGTTCCTGTCGATGAAGAGGGGGTACGGGTCGCCGACGCGAATCACTTCTTCCAGCCGCTTGGCAAGTCCTACGACGAACATTCTGTCCTGCAGCCCCAGTTCGCATACCGCCTGCCAGGCGAAGTTGAGCTGACCGGCACCGCCGTCGATGACCACCAGCTGAGGGAGGTCGTCCGGGGCCTCTTCGAGCATACGGGCGTAGCGGCGGTTGACCACCTCCTTCATGGAGGCGTAGTCGTTAGCGCCTATTACCGTTTTGATTTTGAACCTTCTGTAGTCTTTCTTGCTCGGCTCTGCATCCCTGAATACAACACAAGAGGCAACCGGGTTCGTGCCCTGCAGGTTGGAGTTGTCGAAGCACTCGATATGTCGGGGCAACTCTTTCATGCCCAGAGCTTTGCGCAGATCCTCCATCACCCCCTGGCGATACTCGTCAGGGTTGGTGTGTTCCTTCTGCTTGAGGGAGTTGAAGTGGAACTCTTTGGCGTTCCTGGCGCTCAGCTCCAGCAACGACAGCTTGTCGCCGCGGGCCGGGATGGTGAAGGTGACGCCGGGAATATCCACGTCCGGCAGGAAGGGTACGACTATCTCTTTTGCGAGGGTGCCGAATTTCTGTTCGATCTCCGCTATGAAGCTGCTGAGTACGCTCGCCTGCTCTTCCTCGATCTGCATCTTGAAGCCGAGGTTGAGGCTCTGGATGATGGCTCCGCCGCGTACGCGCAGGAAGCTGCCGAAGGCGTCGGCGCCGTCGAAGATAAGCGAGAAGACGTCCAGGTCGCGGTCGCCGGCCGAGGTGATGACGGACTTGGCATAATGGCGCTGGAGGGCCTCCATACGCAATTTGCACTCCTGCGCCGTCTCGAAGTCGAGTCGGTCGGCCGCCTGCTGCATCGCCGCCTTGTAGCTGCCGATAACCTCGCTCACGCCGCCCTTCAGCAGGCGCACTATTTCATCGATCCAGCTGTTGTACTCCTCCTGCGACACCTTGCCTATGCAGCAGCCGCGGCAACGGCCGATATGGTAGTCCAGGCAGGGGCGGTACTTGCCGCGCAGGATGGCGTCGGAGTCTATCTTGAGCCGGCAGCTGCGGAGCGGGTAATTGGCCTCGAACAGCTCCAGAAGGGCGCGGGCATGGTAAACCGAGCTGTACGGCCCGAAGTAGCGGGAGCCGTTCTTCTCCACCCGCCGCGTCAGGAACACCCGCGGGAAGGGTTCGCCGGTGACGCAGATCCACGGATAGGTCTTGCTGTCTTTCAGGAGAATGTTGTACCGGGGCTTGTACTGCTTGATGAGGTTGTTCTCCAGCAGCAGCGCATCCGCCTCCGTCTCCACCACCGAATACTGGACGTCGGCAATCCTGGCCACCAGCAGCCGCGTCTTCGTCGTCAGCCTCTCCGGCGGCACGAAGTATTGATGCACCCGCTTGAAAAGGTCCTTTGCCTTACCCACATATATGACCGTCCCCTTATCGTCATAATAACGATAAACCCCCGGCTGATGCGGCAGCAGCTCTATCTTCTCTCGAACGGTCATGCTACAAATATAATAAAAAGATTACTTAGCCCGGAGGGCTGGGGGTTCGGGGGCATGCCCCCGTTGCCCCTGGGGGCGCGCATAGCGCGGGGGAGATAATCTCCAACAAAAAATGCTGGTCAGAAATGACCAGCAAATTTGTTGGTGGAGATAAGGAGATTCGAACTCCTGACCCCATGCTTGCAAAGCATGTGCTCTACCAGCTGAGCTATACCCCCGAAGAAAAAAAGTAGGCCCGCGCGGAGTTGAACCGCGGACCTCCACATTATCAGTGTGGCGCTCTAACCAACTGAGCTACGAGCCTGTATATAATAAAGAAAAAGATAAGTACAAGGCTACCGTGCCTTGAACATCCGCAGAGCGTCTTGTGTGTCAAGGTCTCGCTCCAAAAAGGAGGTGTTCCAGCCACACCTTCCGGTACGG
>CAMZEC010000067.1 GCA_947305645.1 uncultured Bacteroidales bacterium | reverse complement strand
TTCATGGCCCGCACCCAGTTCACCCCCGCCACCGGCAGCGAGATTGCCGGCAAGCGCCTCGGAGTGCAGGCTTACGGCAACGTAGGCCGCCTCGTAGGCCAGAAGGCACGCGCCCTCGGTATGGAGATTTCCGCCCTCGACCCCTTCCTCACGGACGAGCAGATAGTCGCCGGAGGAGCGGATCCCGTACACTCGGTGGAGGAACTTTACGCCTGCAGCGACTACCTCTCCATCCACATCCCCGCCCTGCCCGCAACCATCAAGAGCATAGGTTACGACCTCATCACCCGCATGCCCAAGGGAGCGACCCTCGTGAACACCGCCCGCAAGGAGGTCATCGACGAGGACGGCCTGATGCGTGCCCTCGAGGAGCGACCGGACCTCAAATACGTAACCGACGTGATGCCCGACAACTACGAGGCGTTGCGTGAGAAATTCGGCCTGCGCGTGTTTGCGACGCCCAAGAAAATGGGCGCCCAGACAGCAGAGGCGAACATCAACGCCGGCCTCGCAGCGGCCCGCCAGATTGCGGACTACTTTGCCACCGGCAACACCAAGTTTCAAGTAAATCGCTGATTTGAAAGTATTTAAGCACATAATTGCAAGTCTTGCTGCCGTATTCGCTACGGCAGCAAGCGTGTTTGCCCAGGAAGTCGAGAAACGCGACACCCTCGACACGTCATACGTAACAGCAGTAAAAGAAAAGATGCGCAACACCACCCAGACCGGCCTCATGAGGCTGGACGGCAACAAACTGCGCACCACCGTAGCCGCTTTCGGCACCCCCGACCTTATCAAGAGCCTTCAGATGCTGCCAGGTGTGGCGGCCGGCAACGAACTGATGTCCGGCCTGTATGTTCACGGCGGCGACGGCAACGACAACCTCTTTCTGCTGGACGGTGTGCCGCTGTACAACGTAGCCCATTTCGGAGGCTTTTTCTCCAGCTTCAACACCGATATGGTGGAGAACCTGGACTTCTACAAGAGCGGCTTCCCGGCCCGCTTCGGCGGACGCCTCTCGTCCGTTGTGGACGTAGAAACCTCGGAAGGCAACATGAAGGAGTACCACGGCAACTTTTCGCTCGGCCTGATTGACGGCCGCTTACAGGTAGAAGGGCCCATCGTCATGGAGAAAACCTCCTTCAACATAGGTCTGCGACGATCCTGGATGGATGTTATCACGGTGCCCGCCCTGCTTTACGTAAACCACGAGAACGGAGGCAACCCCAAGGCGAGCGGCGGTTACGCCATGTGGGACATGAACGCACGCGTAACGCATAAGTTCAGCAAAGACAGCAAGTTGAATGCATGCTTCTACTGGGGGCGTGACGACCTTAAGGCAGGCATCAAGGAAGTCGATTCCGAGTCATTCATGGATATAGGCCTTCGAACCAACTGGGGTTCGTTAACCTCGTCCGTAGCCTGGGAGGCCAAATACGGTCCCAAGGTCAACGGCAAGCTGATGGCCTACTTTACCCGGTCCGACTCAGACGTAGGTTACACTTTTGATGTAGGTTCCGTGAAGGAAAAGAAAGAGGACTCCATGCTCTATTTCTCGGATGACGAGATATGCGACGTGAACGACACCGGCATAAAATACGACCTCAACTGGTATCCCAACAGTTCGAACCACGTACGCGCAGGAGCCTCAGTGGCAATGCACAATTATGCGACAGGACGGAAATATGAGCAGAAGGGCACCTTGTTCGAGTTATTCGACGAAACCGACGGCAAAGACAAAACCGACAATGCCGCGCCGACAGGAGAAAAGTACCTCGCATGGGAGCCTGCTGTTTACCTTGAGGATGAGATTTTCCTTGCCTACAATTTCACTCTTAACGCGGGCGTGCGCATGGCGCTTTTCGGCACAAGCCGCAAAACCTGGCCGTCAATCGAACCGAGAGCGGCACTTAAATGGCTTATCACCAACGATATATGTGCCAAGCTATCGTATACCCGCATGGGGCAGTTCATACACATGGTTTCGGCCATGTACATAGATCTGCCGACCAACAGCTGGATGCCGTCGACGCCTGAGGCCGGACCAATGGTTTCCGACCAGGTTGCAGGAGGCCTGTACTTCACCCCCGGCAATTTCAAGATTAACGTAGAGGGTTGGTATAAAACCATGGAAGGCATGCTCGCTTACAACGGCGCCAATGCATTCTATCCGCCGCTGGTAAACTGGGAGAAGTCTTTCACCTCCGGCAGCGGCAAATCCTACGGCCTTGAGCTGGAAACCACTTACAGCATTCCCAACAAGCTGGAACTCTCTGCTTACTACACCCTCAGCTGGTCCTGGAGGCAGTTCGACGCATATTACATGTTCCCTTTCCTGGACCGCAACGACAACCGCCACAAGGTCAACCTGGTGGGCAACTGGAACTTTGCAGAGGGGTGGTTCATGTCGTTCAACTGGAGTTGGCACACCGGCAACCGCATCACCATGCCCAGCCACATAATACGCACAGGAGACGATTATTCAACTTCCGTTTACGAGTCGCCGTTCAACGCGAAGCTTCCCGACTATCACAGGCTGGACATAAGCCTGGACCGCAAATGGGTGCTTTTCAACGGCAACATCATACACTTCAACCTAAGCGTTTACAACGTTTACAACCACATGAATGCCTCCTTTGCCATGCTGGACAAGGATGAAAACGGCAATTACAGGGGCATGGCTTACGGTCTCATTCCTATCATCCCCACGCTCAGCGTGGGCTATAAATTCTGATGCTATGAAAAAGATCTGTTTATTTATAGCCCTCGGCCTTCTGGCCGGCGCATGCGAGATCCCTTTCTCCATAGACGACATATCCGAGCCCCGCTTCTTCGTGGAGTTTATTCCCACTGCCGGTGATCAGGAAACGGCAATTAAAGTAGCTTATGCCGATGCGGCTTATGCCAAGAAACCATCTGCTTTCTATGATATATCCACCAATAATTTCCGTGTAGAAGTCAACGGAAAACGGGTGGCTCCAGAAAAGATGGAGTGGGATCATCAGGGAAACGTCTGGAAATCTTCTCTCAAGGGGAAGTTTGTTCCCGGAGACCAGGTAAGCGTTACCGTAGAGGATAATAAAACGCCTGCAGCTTCTGCAAGTACGACCATTCCGGAGCCGCCGAAGATAGCATCCATAGATATTACAAAGTCCGACGACAAAGAGGGCTCCGACGGCCGGCGCTTCGTAGTCAAACTCGACCGTGTAGTCGCCGACGGGGAGTACTACGGAATATCCATTACCCTGGTAGACGAGTACTACACCGCAGAGCTCTCCCTGATGCCGCCTTCCATGAAAATCGATACTCTCCGCAGCTCTTATCATACCACTCCTGGGCAGGTGGCTACAATGTCAGACATCAACAACCTGGACCTGGACGGCTTCGCATCGGTAAACTACACTTACGGAGGCCTGATAAGCGAGAGCAGCTTCTACATGCTGGGCGACATGATGGTGTCGTCGTACAGTCCTATGGTGCTGCTGGCCAGCCGGCAGTTCGACGGAAACAGCTACTCTTTCTACCTGAACGCCAATTTTGACATAAGCGACATGTTTGACGGTGTAGATTTCGGCGGGGATACCGACTACCAGCCGGATGATACATACGTTGACCCCGACGATGAGTATTACGAGCCGGAAGAGCCTGAATCTTACTCCATACCCATAGGATCGAAGAGCTGGTACAAAATCGAAGTGTTCCGCCTCAGCGAAGAGCTGTACAACTACTGTAAGGCCCAGTATCTGATGGACTACAACATACTCGCCAACTTCGGCGTAACCCCTCCCAACTTCACCTATTCCAACGTCCGCAACGGTCTCGGAATAGTCGGAGGCATCTCAATGTGCTCATCCGAGCTCATCCCCGACCCCTTCAACAAGGAGCCCGAGATGCCGAGTTTCACGGATTTGATGAATATGCTGAAGCAACAATAAGCGCCGAAGTTGGCCCCAAAGTAAAGCGGGTCCCCCTGGCGCTCGTCTTAAATGATACCTTGCCTGCGGAAAGCAGGATTTCGGGGGTGCCCGTCGCGTCCGAAAGATTGAGCGTCTGCTTCTTCCCCGTAGGGTTCAGCACCACCAGAACAGTCTTGTTGCCGTCGATGCGGCGGTAAACCATGGGATATGGATTGGCGGCATCGAAGACCGGCTCGAAACGGGCGTCGGCCCAGAGGGCGGGCTCGCTCTTGCGGAGGGCGATGAGGGCGCGCGTCCAGTTGAGCAGCGACTCCGGATCGCCCTCCTGCGACTCCACGGTGATGGCTCCGGAGGCGGTGGGGTTCTTGCAGCCGTCAGCCTTCCACTTCAGGTACATCGGATACGAGGTGGCAGGCGTCCACTCAGGGCACACGGGTATGTAGATATTCTCCGGGGCGCAGGTGCTGAAGCCGGCATTGGCGGAAGCGTCCCACTGCATGGGGCTGCGGCCGCCGGCCCTCTCCTTGCCGTTATGGTTGGCACCTTCCACGTTGGGAAGTTCCACAAGGCTGCGTATGCCTATTTCGTCGCCGTAGTACAGTATGGGCAGGGGCATGGTGAGCACCCACGCCATCATAACCTTCAGCTGTTCAGGGGTATTGCGGGCTCCGGTGTTGAAGCGAAGGTGGTCGTGGTTGCCGGTAATGGTGGCGAAGTAGCCCCACTCCCGAGTGCTCCCGAAGGCGTCGGTAATGTAGTCGTAATACTGCTTGAGCATGCTGGCCGGGGTGCTCTTACGGTCGATTTGTTCCTCCGGCCAGGGGTTGCCGTAGAGGTCCTTCTCCGAAGGCGCGCCCCCGTTGAGGCTGAAGTAGCTGCCCCCGTCGGCCTGATGCTTGCGGTCGAAGTACATCCGGCGGTTGGCCGAACGCGTGCTGTTGAGGTTCATGTCCACGTTGAATCCGCCGGCGAGGCAATATTTGGGGTCGTTCCACTCGGCCATCAGCACCCTCTCCGGGTAGTTGGTGTCTGACCATTCGCGAATCTCACGCCACAGGCGCATGATTTCCTGCTTGTCACGGTCATTCTTGACCAGGCTCGAGGCCATATCGACGCGGAAGCCGTCCACGCCTTTGGAGTACCAGAAAGCGAGTATGTCCTTGAGTTCCTGGCGCACCGCACGCGGGCCGGGGGCGTCGACGCTCTGCTCCCAAGGGTGCGAAGGGTCAGGGTTGGCGTAACCGTAATTTAGGGCAGGCTGGCAAGCGTAGAAGTTCTTATAGTAGTATTTGGCACGCGGATACTCGCTCTTCATCCATTTTCCCGTGGTATTTTGCATGAAATTGGGGTCTTTCATCATCTCCGCTAGGTCCCTTTCGGCCTTGGCATCCGGGAGGCGGTCGCTCCAGATATAGTAATCGGAGTACTGCAGGTTGCTGTCCTGGCCGCTCTGGATGAACCATGGATGCTTGTCGGAGGTATGCCCTGCAACCAGGTCCAGCATTACTTTGATGCCCCGGGCATGCGCCTTCTGCACCAGCTCCACCAGGTCGTTATTGGTACCGAAGCGGGGATCGACCTTGTAGAAGTCGGTTACGTCATAGCCGCCGTCTATCCACCCGGACTCGAAGAGTGGGTTGAACCAGATGGCCGTGACGCCAAGGCTTTCTATGTAGTCCAGTTTGGAGATGACACCGGGGATATCCCCTATGCCGTTGCCGTCGGAGTCTTTGTATGACGAGGGGTACACCTGATAGATTACGGCATTGCGGAGCCACTCGGGGCCTTTCTGCCATGTCTGTTCGAAGCTGCCGGGAACAGGCTGGGCGTTCAAATTAAAAAACGCCGCCGTGAAGGCAGCGAATACGGTTAAAGCGCGTTTCATATTATTTCTTCTCTTTCCCTGAGGTCTTTCACCCTGAGCTGGATAGTGGAGTTGCCGCGATAGTAGTTTTCCACTATGGAATAGCTGACGTCCAGGGGGTTGCCGGACTTGATATAGTCATAGTAGTCAGCCATGTTGAAGGCTATTGCGGCTATCTGGTGATACGGTTGTGACTCCTGGATGAGGTCCAACTTGAGATGTATGCCGCCGGCTCCCACCTTGCGGCCGTTGCCTGCGTCATAAACGTTCTCCGTCATGAATACGGGGTTGCCGTTGCCGGGGCCGAAAGGCTGGAACTGTTTGAGTATACGGAAGAATTTGGGGGTAATTTGGGAAAAGTCCAGCTTTGCGTCTATGTCAACCACCGGCACCAGCATCTCTGCGGTTATCTTGCCGGCGATGAAAGCGTCTATACGGCGTGCGAATTCCTCCAGGTTCTCTTCCTTGAGGGTAAGGCCGGCTGCGTAAACGTGGCCGCCGAAGTTTTCCAGCAGGTCCGCGCAGCTTTCTATGGCCTCATAGAGGTCGAATCCGGCCACGCTGCGGGCAGATCCGGTAACGAATCCATTGCTCTTGGTGAGCACCACGGTGGGCTTGTAGTAGGCCTCCACCAGGCGCGACGCCACGATGCCGACGATTCCTTTGCTCCAACGGGGATTATAGACGACCGTAGCGTTCTCGCGGGCGAGGCAGTTGCCGCTTTCAACCATCTCCAGGGCCTCCCGGGTAACTTCACGGTCGATATTCTTTCGCTCGTTGTTGTTCTCGTTGATCTTCTCTCCGATGAACATGGCCTCGCCGACATCCTCCGCCGTAAGGAGTTCCACGGCCAGGCGGCCCGACTCCATTCGGCCGGCGGCGTTGATGCGGGGGCCTATCTTGAAGACGATGTCGTCTATGGTCAGGTGGCCCGGCTCCAGATTGGAGAGGTTAATCATGGCCAGCAGTCCCTTGTGCGGGTTCTCGTTGAGCTGCTTGAGGCCGAAGTGGGCCAGGGTGCGGTTCTCCCCTACCATGGTCACGAGGTCGGAGGCGATACTTACCACCAGCAGGTCCAGCAGGGGGATGAGGCTCTCGAAAGGTATGCCGTAGCGGGCGGAGTAGGCTTGCACGAGCTTGAAGCCCACGCCGCAGCCGGAAAGGTCGTCGAAGGGGTAGTGGCAGTCTTCCCGTTTGGGGTCGAGCACCGCAACGGCGCCGGGAAGGGTTTCCTCCGGCAGATGGTGATCGCAGATTATCATGTCTACGCCTTTGCTGCGGGCGTACTCGGCTTTGTCTATTGCCTTGATGCCGCAGTCCAGGGTGATGATGAGACCGAATCCGCCTTCGAATGCCCAGTCTATGCCTTTGTAGGAGACGCCGTAACCCTCGTCGTAGCGGTCGGGGATGTAGAAGTCCACGTTGGCGGTAAAGCGGCGGATGAAGGAGAACACCAAAGCCACGGCGGTGGTTCCGTCAACGTCGTAATCGCCATAAACCAGTATCTTTTCGCCTGTGGTGATTGCTTTGCGGAGCCGCTCTACAGCTACATCCATGTCCTTCATGAGGAAGGGGTCGTGGAGGTCGGCGAGGTTGGGGCGGAAGAAGGACCGGGCCTGGTCGAAAGTCTCTACGCCGCGCTTCACGAGGAGCTCGGCGAGGACGCGGTCAATGCCTACTTCGGCGGAGAGTTTCTCCACCTTGGCAGGATCGGCCTGTTCCATTACTATCCATTTTTTTTCCGCAGACATAGCTTACAAATGTAAATATTATTGCGGATAATGCAAAATTTAGATAAGGGAGGAGATGATGTCGTCGGCAACAAACCACTTTTCTTCCGGTATCCTTCCGTACTCCGGAAGACCCTCCGCCGTCCTCAGCCCCAGCATAATCCGCTCCTCCCTTATTTCCTCCTCCGTCAGCACCTCGCTCGTCGCAGTCCATCCGCTCAGTTCCTCTGAATTCCAGCTGCGGACTTCGCGGGAGGGCCCTTCACTCCGGAAGCCTTCGCTTCGCTCATCCCTCCCACAGTCTGTTCCTTGCTGTTTCGGAGCAAGCTCCAACCAGCCCGTCACATCCTGCGGGTCCATCCCGTTCACGTGGCCACGGGCGGCCACGGGCCCCGGAGCGAAGGGTCCTCCCGCTTCGCCCGCAGCTTTCCGGAGGCACGCAGTGCCGACACAGGGGGGGTCGGGGGGTACGCCCCCCGTGCCCCTGGGGGCAGCAGCAGAGCTGCGGGGGTTGGAAGTCGGAGACGTTGGGCCGGCTTGTCGGAACAACGTTTCGGGGGGTACGCCCCCCGTGCCCCTGGGGGCAGCAGCAGAGCTGCGGGGGTTGG
>CAMZEC010000066.1 GCA_947305645.1 uncultured Bacteroidales bacterium | reverse complement strand
ATGCCAACGGCAACTTCGTAACTTGCTACAAGAACAACGCTTATGGTGTTCCTCAGGTTGACTGGTACAGGTACTACGGTTTCGAGAACATCGTTATCGACCTCAGCAAGATCAAGACCGACCAGCGTAATCCTGGTCAGGAGCCTAAGGGCCTCATCAGTGAGATCAACCCTGCCGCTATTATCTTCATCGCGAAGAAGGCAACTCCTCAGAAGGTTGAATATGCAGCAAATCAGGTTGCTACCATCCCTATCGACGATGTTGCTCAGCTCGGTGAGTGGGTATTCTCCTACGAGAACCACCAGGGTGTTACTGAGAGCTTCCACCTCTTCGTCCCTGTTTCCATCGAGTACAAGTGGGGTAAGGTCACCCAGGAAATCGCAGTTCCCGTAAGGGCAACTAAGACCAGCCAGGGTAACTAATCAATCGACTCTCTGTTTAAATATGGCGCGTCTCAGTGAGGCGCGCCATTTTTACCTAAAATCAATGAAAAGGACTTTAGTTCTACTTCTCATTTCCCTTGCACTTTTTTCTTGCAAGACAAGGAATACTTTCCGCACTTATGAAATGGCGGAGCAGGAGTTCCGTAGTACACTTACGGCTCATGACACATTGGCCGTCCTGGCTCTTGGAGCCAACTTTATGGATGCTCTCAAGTATGGTAACCTGGACGTTGAATTGCAGGACTTGTGCGTTCTTTACGGAGATACGCTTTATAAGGTTTCTGACAAGTCTCTCGATATGCTCAGGGACCGCTTTACCGGAGCGCCTGTAACAGATTATTCATTGGCTTCAATGTCCTTTTCCACACCTGGAAACAACGATCTTTCGTATCGTTATGTCATGAGTGGGACAGTAGGCTCCGGCCCTGCATTCAAGCTGATGTTCAATCCTGTAAAGGTTGGTGAGAACTGGTATCTTACTCTTAAGGATGGCTCCATGTCCAGCCTCGACAAGAGCCCCAATGCACAAGTCCATCCTCATTCTCCCGCACCCAAACCCGTAGTGCTTCATTCTAAATAAACGTGAATCTTCTATTTTCCATACTTTTCTCCTTTCTGCTGGCCGCCCCTGAGGTGTTGTCTTTTGACAGCATCAGTCACGATTTTGGCTCCCAGCCCAAGACAGTCGAGTCCCTGGAACATGAGTTCACCTTTACCAATGTTTCCGGCCGCAGCGTAAGCATTTCTTATGCCGTAGCCACTTGCTCCTGCACCAGGCTGAGTTGGACCACAGGTCCGATACAGCCTGGCGGCAAGGGCTCAGTCAAGGCCATCTATATCCGTGAACTCGGGGTAAGCACTTTCGAAAAATTCATCTCTGTTTTCGTGGATGGCCAGACCAAACCTTTTGTTCTCCGCATAGCCGGTTCATTCTTCGAAACCGACAAGTCCCTTGCCGACGATTTCCCTGCAACCGTTTCTATGCTCGGCTTTGCTTCTTTTCCAATCAAGGCAGGAGAGGCGTATCGCGGAGAACTTGCCAGCGATTCCTTCTGGGTGGCAAATCTGTCGGATAAGAGTATCTCGCTTTCTTTCAAGTCCCTTTCCGAGTCACTCAAGGTCGTCCCGGAGTACCAATACCTTGATCCCCACTCCCGGACGCGCTTTTACTATGAAATCTCAGTCGATACACTTTCCTGGGGAAGGAGAGTGTATGAAGCCGTTCCTTTGGTTGACGACAAACCGCTCGAGCCGGTTTCCTTCTCCCTTACGGCCATTGAGAATTATACCGGAATGCCCCGTGCCGAGGTCAATGCCGGTCCTTTCCCCAAAGTTCTGGACAGCGAATGCAGCTTTGGCAAAGTCAAAGCAGGCAAGAGCGCCCATGCATCCTTCCAGCTGAAAAACTTTTCGCGTACGGCGCCTCTCGAGATTCGCGCCGTATTCTCCGACCCCGATGGAGTTACGGCAGATTATCCTGCCTCCATCCCTCCCCGCGAGACGGCCACGGTTTCCGTCGCCATCCCGCCGGCAGCCTTGTCCAAAGGCAGCAACACTATACAGTTGAGCATAATAAGCAATTCCCCCCTGATGCAAATCATCCAGGTCTATATAAATGGAAAAGTTGAATAATAAAAATGAACCAGATATGAAAGAAAAACTGTTTTATCACGCTCCCCAGGTTTTCTATGACGACCTTGTGACCAATGAGATCATCTGCTACAGTGCAGATATTGAGGATTACAACTATCAGGAACTAACGTGGTAAATCCACTTAAACTATGTTATTATGAAAAAAGTACTTGATTTCATCGTCCCTGCCGCCCTTCTGGTCCTGTCGGCAGGCTGTATGGGGGATTTGCAGTATGAAGAACCCATCGAAGGACCCGTTACCCGCCGTTACGAACTCAGTTTCGACGTCCCTACCAAGACTGCCCTGGGGCAGGATAACAAGCACGTCAGTTTTGTTCAGAATGACAAAATTTTCTACTACACCAAGCAGGCTCAGTTGAACAGCGCAGGCGTCACCCTGGAGAACGGTGTCGGGTATATCAATCTTACCCTTTCCGGTAGAAATGATTATTTTCTGAATGCCTTTTATTCGGGTGCCTCCAATACTGCCGTTACCGATCCTGTTTATAACATTACGTCAGGACAGGGTGCGAGCCAGTATTCTTTCTGTGTGGAAAACGTCGCGCCTGCTCATCAGTCGTTCCGCTCCTTCGCGGAGGTCCACGCCTGTGTCGCCCATCTGGCAGACCTTACACAGGAATGCATTTCCTTCCGTAATATCGTGAGTATATTCAAGTTCACGCTTGACGATGCCAGCGTAAAGAAAGTCGTATTCTCCTCTCCGAATTCCGGCGCTGTCATCAACGGCGGTCCCTATGGACTCCTTCAGGTTACCATGAATGCTGACGGGACGCTCTCTTCCGTTACTTCAGACCCCGGTTATAACGACGGAACGAACAGCATTACCATCAATACCACCGCCGGTGAGGGGGATTATTATTTCGCCATCTTACCTTCATACTTCCCCAATGGCTTTGTCCTCAGCAGCTACGACAGCACAAGCGGCAATGCCCAGCCCACAAGGGTGATTGAATACAACAATCCCATCGTCGCCGGTATCAATGCAGACGGTGATTTCCATCCGAGCATCATCAATCTCGGTCTCCACAGCGCCTGGAAGAACAAGGAACTCATTTACCCCGTCAGGAACCTTACCGTCACTCCCGCTTCGTTGAATTTCATCACGGGTGATGACAGCCAGACGCTTACCGCGACCGTTACCGGAGACGATCAGGCAGTCAAGACCGTTTCCTGGAATCTTGCTGACGGCGGCAGCGACGTGGTTAATGTAGAGAAACTCTCTGCTTCCGGGAACGTAACAACTCTCAAAGTCACACCTGTTGCCGCAGGTTCGACTACCATTACCTTCACAACCGACGGAAAAGATGCCGACGGCAATCACATTACCAAGACCGTGTCTATCTCCGTCCGCGAGCCTGATCCGGACCTCGGCGTAGACTTGAGTGCCAAAGAGACTGCAAACTGCTATATCGTCAACCAGAATTCCGGCAAGTACAGGTTCAATGCTACCGTGCAGGGCAATTCCGGGGACCTCGTCGGAGAGGCAAAGGATGCGATCGTTCTTTGGGAAACCCGCGGCAAAACTCCCACCGTGACTTCCATCAGTTCAGGAACCGTGGTGTCCGGCGTGAAGCTCAGCGACGACAAGAATTATGTGCTCTTTGAAGCCAAGGGGTACGGAAGCGCCCTCATTGCCGTACGTGATGCAAACAACACTGTCCTCTGGAGCTGGCACATCTGGGTGTGGGAAAATGAGTACGACGATGCTACCTGCTTCCATACCTATAAGAGAAGCGCCGGTTTCATGATGGACCGAGACCTTGGAGCCGATGCCAACTATCCCAAGACCGACGCCGCCCAGGACAAGAGCGCCTATGGCTTGCTTTATCAGTGGGGACGCAAAGATCCCTTCTTCGGCAGTGACAAGCGCGTCGATACCGGTAATATCCCTTACCCTCTGGCAAGTGATGCCATGGTTGGTGAGGTCAGGGTCGGTACTATTGAGTACGCCACCGCTCATCCCGATGTCTATATCCTGTACGGCACATCCGAAACACATCGTGACTGGATTTATGGCGCCGCCAGGGACAACACCCTTTGGGGCACCAATAAGACTAAGTATGACCCCTGCCCTCCCGGCTGGAAGGTCCCTTCTCACACTGTCTGGTCAACTGCGCTTGGTTCTTCCATAAACAACACATATTATTCAGCGGAAATCGAAAGGCAGGGCCTCAATTTCGCCGGTGTTCTTGCAGACGATTCTCCTGTCTTCTACCAGGCCTCCGGATCCATGGGAGGAACTATTCAAACTTCTTACTATTCATCTCTTGGCGACATCGGCGGCGCTACTCAATATGGTGACTGGTGGGCATGTGGAGTCAACGGAAATAACGGCCGCATGTTCAGTATCAACAAGGGTGCAAGGCAAGCCAATCCCGGTGCAAACAAGCCCCGCGTCAACGCCTGTAATGTCCGTTGCATCTGGGACGATGTCACAAGCCCCCAGGGTCAGCTTCCCGTAACCGTCCCGGTGACATCCGTCACGCTCGATATCACCACCAAGTATCTTGAGAATATCGGTGATGAGTTTACCCTGAATGCAACGGTTCTGCCAGATGACGCATCCAACAAGGCCATCAACTGGACACTTGAGCCGGCTAATTCCAATGTGGTAGAGGTTACTTCTTCCGGCAAGGTTACGGCCAGGTTCTCCGGAACCGTAACGGTTGTTGCTTCCTCGGTTGCAGACCCCACCAAATTCGCCAAGTGTGTCGTTACCGTCGGCAATCCTGCGGCAGGCGGAGTCGTCGACCTGAGCGCCAACGGCACGGCCAACAGCTACATCGTTGCCCTGCCCGGCAAGTATTCTTTCAATTGCACGGTCAAGGGCAATTCCAGTCAGGCAATCAGTCCCGCCGGAGCCAACTGGCTCTGGATGAGCGACGGTACCGCCACTGCGCCCGACAACCTCATCAGCAATGTACAGCTTGAAGGCAACAACATCACCTTCGAGGTTCCTGTCGATATGAAGAACGGAAATGTGGTCATAGCGGCACTCTCATCAAATGGAACGGTTCTGTGGAGCTGGCATATCTGGCTGTGTGCCGGTTTCGTCCCCGAACAGGTAGCCCATACATACTACAACGGATCTACCGTGATGGACCGCAACCTTGGAGCCACCAGCGCCACGGCCGGTGACATCCACGCCGTCGGCCTTATGTATCAGTGGGGCCGCAAGGATCCTTTCCGCGGCGTCATCAATCCCGGCAACCAGGTAGATGATTTTGCCGCCTCACGCGTTTCCGGCCTGATGAATTGGGATACCCCCGAGAATACCGGTTTGAATGATCCCCTGTCGTACTCGATCAATTATCCGATGCATTTTATCCTTTCCAAGACCAAGGGCGATTGGATGAAGTCCCGCAATGACAATCTCTGGAGCGGCTTCACCAAGTCCATGTACGATCCCTGCCCTCCCGGGTGGATGGTTCCTACCGGTGGCGAAAAGGGTATGTGGGCCCAGGCCTACAATGCCGGTCCCAAACCTACAACCGTGGGTTATAATACCAACAGCACCTTCGGAGGTACTTATACCAATGTATTCCAGGCTGGAACCATCTGGTTCCCCTTCGCGGGCTTCATCTGGCCGCACACGGGCACCCTTGGTGAGACCGGCGGCAATGACCTCCGCGTCTGGACCGGAACCGTCTATGGAACTACCGGCGCTTACACCCTGTCCCAGAAGGAATCCGGATTCTCATTCACCAGCCAGTCCGGAAGAAGTTACGGTGCATCGGTACGCTGCGTCTCGACAGTCCCCGTCACCGGTGTAACTATTTCCAAAACATCTCTCTCCCTTGTCAAGGGTGGTGATGGTGAAACACTTACTGCCGCAGTCGTGCCCGCCCATGCGAACAATTATGGCATCACGTGGTCTTCCTCCAATGCAAGTATAGCCTCTGTGAACAGTTCTGGTTATGTTGCCGGACTTAAGGCTGGAACCTGTGTCATAACTGCCAAGACCAATGACGGCAATTTCACCGCCACATGTAATGTAACCGTGAAATAACTCCGCAGTATTAGGCAACCACTTTTTTGGATTATTGCAGAAAAATGTGTAATATTGCACGTTATTACAGCAAGTACAAATTTATCAACATTCAGATATGAAAAAGTTTTTCTTAGTAATCGCTTCCGCGCTGGCACTTTCCGCAGGTGCTTTTGCACAGGACACTTTCTATCCCGGCTTTACCCTCGGACTCAAGGGCGGTGCATCCCACACCATCGGTGAGACCAATGATTTCTTCAAACTTGTTTCCCCTTCTGCAGCCATCGACCTTGGCTATCAGATCAGCCCCGCATTCGGCCTCCGCGCCGACATCTCCGGCTGGCAGGGAAAAGGCTGGTATGAGACCCTCGGAGAGGGATTCCAGTTCAACTACGGCCAGGTAGCTTTGGATGCTACCCTCGACCTCTGCAACCTCTTCGCAGGTTACAAGGCCCGCCTGTTCAACCCGTACGTCTTCCTCGGTGTCGGTGGAGTCGGTTACTTCAACAACGGAGCAGACCTCACCAAGCTCCCCAAGGACAACAAGTACTGGAACGGTTTCACATTCAATACTGCCGTCCGCGGCGGTGCGGGTGTTGACATCCGCCTGAGCGACCTCCTCGCCATCGAGATCGAGGCAGTCGAGAACGGCCACAGCGACAAGTTCAACTCCAAGACCGGCGACTATCTTGATCACCAGATCTCCCTCCTCGCAGGTCTCAGGTTCAACTTCGGCCAGGCAGCAGGTGCCAAGAGGGCAGCAGAGGCCGCAAGCGCAGCCGCAGCAGCCGCAGCAGCACAGGCAGCAGCCGCAGCAGCACGTGAGCAGAAGGCTCTCGACGATGCCATCGCAGAGGCTCTGAAGGCTATCGAGAACGCCCAGAAGGCCCTCGCAGAGAACGACTTCATCCCTGAGGATGTCGCTGCAATCAACGACGCCATCAACGCCCTCAAGAAGGCTATCGCCGACAAGGACATCGACGCCATCAAGGCCGGTACCAAGGCTCTCAACGATGCAGTAGATGCAGCCCGCAAGAACCTCGCCGACAAGATCGCCGCAGACCAGAAGGCCAAGGAAGAGGCCGAGGCAGCAGCCAAGAAGGCATACGAGGACGCCCGTGCAGCAGCTCTCGAGGCAGCCAAGGCAGCCAAGTCCAACGATATCGTCTACTACGTCATCGGCAAGTACGACATCCGCAACCAGGAGCGCTACAAGATCAACAACCTCCTCAAGAAACTCAAGAAGAACCCTGAGCTCAAGGCTGTCCTCTGCGGCTTCGCCGACAAGGAGACCGGTACCACCGACGGCAACTGGGTACTCTCCGAGAACCGCTCCAACATCGTCTCCGAGGCACTCCAGGCCGCAGGTATTCCTGCCGAGCGCATCGAGACCTACTGGTTCGGCGACACCGAGCGCATCTCCAAGATCGCTGAGAAGAACCGCGCCACCGTCCTCCTTACCAAGTAAGAGTTTTATCCTCAATATCTAAAAAGCTTGGTCCCGTAATCCGGACCAAGCTTTTTTTAAGGCCGATGCAAGAAATCAGAAACATAGCAATCATCGCCCACGTCGACCACGGCAAGACCACATTGGTCGACAGGATGATCTACCAGGCCAACCTGGTTCGCCAGCCCGAGAATCTGGGCCAGCTCATACTCGACAGCAACGACCTCGAGCGTGAGCGCGGCATCACCATCCTTGCCAAGAACGTATCCGTCATCTACAAGGGCGTCAAGATCAACATTATCGACACCCCGGGCCACAGCGACTTCGGCGGCGAGGTGGAGCGTGTGCTCAACATGGCCGACGGCGTCCTCCTGCTGGTAGATGCCTTCGAGGGCTGCATGCCCCAGACGCGCTTCGTCCTCCAGAAGGCCATCGGTATGGGCAAGAAGCCCATCGTCGTCATCAACAAGGTCGACAAGCCCAACTGCCGTCCCGACGAGGTGCAGGAAGAGGTCTTCGACCTTATGTTCAACCTCAACGCCACCGAGGAGCAGCTCGACTTCACCACGGTTTACGGTTCGGCCAAGCAGGGATGGATGTCCCTCGACTGGCGCAAGCCCACCGACAACATCACCCCGCTGCTGGACGTCATCCTCGACGTCATTCCTGCACCGGCCGTGGTTGAAGGTACGCCGCAGATGCTCATTTCGTCCCTGGAGTATTCGCCCTACGTGGGGCGTATCGCCGTCGGGCGTGTCACCCGCGGGGAACTCCGTTCCGGCTCCGCCATCAGCCTCTGCAAGCGCTACGACGTGGTGCAGAAGCAGAAGATCAAGCAGCTCATGGTGTTCGAGGGCCTTGGCAAGACGGCAGTCGAGACTGTCGGCTGCGGCGATATATGCGCCGTGGTGGGCATCGACGGATTCGAAATCGGCGACACCATCGCCGACGCCGAGAATCCTGAGGCCCTTCCCCCCATCGCCATCGACGAGCCTACGATGAGCATGCTCTTCTCCATCAACAATTCCC
>CAMZEC010000065.1 GCA_947305645.1 uncultured Bacteroidales bacterium | reverse complement strand
CCCCGAAGCGATTAAGGAAGTTTGTTGAAGTCGTCCTTCAAGCTGTCGGCGCGGAGCAGCATCTGGATGGAACTCAGCGAGCAGTTGACCCAGAACGTGCGGTTGCGGTCTTTGCGGGCGTCACGCCACTCAAAGGTGGTGGGAATCTTGCCGTTCACCGCGTTCTGCATGCGGGTGATATTGTCTATCATAGCCTTGGCCTTGGCAAGGGCGAGCAAGTCTCCGGTCACCCGATAGTAATCCAGCCAGGCATTTGCCACATTGCAGGCGCTGTTGTCGACGGGCATCTCGTAGTGATACTGCTCGTGCACGCAAGGAGTATAACGCAGGAAGAATCCGTCGGCTGTGCGCTCGGGATAGGCCCAATGCGTAAACTGGTCTTCGCTCAGGCGGATCAGGTCTTCCGAGTTGCGGATATCTTCTTTTGTGGGCGCTGCCTTGGTGAGCAGGTACGAAGCGTAAGGAGCCGCAGTGCAGTTGGTGAGGTTCTGGTAAGGCTCCAGACCCTTGACGTTCACATCTTCAAACTGACCGGTCATATCGAACACCTTCACGGCCGTGGAATTCATCCACTCCTCGCCCTTGATGCGGTAGGGCAGGAACTCTCCGAAGCCGTATCCCTCAAGACGCTTGTAGTAGCGCAGCAGGGGGTGCAGCATAGCGCACACCGAGTTTACCGGCTCTCCGGTTACAAAATCCACCTTGATGGGGAGCGAACCGTCCTCGTGCTGGAGTTTGATATAGGTCCTGCCTATGGCCACGGCACGGTCGAGCCACTGCTTCTCGCCCGTAACATCGTACAGGTCAAGGAAAGCCTGTCCTGCGCTGGCCGCCTCAAGGGTCATGGTCTTGCCCTTGTTCCAGTCGCGTTTTGATGCCTCCTTGTCAAGATAGTAGGTCGGAGGGAAGTACGCCAGCGGGTCTCCTTCGGGCCGGCTCTGGTCGATAAGGAACTGCGCCGCGCCGCGTGCCACCGCCAGGGCGTTCTCGCGCCGGTCGGGCAGCATGGTTGCAATCAGGCACTCGTTGCGTATCGTAGCGCTTATTATCTTGCAGGGATAGGTATTGTGCGGATAGTTCATGTCCGGCACCGTAGAGGTGCTCCAGTGCTGGATCTCCGGCATGGTGTGGACGTACAGTGCTCCCTTGAGCGCCGCCTCGCGGTAGTCGCAGGCCGGTCCGGGGTAGGGGCCCTCGAAAGGGAAGTCCTTAAGGAAACTGCGTTCGCCGGCCCGTGCTATCACCTTTCCGTCCGCCGCCAGGGCGTCCACGGTAAGATCAACTTGCTTTCCCACTGGCAGTTTGTCCCACACCGGCGAGAGCGGAGCCGTGGGCTTGGAAGCCTTGAAACTCAGGGCCTCGCCGCCGTCGGGAGTCAGCGTAAAGACATAAGATTCAGCACCTTGTACTTCATCAAAATGGAATGCCGGAGCATAGATAAACTTCTTTGCAAAGTTGTTCCAGCTAACATCGGTACGGAACGGCTCAAGATACTCCTTGGCGGCTTGCCGGTTGAGGGTCTTATATCCTGAAGAGCAGGAGCAGCAAAGGGTAATAAAAGTTAAGACAAGTAACTTTTTCATATTAATATCCTGGATTTTGCACAAGTTTGTAGTTAATCTTCATTTCCGTGATGGGAATCGCGTACCAATAGTTCTTGGGGTAGCTGAAAGAGCGCGGGGCAATCTCCTCAAGAGGTACCAGCTTGTAGAACGACTCGGCCGAAGAATCATCGGCATAGACATTCAGCTCCATAGGCGTATTCTCAAGGAACTTGTGCACAATCTTCCAGCGGCGGAAGTTGTCGTAGTTGCGGCCTTCAAGGCATACTTCTGCAGCAATCTCGGCACGTATAGCCTCCCGGAGCTGGTCGCCGGAGGGAATGCCGCCGGCTTTGGACCACGACTCGGAGAATCCGGGCAGTCCGCAGCGGGAGCGCACTTTGTCGATGTATGCTATACTCTTGGCATCCAAGCTTCCGTTGAGCTCGAAGCTGGCCTCGGCATAATCGAGGTACAACTCAGCCAGACGTAGGAACGGAACCCTGTAGGAAACCGGTTTGAACGTGCGGTTGGTCTGGTCGAACTGGGTGCTGATTGACACGAACTTCTGGAAATAGTAACCAGTGCAGGAATGATACAAGGTGCGGCTGCCGCAGTAGCCGTGATACTCTCCTGCGCGTGTGTAGATGGTGTTCTTCTCTTTTCCGTTGTAGATGATGTTTCCGCGGTCGAACACCACCGACGCATAGAAGCGGGGCTCCCGTCCGCGGTGCAGGCGAGCTGTGGAATCGCCCGGCGCTATGGTCAGGAGATTGTTGGCGGCAAATTCATCCTTCGTCTTTGGATCGGCCCACAGGGGAAGTCCGTCTTCGGTAAGGAAGGTGCAAACCGCCTGCATGGTCGGAACGCTCATGGGCCTGAAGTTGTCGAGGTCGGTGCCCTTGGCTCCATCCCAGGCGCGGGGTGTTCCGAGCCTCTGGATGATGTAGTTGAAATAGCCCTTTGGAGTGTTGGTGCGGTCGTCATAGGCGGAAGACCATAGGTACTCGCACTTATTGCCGCTGTCGGTCATGGGCTGGATGAACAGCTTATAGTAGTTGTTGCGTCCCCGTTCTTTTTCGGGAAGGGCGCTGGCCGCCGGGTCGACATACAGATGGTAGCCCTCTCTTTCTGCCAGGTCTATTGCATCCTGGAGTGCGTCCAGGGCCGTTTTCCACTTGTTTTTGTCGTAGGTTTGCGAGATCAGCGGAGTCTTGTCGAAATTGAGGAAGTCGGCAAAGTCCGTATTGCCGTTCACCAGGGGACTGGCGGTATAGACCAGCACGCTGGCCTTGATGGCCTTGGCGGCAACGGAAGTGGCGCGCCCGGCCTCTTTGTCGTCGCGGTGCGCGGGAAGCCTTGTGGCCGCTTCGTCGAACATACGGCATACGAACTCGGCGCAGTCGTCCCATGAAGAGCGCTGCACGAGAATGTTCGATACCTGCTCGTTCATCGAAATCTCATGGTCAACCACCACCACGGGTCCGTAATGCTGCATAAGCACCCAGTGCAGCAGGCCGATGAGGAAATAAGCCTCGCCCGTATAGACCTTGGCCTTCTCGGGACTCAGGCCGGGCACCGATTCGACGTTGTTGATGAAAGTCCAGGCGTTGCGTATGCCTTTGTAGAGGTCATATTTCATGGCTCCGGGCTGGGTTGCGGTGTCGCCCGACCACATGCCGAAGTATGTGCTGTTGGAACTCTCGTAGCCGTGCAGCATGGCCTTCCAAGCGGCCCAGCGGATAGGGTTGCTGTAGAACGTAACCACTTCGCCGCTCTGGAAGAAATCGGGATAGGTATGATAGCCTATGTGGTGAGGGAAGAAGCCGTAAACCGAGTTCAGCGTGCGCTCCGCCTGCATAGGAGAGGAGTACAGATCCGACACGCTTGCGGTATCTTCAGGCACAACATCCAAAAAGTTGCAGGCCGCAAGGAACGGGAGTATAGCGAGGATCAATAAAGTCTTTTTCATGATCAGAGTCCAAATTTAGAAAAAAAGTTGCAGACCGAGTTGAACGCTCTTGGTAAGAGGATAAGATACTCCGGCGCCGTTTGCCAGTTCCGGATCCCAGAGTTTGAACGGAGACAGGACAAACAGGTTGGTGCCCGTGCAGTACACCCTGAGGGTTTCCTTCCAGGTCCATCCAAGCTCCACGTTTTTCAATCGCAGGAATTTACCGTCCCGGAGCCAGAAACTCGACGCAGGGATGTTGTTGGGGTTGTATTCCCAGTCAAGGCGGGGGTATTTGGCGTCGGGGTTCGGATTGCTCTCGCTCCAGTGGTCGTCGGCCACCCATTTGAACATATTCAAGCCGCGGTGCGTTTTGTTGACGAACGGATGTACCGCGTCGGACATAAGGATGGATACCCTGTCGCGCCCGGAGAAGAAGAACGAGAAGTCGAACGACTTGTATTTCATGGTGGCGCCGAATCCGTAGTTGATTTCCGGCACGGTGGGCAGCCCGAGGTAGGTAGCGTCGTTCTCGTCTATAACATCGTCGTCGTTCATATTCTTGTACTTGATGTCGCCGGGCTTATAGTTGGTGCTGAAAGTCTGGGTAGGCGAGTTGTCTATGTCTTCCTGGTCTTTGAACAGGCCTTCCGCGATGAGTCCGTAAGGAGCATATACCGGCTGGCCTATCTTTGACTGATAAGGATAAGGCTGGATCTCCGGCTCGTCGTAGTCGGTTATTTCGTTGTGGGCGTAGGTGAATGTGCCGCGCGCGCTGATGGAAAAGTCCGGATTGAAAATGCGCTTGTACTCGAGGCTGAAGTCAACACCTCTGTTGCGTACGGCGCCGAGGTTGCCCCGAGGCGACACGCCTGAGAGACCGGATGTGGCGGGGAGTACCTGGCGGGCCATGAATATGCCCGTACGGTTTTCGTCAAAAATGTCGAGGATGAATTTGAGCTGTTGCATAAAGCCGAATTCGATGCCGATATCGTGCTTGCGGCTCACTTCCCAGGTGGCGTCTTCGTTACCCCACAGGTTCACGACGTTACCCTTTTCGGAATAGAAGCCGTCGGCGCAGGATCCCTGGATAAAACCGCTGTTGACATTCATTGCGACCGAAGAGATGTAGGGGAAGCGTACCGACAGGTAGTCGTTACCGGAAAGGCCGTAGGAATAGCGTATCTTCAACAGGTCAACGGTGCTGCGGAGATTGTCCCAGAACGGCTCGTTGGAGATGATCCAGCCGGCCGCCATGGAGGGGAAGAAGCCCCAGCGGTGCCCTCTCATGAAGTTTTCGCTGCCGTTGTATCCGAAGTTGGCTTCGAGTACGTACCGGTCCAGAAGCGTGTATGACAGACGTCCGGCGAATCCCTGCTCGCGCTTGGGCAGGCGGGCGTTGTAACTGGAGGCCTGATTGTCAACGTGTTCCTTCTGGTGGTACAGGACCACGGCGTTTATGGAATGTGGGCCGAAACTGCGGGCGTATTCGAGGTTGGTCTGCAGGTTAAGTTCGCGATAGCCGCTCGATGAAGTATCGGAGCCTATGTATTTCGACCCTTCGCTGCCCAGCTGTGAGAGGTAGTAGGTCTTTTCGCCGCTGACGGGGTCGGTATCTATCCCCTGAAGACGGTAGAGCCAAGGCGCCTTGCGGAAAGTAAGGGTAGCGGCAGTGTAGGAATAGAACGACGCCTGTCCCCACAGTTTGAGTCCCGGGGTTATCATGTCGAGGTTCTGGTCCAGGCGGACCGAAGTCGTGGTGTTCTCTGTAAACTGCTTGCGGTAGCCTTCCGAAAGGTCCATGTAGGGGTTGGTCCACGATGTGGTTCCGTCCCACTCGTCGGTACCGCCGAACACTACATAGTCGGCATCGTTGCCCAGCCACTCAGAGGGGTATGTGGGCGATACGTTTACGGGATTGGCATATAGAGCCGCGGCAAAATAATGCTGCGTGCTGTAATACGGCATGTTCTTGTAGAACAATATGGAGGTCATCTTTATGGACGCCGTAGTGCTGTTGGTCAGTTTGGCGGTCACATTGCTCTGGAACGAGAACTTGCGTGCGTTAAGGCCGGTGTCGAACGATACTTCCGGGGAGTTTCGCAGCATACCGTTCTGGTTGGCGAACATAGCGCTCAGGAAGTAGTTTACGCGGTTTCCGCCGCCACGTATGTTCACGTCGGCGCTCTGGGCGGTAGAGTACTTGCGGAAAATCATATCGTACCAGTTGACAAGCGGGTACTCATAATTGTTGATTCCCTGCTTGGCAGCCTCGATTTTGGCCGGCAGATAATAATCGTTGCCGCCGCGGGTGCGGAGAGCCTCGTTGTAGTTCTCCATATAAGTTATCCCGTCGGCGATTTCGGATACCTTGGTGAAGGTGTTTACCGTCGAATTGAAGTGGACGTTGATGGACATCTTGTCTGACGTACGTCCGCTCTTGGTGGTAATGACCATGACGCCGTTTGCGCCGCGGGAGCCGTAGAGAGCCGTCGCCGCAGCGTCTTTAAGCACGGCAAACGACTCGATTGATTCCGGAGAGATACCGTCAAGCACCCCTACGCCGACCTCTATTCCGTCGAGGATATACAAAGGCTTGCTGTTGGGGCCGAAGGTGGAAATACCGCGGATCCAGAAATTGGCACCGTCCGAGCCGGGTTCGCCGGATGACTGGGTGGAAATAACGCCGGCCAGGTTGCCCGCAAAAGACTGTGACAGGGTGGGAGAGTGGAGCGACTTGAGCTGCTCGGGGTTGATGCTCTCCACCGAGGTCACTATCGACTCCCTTTTCTGGGTGGTTCCGAAGGCGACCACTACCGCTTCGCTCAATGCAGTTGACGATTCGTCCAGAAAGACCATGCGGAAGTAGTTGTCGTTCTCGGTGGTCTTTATGTTTTTGTCGAGGTATCCCAGCATTGAGAACGTTATTTCCTTGACATCGGCACCTACCGTTAGCGAATAACGGCCTTCAGTGTCGGTGAGCGTGCCGGTGGAAGTGCCTTTAACATACACCGTTACCCCAGCAAGAGGGCTGCGGTCGGTGGTTGCTACCACGGTTCCGGAAAAGGTGCGCTTGGGAGTTGAAGGAGCAGTCTTCTTGGGATCCTCGCCCCGTTTCCGGAGCAGCATGATCTGGGTTCCTTCGATATTTGCCGACATTTGCTGGGGAGCGAGTATCCTGCCGAGCAGCTGGAGAATATCTTCGCCTTTGGCTTCGTCGCTCACCCGCTTTTCCAAGTCAATCTCGGCGGTACGGTAGGCAAAAGTGAATCCGCTCTGTTTTTCCAGATCGTTCAGGACGGTGCGTAACGGCACATTCTGCCAGCTGCCGCTGACCTTTCTTTCCTGCGACCAGGAGACGACCGGAGAGGCCAACAGAAACAGCAGAAGCAATGTTTTTGCTAGTTTATTCATAAGAGAAGTTTTGTGAATTATCGTATCAGGACTATATTGCCTTCGTCGATTATGCGGAGTTCGCAATCGGCGAGAAAGGAGAGGACGGTAAATATTTTTTCTTTGCTCTCGTCGTTGATTTTAAGTGTGATGTGCTGGTCCAGGTCGATGTCTCCCAACGTGCTGACCTTTACTCTGTAGCGGTGCTCAAGATTTTCGATGACTTTGCCCAAGGTGCAGTCCTCAAGCGAAATCTGCGAGCGTATCCAGCTTACATAGTCGCCTGTATCAACCGTGCGGACGGTGCTGTCGCCCAGCAGGCGGTCATAACTCAATTGCTCGCCGGGAGAAAGAGTTACCGCCTGGATGCCTTCTCCTTTCACGCGCACGGAACCCGACACGAGGGTGACCTGGTCGCGCTCGTACAGGGGAGTGTGCCTTACGGCGAAGCGGGTGCCCAGTACGCTGACCTGCAGGTCACCGGCATTTACCACAAAGGAGCGTCCGTCTTTTGCAACATCAAAGTATGCTTCGCCGTCGAGCTTGACTTCCCTCACGGATGCTTTTTCAAAATTGCTGTTGTACGACAGGGAGCTGCCTATGTTGAGCCATACCGATGTGCCGTCCGGGAGCTGGAATTCGCCCTTTGAATTGCTGGATGTCACCATGCACACTTCCGAGGTCGCTGAAGGCGTGTTGCTGTGGGAGCGGATCCCCCGGCCCAGGCCGAAAAATCCCGCGATCAGGGCTGCCGCTGCGGCCACGGCCACAAAATACATAAAGCGGCTCCTGAGTGTTTTTTGCTTTTCTCCTTCCATGTGGCGGTGTATAAGGTTGAGCTTGCGCCGCCGCTCCAGGGTGGAGTCGCTTATATCTCTGGCAGACAGGGCTTCCCATTCACTGTAGAGGGCATCTTCCTTTTCCTGCTGGTCTTCGGGGTCGGTAAGCCAGCTCCCGAAGGCCAGCTTTACCTCGTCGGGGAAACTGCCTGACATAAATCGGTTTATGATGTTCTTTTTCTTGCCCATATTGATTGTGTGGTTAAAGCAGGGCGCTTAGTGCCTTGAGTTGCTCCAGGGCCCTTCCTATGTGATACTCAACTGTCTTGGGAGAGATTCCCTCCCGGGCTGCTATTTCCTGCTGTGTCAGGCCCATACGGCGGCTCATCAGGAATATTTTTCTGCGTTGTTCAGGCATTGCCGCTATGGTAAGGCTTGCAAGGGAAATGACGTCGCGCAAGTCCTCCTCCCTGGCCAGGTCTCCGCCGAACAGTTCCGGGAGTTCTTCAGAGGTCAAGCCTTGCTCCAGCGGGATGGGTTTTCCGCGTGAATAGTAATCATAGACAGCATGCTTGACGATGGTGAACAGGAATGGCTTGAACGCACGCACGCCCCTCAGCGAGCGCCGTCTGAGCCAGAGGCGCAGGAACACATCCTGACAGATATCCTCCGCAATGGATTTATCTTTTAGGAGTGCCCGTGCGAACGTCTCGACGAGCGGGGCATACTTCAGGTAGAAGTAATCGAACACTTCGTATGACCCGCCCGACAGACGTTGGATGTACTCCGATTCTTGAGTCCCGTTCATTAATCGATGTTCACATTCGCCACCACAAGGTCTCCAGGTGCGCCGATGAGGTTTTCCGCGCTGACCTTGGCTCCGAGTACACGGGCGTCGGCGGTTACTTTCTCAGGCTTGTCGGGAGTTCCAAGGGTAATGGAATTCTTGCGTATCGCTCCAAGGAAAGCACCGGCGATGCAGGCGCCGTCGGAGCTGATGACGGCACTCAGGGTGTCGCCGCTCCATACTTTGGCATATTGGGTAGCTCCGCAGAATCCGCCGATACGCACGGCATCGGAAGAATTCACGGTGATGGGACCCTTGCTGGTGTTGCCCTCGAGGTTGCAGACCGAATAACCGAGCAATCCGCCTATCTCGCTGATATACACACCGTCGGCTTTGGCGTTAGTGACCATGATCTCTCCCTCGTTGGAGCTGTTCTTAAGTTCTCCGAACAAGTCTCCGCAAAGGCCGCCGATCATCATGTAAGATGCTGACTGGCTGGTGATTTTGCCAAAGTTCTTACATCCGTCCATAGTATGTCCGGAATTGCCGTTGCGCCCACCGAGGATGCCGCCTAAATAAGTGGCTCCCTTCTGGTTGTGCCAGCCGTTTTTATAAGTAAGGTTGCCGTTGTTGATACAGTTGCCTATAGTGTAAAGATGTGTGTGGTGATGTCCGATGACACCGCCAAGCATGAGCTGCTGAGAGCAGTTGACGTTCTGCACGGTGCAGTTGGCATCGAGCACTATTTCTTTGCCGTTGCTGCATCCGGTCACATTGCC
>CAMZEC010000064.1 GCA_947305645.1 uncultured Bacteroidales bacterium | reverse complement strand
CCTGAGCGTACTCCTGCAAGCCTGGTACGACATTGAATACTGCTTCACCGTGGGCCCGGGAGCCTTCGCTCCGCCGCCCAAGGTGCAGTCTGCAGTCATCCGCCTCACCCGCAACGGCCGCACCGAACTGGGATGTGACGAGGAACTCTTCAAGCAGGTGGTCAAGACCGCCTTCAATCAGCGCCGCAAGACGTTGCGAAATGCCTTGAAGCCGCTACTGAAAGAAAGATCCTTCCCTCCTTTACAATCGGTCAGGATGACAGACTGTTCTGTCATGTTGAGCGATAGCGAAACATCTATGCTGGAATTGAGGGCCGAGCGCCTGAGCGTTGAAGACTTCATCCTGCTGACTAAAGCAATCGCAGGATAAAAAGACAAGAGGCTGACCGAAAACCAATAAAAAACGGTCAGCCTCTTGGCGCTAAATAATTGTGTGGATTAATCAGAATCTGTAGCCCGCTCCGAACATAAGCCCGGTTGAAGCACAGCTGATATTCATCTCGGCAAGGCCGTAAAAATGGCCCTTGCCAAAGTTAATTCCAATTGGTGTAAGATAAGGTGTGGGTATGAATAAGCTGAAATTGCCAATCACAAGGCACCCGAGGCCGAAAGAGGAGTAGAGGCGCCAGTTGTCGCGGCGCAGCCATTTCCATCGGAAATCTACCATTGGTGTGTACATCGTGCCGGAATACTTAATGCTGGACGATACAACACCAGCACTAAAATCTGCTTCTTCCCTGGTCCAAAACAGATTCCCTTCATCATCATATTCCTGAACTTCTTTCATTGGGTAATTATCCCTGCGCATAATAGCACCGCATGCGTTGATAACCACGTTGAAGTCCCAGCGCTCGTTCATGGCATAGGTGTATCCGATGTTTATGCTGGGTATAAAGAGCCGCGTATCTTTGAATCCACGTGTCATTCGTGCGTAGGAGTTGCTTGTTCCGAGAAGCAATGACTGCGCAGGCGGAACTCCCGTCGAAATCTCTATGGAGTGCCTGTGCCCGGGGTCGAAATGCTGGGCCCGGGCCGTTTCGCTTGTAAGGAGCGCGGCAAAAGGGAGGACAATTAGTATCAGTCTTTTCATTATTTGTTGTCGCTTAATTCTTCCGCTTTTTCTACCAGCTTGATGAGGCTGGAGCGCAGTTTCAGGGGATCTACATCGTTTACGGGTTTCTCGGCGCTCTTAAGGAGCTCCTTCACCATGCTGTAGTCTGCGTTGCCCTTGTATTGAGACCCGCGGAGAATCATGGCATAAGCGGCAAGGCCTGCGGCAAAATTGTATTCAACGCTGTTCGGCGCCACACCTTCGTAATACTTGCCTACGTTCAGGTGAAGCAGGCGGCTTTCCTCGCCCAGTTCCTTTTTGTAACGGACATCGAACGATGCCGCAGTGGCATCCAGGGTAAGGCTGCCGGAAGGGATAATCTCGTAGAGGGCGGTAACTGTCTGGCCCGAGCCGATCTCGCCGGCGTCCTTCTTGTCGTCCTCGAAATCCTCGTTGTTCATCACGCGGTTCTCGTAGCCGATTAGGCGGTAGCTGTCTACCCAGTCGTAGAAGGTCACCTGGCACTTGGTGTCGTTGGCCACGGAGTAGAAGTGAGAGCGTTCGTGCACGAAGACCTTCATCATTTCTTCTTCGCAGTCGATATAGGTGTAGGTGCCGTTTCCGTGGTTGGAGAGGCTCTCCATCATGGAGTCGTTGTAGTTGCCGGAGCCGAATCCCATGATGCTCAGGTAGATGCCCTTGTCCAGGTAGCTCTCGACCATCTCTACCAGCGCCTCGGTTGAGGTTACGCCAACGTTAAAGTCGCCGTCGGTGCACATGATGATGCGGTTGTTGCCGCCCTTGATATAGTGCTCCACCGCCTCGTCGTAGGCGAGCTTCATGGCTGCTCCGCCGGGGGTGTAGCCGCTGGCTTCCAGCTTCTTGATGGCAGCCTTGATCTTGGAAGCGTCCTTCACCAGGGTGGATTCCAGCACGCGCTTGACCTCACCGGAGTAGGTGATTATGGCGATGCGGTCCGTCGGCCTCATGTAGTCTACCATGTTGCAGAGGCCCGACTTCAGCAGATCTATGCGGTCGGTGCCGGACATGGAACCGGAGGTATCTACAAGCAGGATGTAGTTGGCCGCAGGGATGTCAGCTTCGGCCATGGATTTGCCTTTTAGGCCAAGGCGGAGCAGCCTGTGCCCGGTATTCCAGGGGCACACGCCGATTTCCGCATTGATGGCCACGGTCTCCCCGACTTCGGGCTCCGGATAGTCGAAGGTGAAGTAGTTTAGGAACTCTTCGGCGCGAATCGAGTTGGAAGAGGGGAGAAAGCCGCTGCTGATACAGCGCCTCATATATGAATAGGAGGCGCCGTCAGCGTCGATGGAGAAGGTGGATGTCGGCTGGTCGGCCACTTTTATGAAACCGTTCTCTACAATCTCGTCGAACCTGTCTCCGGGCATCTCCGGTTCGCCGGGCATTCCGTCATTACTAATCATACCATATTCAGCATCCATATACATTCCGCCTGGCGTAAAATACTCGCCTTTTGAGCACGAGAACGCCATGCCGATAATGCATAACCCTAATGTGAATCTGAAAAACCTTCTCATCATTTTTTAAACCTTTTTGCCTTATAAACGCCGGATTATTCGCATTCTTGCATTGCTATCACAAAAAAAATTCGCATAATGTGCAAGATTTCGTTTCGGAACGGATTTATAAAGCGAAATGAAAATGAAACTCACACATATTGTATATATAGTTGCGGCCGTTGCGATGGTATCTGCATGTTCAAGATCGTATGCAGATTACCCGGAGGCCTTTTCTGACTATGACGGCGTGACATATAAACTGGACAGGCTGTCTGCGCCTGTAGAGATCAACTCCCTGGTTACCGTCAAGTGTGACGCGGACGGGAAAACATTCCTGCAATACGGCCCGCTCAAGCTGCTTCCCGACGAGCTGGAGTACTCCGGGCAGCAGAGGGCCATGGCCAGCCTTACCATACTTCCTGGCAAGCTGGGAGAGTATTACAACTGTACCATAGACTGGATAGAGCCGATAGAACTTGGAACATTCTCCATGGACAACTCTATTTCCCTGGCTCCGGGTGACGGTATAGCAATGATAATGGATTCCGGCTTTACCACTGTTGAAGACGGTTATCTTACGGTCCATTATTTCACCTGGTGGGGAGATGTTCCCAAACACCACGATTTTTACCTGTCGTCCGGCGTCAACCCGGAGAACCCTTACGCTCTGGAGCTGAGACAGGACAGTCACGAAGACGGCCATGACACGTGGTCGGAAGGGCTTGTTTGCTTTGACATCAACGGCCTCCCGGATACAGCCGGCGAGACAAAGATAATTAGTTTGAATTGGACAGATACGGACGGCGCATCGCGAACCAGTTATTTTGAATTCAAGACCAGGGAATAGCCTGAGCGAAAGGGAGCTTGTCAGGCTTGTCGGCAACGGAGATCCTCGTGGCCAGCGGGAGCTGTATCTCCGTTATGCCGGACAGCTGACAGCTGTGGCGTCAAGATATCTGGCCGACGACAACATGGTGAAAGATGTGCTCCAGGATGCGTTCATACGCATCTTCGAGCATTTTGGAAGCTTCCGTTACAGGGGCGAAGGGTCGTTGCGGGCCTGGATGTCCAGGGTTGTTGCCAACGGCGCCCTGCAGGCCCTGAGGAAAGAGGGCAGGCTGCTGCCGGTCGAGGAGCTTCCGGAAACCCTTCCGGACGATGAGCCCGATGTGGACAGCGTGCCTATGGAGGTGCTGCAGGACATGATAAGCCGCCTGCCGGACGGGTATCGTACGGTGTTCAATTTGTTTGTGTTCGAGCAGATGAAACATAAGGAGATTGCCTCCCTGCTCGGTATTAAGGAGAATTCCTCCGCGTCCCAGTTTTTAAGGGCTAAGGCCCTGCTGGCCAAGGAGATAAAAGAATACAGAAGAAATGGCTGAAAAGAAATGGAATGATAAACTCCGTCAAAAGATGGAGGGCTATAGCCAGACGCCACCGGATGGTCTGTGGGAGGCTGTCGAGGCTGGCTTACCTGCCCCGCGCACGGCGTTCCCCTGGATGTGGGCGCTTGCCGGCGTTGCGGCGGTGGCGCTCGCTGTGGTGCTGCTGTGGCGACCTGCCGAACCCGCAGGTCCTGCCGTAGCTGAAGTTGTGACCGAAGAGATAATCGTATCCGCCGAAAAAATGGCGGATGATACCGCTCCTGTTGAACCGGAGGTTTCCGAAAAGCCCGCCGCAGTGCATCATGTGGCCGTTTCCCCCACCCGCAAAGCCGCGACTGAAGCGCTAGCCGAAGTTGTTTCCGACAATGCTGCCGCAGAGCATGAGGAGGCTGGTGAGGCCGAGGCCGTTCCTTCCGTAGTGCCCGCTTCTGATGATACAACTGCCGACGATGCGGCGGCCATCGACGATGCCGCCAAAGAAGACGATTCCGCCAGGGAAGACGATGCCGAGGTGGCTCCGTCCCCCGTTGTTCCCGGGGACAAGGCCCCCGTCTTCCCCGCAAAAAAGACCGTTATCCGCCGAAAGCCCGTCGTCTCTGGCAGCCTGCTGGCCGGAGGCATCCCCGGCAATGCAAGCGCATCCTATACCAGTTATGCCAATGCCGCTCCATCCGGAGCCGGTGGCGGAAGGATGGCGACGGCGGCTTTGTTGAGCCGCAACAAGCTCAATCAGACAGAGACCAGATATGGCGTTGCCTTACGCGTGGGAGCAATGTTCAGCTACTCGTTCTCGCAGCACTGGGGCGTGGAGAGCGGCATTCAGCTTACCAACCTTCAGAATCAGACCAAGTCTGTTACCGGAAGTGTTACCACGCTGACGAACAAGACAATATCCTATCTGGGCGTACCTCTGCTTGTCGTTTATACGCCTCTGCGCCTCGACCGCTTCTCGCTTTACACTTCTGCAGGTCCCATGTTCGAGTACGGTTTCCGCAGTTTCGGAATTGTGGAATCTTATATCGGTGAAGAGCAGGTGGGCCGTGAGAGGATAAGCGAAAGGGAAAGTGACGCGATTTTCTCCGTCGGCCTCAATATCGGAGCTCAATATATGGTTGCGGACTTCGGAGGACTCTTCATCCAGCCCGGTTTGTCCTGGCACATTGCAGGCGAAGGGAATACGGATTCCTTCTATACCAAGCACCCGCTGGCGTTTTCCGTTGCTGCCGGTTTCCGCTTTAACTTCTAGATTATTTTTCTATATTTGCGACAGTTAACTGTCGTGATATGAAAAGGATAGTATTGATATTCGCGGCTTTTCTCGCCGCATTCGGCCTCAGTGCCCAGACTCCGGAAGAAATTGTAAAACGGATGGACGCCGCACTGGACAAGGCCGAAGGGCAAGGTACGTCTTTTACATTCATAATGGACATTCCTATCATAGGTAAAGCCAGCACCCGTGTTTATTCGCTCGGCGACAAGGTGAAGATGGAGGTGGAAATGATGGGCGAAAGCAACGAAGCCTGGATAGACGGAAATACATCGTGGATCTACGACAAGAAACGCAACGAGCTTGTTGCAAATACAATAAATAAATCAGACGACGCCGCTGCCGACGCTATGAGCTCGTTCCAGGGTATCACGGACGGCTACGACGTGAGCCTGGAAAAGGAGACAGACGACACCTGGTATCTGCTCTGCAAGAAGTCCCGCAAGAACAAGGACAAGGATGCTGCAAAAAAGATGAATATCGCTGTGAGGAAAGGAAATTACATGCCTGTTTACCTCCGTACGAAGGCGAAGGGCATAGGTATTTCCATCGAAAATATAAAGCCGGGAGTGGATCCTGAAGTGGTTGCGTTCAGCCCGGACAAGTTTCCCGGCGCTAAGATTAAAGACCAGCGCAAATAAAAAAAGTCGGGGTAACAGGACTCGAACCTGCGACCCTCTGGTCCCAAACCAGATGCGCTAGCCAACTGCGCCACACCCCGAATTTAGAAATTGAATCTCAGACCCGCGTCGAAGCTGAACATGAGCGGCTTGTCCGTACGAAGAGACTTCGGCTGGTTTCCGTGGAAATAGTACCGGACGGAAGGGTCTGCATACAGCCCCAGGAAATCGTTGAGCTTGAATTCCAGGCCGAGGCCGAGTGCCGCGGAGAACTGGAATCCTCCCGCTTTGTCAGGAATCACGGCATTGGGCATCGTGAGCAGGGTGAAGCTGTTGGCGATGCAATACTCGGCTTCCGCCCCGCCCCAAGCGTACACTTTCATGAGTTCGTCACGAGTCTGAAGAAGGTCGTAGTAGACATTCAGGGGGACTCCGAGATAGTGCACGTTATGGACTATATGGCCGTCGAACTTCGATGCGGCGCTGCCGGTGTAGTTTCCCTTGAAAGTACGGGTAAGCAGGGAATAGTCGATTCCGGTGCCGATGGATAATTTGTCGGTAATGCCGAACCGTGCGCCTATGCCGACGGTGAACGGCACTCCGTAGGTTGATTGGCTGACCTCGCTGATTCCAGCGTCGTCCGATCCGGCGCCGGGTGCCATATGGCTTATGCCGCTGCCGCCGTAGCTGAGGTTGGAATCGTTACCTCCGACGCTTCCCTGGGCGTACAGATTGCGGAGCTTAATCCCCTCGATCCTGTGCCTGTTCTCTTCGTTCTCGATGCGGGTCCACTGAGCTGCCGCTTCAGCATCATAAGTGTCTGCCGCTACGTCTTTCTGCTTTGTCTCTGCAGGCTCGTACGGTACAACTGCGGGGGCCTCTGAAACATCTTCAGCCGGCTCCGGAAGCACATCGGGCTCCGTACCTGCAACTTGCCGTGCCGTAAGTTTGCGCACCTTGTGCGGGCTTGGAATGACAAGCGGCTCCTCCGAATCCACGACGGTAATACCATCGGAAGGAACGACTTCAGAAGAAATGATGCCGGCATCTGCCAGAATATCTACGTTGCCGGATTTGCTCCCCGTGGTCCCGAAGGTGCCGGAGAGGAACAGGCCGGCCACGAGTGCGGCGGCTACGAAGGCGGGAACTGCCCACCTCCACCAAAGCGCAGCGGATGCTGCCGAATCAAGACGCCCGGACACGGCACGCCACACACGCCTTGGGACTTTCTCCCCGGCGTCCTGCAGCACCGACTGTATTTGTCGGTCGAATTCCTGCCAATTGTCTTGCATCTGTATCTGTCTTTAATTCTTTTCCCTTTCCTTTATCTTTGCCTGCAATATCGCCCTCGCTCTCAGCAACTGTGATCGCGACGTAGTTACGGAGATGCCAAGCTCCTCCGCAATGTCCTGATGAGAATACCCTTCAACTACGTACAAGTTGAATACGGTGCGGAAGCCGGCGGGCAGCTCTGCTATCATGCGGCACAGTTCCTTGTATCCGAGGTCCTGTACGGCAGACGGCGTTTCGCTGGTCATGGACCTTGCGCTGTCTACGTCTTCGCTTTCCTTGAGCACGTCGTTTTTCCTGAGGCTCATCAGAGCGGTATTGACAAAGATCTTTCTGGCCCAACCCTCAAAGGAACCGTCACCTGTGTAGGTGTCAAGCTTGGCAAACAGGGTCACAAATCCGTCCTGGAGGACGTCCTCCGCCGTCTCACGGTCACCCATGTAGCGTATGCACAGGGCGAACATTTTCTCGGCCAGGGCGTCGTAGATGGCTTTTTGTGCACGTCTGTCGCCTTCCTTTGCCTTCTCGAGCATCCGTGTAAATAGATGCGAGTTGTCGCTAAAAAGTTGCATTGGGTCTAAAAAAAACTCAAAACCGCAAATGATGTTGCGAAAATAGGCAAAAAATCAATACTTTTGTAATTATATGAAGAAACTCCTGCTTTGCTTAGCCCTTTCAGTGATGCTCTTTCCCCTGTTCGCCCAGGAGGAAAATGCCCTTCTGGACGTGGTGGCGCGCATGGATGCAGGAGACTTCGAATCAGCCGGAGCAAGCCTTGATTCGCTCATGGCCATCTATCCGGATAACGACGCAATCCGTTACTACAAGGGCCATTGCAGTGCTGCTGCCGGAGACTATAAAGATGCCGCCAAACGCTTCCGCGAGGCCATGGAGCTCGACCCGTCGAACAGCTGGTACAAGGAGACTCTGGCCAACCTTTGTCTCAGTACCGGGGAAGTGAAAGAAGCGGAGAAACTTCTGCGCGAGCTTCAGCAGGTTAACCCCGGAAAATTCCCTGAGCTGTCCGTTTCCACCATGCTCGCCGGCGCCTACAGGATGAAGCGGGATTTCCCGTCATTCTTCGCCGCCCTCCGCTCCCTGGTCCGCGACAACGTGGCCGACGATGATATGAAGCACGAGGCTATGATGAGCGTGATGAGCGGCTTCGACTCCCGTACTTTCAACGCCCTGGTCCCTCAGATCGACTCGCTCCTGCGCGACTATGCGGAAGCGGAACCACGCAGTATGCACGCCCGCGGCCTCATGATAGAAACCGCCCACGCACTCGGGGACCAGGAGCGAATAATTGAGCTCTGCGACGAGATGATGAGGCTGCAGCCGGACGATACCACGAACGTGCTCTCCTGCCTGTCCATCATGGGAGACACATACTATTCCATGGGCCAGAAAAACAAGGCGTACAAAACCTACGGAAAGGCACTCAAGCTGGATCCCGGGTACACGCCCGTGCTTAACAATTATGCCTATTACCTCAGCCTAGACAGGCGTTGCCTGGCAAAGGCGGAAAAGATGAGCCGCATAACCATTGACAAGGAGCCGGATAACCCTACTTACCTCGACACCTACGGCTGGATACTTTTCCTGCGAGGCAAGGCAAAGGAGGCGAAGCCCTATTTCAAGCACGCCATGCTCTACGGCGGCAAAGACAGCGCCGTGGTGCTCATGCACTTTTCGCTTGTGCTCGACAAGCTGGGCGAGAAGGATCTGGCGACCTATTATCGCAACCTGTCAGAGAGCAAGAAGAAATGAGAGAGTTGACCCGGATAGCTTTTACAGCGCTGCTGCTGGCCTGCTGTATCCCCGCGTGGGGGCAGAGCCTATCGTCCAGCAAGGACAAGAAAGCCCGCCTGGAGCGCGACATACGCATACTTGAGCAGCAACTTCAGTCGGCTACGGCAAAAAGCAACAGCGCGGCCACCCAGCTGAACATCCTCCGTGCCCAGACCGCCGCCCGCAAGGAGCTCCTGCAGGACAGCGAAAAGGAGTTGCGCATAATCACCGACAGCGCGCGCCGCTGCCAGAAAGAAGTGGAGCGGGTGCAGGCGCGGCTGGACACTATGACTTACTACTACGGGCGCCTGGTGCACAATGCCTACAAAAACCGCGATTCGCGGATGTGGTACATGTATATACTTGCGAGCGAAAATCTGGGCCAGGGCATGCGGCGCTACGGTTATCTGCGTCAGCTCTCGGTCCAGATGAACGAGCAGGGCAGGCGCATCGGCGAAGAGAAGTCCCGCCTGGAGCAGGAGAAGCAGAGGCTGGACAGCCTGCGGTCGCAGGCGCGCAAGCTGAGGGACGAAAGGGCTGTCGAGCTGGACAAGGTGAGGCGGGAAGAGAACAAGTCCCAACAGCTGGTGAACCAGCTTCAGAAAGACCGCAGAACCTACCAGAACCAGCTGGCTGCCAAACGCAAGCAAGTGGAAGCCCTGAACAGGGAGATCGAAAGGCTGATCCAGCAGGAAATGGCCGGCGGCAAGGGAAAGGGCAAGGCCGGTGGCAAAAAGACCCAGACCAAGATCGATACTGCTTTGTCCGAAAAGTTCTCGGCCAACAAAGGCAAACTGCCATGGCCTGCGGAAGGCCGTGTGGTCAGCCACTTCGGGCGCAATCCCCATCCGGTGTATACCAAGCTCGAAATGCCGTTCAACAACGGCGTGGGCATAGCCGTGGACAAAGACGCTCCCGTGATGGCTGTATTTAACGGCGTGGTGAAGCAGATCGTAGTCGTGCCCGGATACAACCAGTGCGTGCTGGTTCAGCACGGCGAATATTTCACTTTCTATTGTAAACTGGGTTCGGTAGCCGTAAAGGCCGGCGACAAGGTCAAGACCGGACAAGTCCTCGGCCATGTAGCCGTCGGTCTCGACGATATCCAGGTCCACTTCCAGCTATGGAAGGGACGTGATCCTCAAGATCCGGAGAACTGGCTGAGGAAATAGAAATCAGTTACTATGTTTGCATTCCAGAGTGAGTCTTGAGGACTCACTTGGCACC
>CAMZEC010000063.1 GCA_947305645.1 uncultured Bacteroidales bacterium | reverse complement strand
GTGGGCTGCACAAGCTGCTGCACCGGCGCAGGGCGCGGAAGACCGGAGTGCTGCGCCTCCATTAAAGAAAACAGGGTATCTACAGCTATCTTGCCGGCTTCCTTCAACGGCTGCTCCACCCGCGAGACCGGAGGGTTCATGAAATCCAGGAAACCGTTGTTATCATACGAAATCACCCCGACGTCTTTACCCTCGGTAATGCCAAGTTTACGCAAGGCAGAAATGGTCCCGAGAAGAATGGTGGCACTGAATGCGAAGACTGCATCATATGCCCTCGGGTTGCCGGCAAAAGCGGCCAGAGCCTCCCTGTTGCCATTCTCTACGGAGAAAGCATCTCCAACAACCTTACACTCTACACCGCGTCCCTCTATTGCGTCGAGAAAGCCCCTTACCCGCTCCCTGTTAGGCATTGAAGCCGGCACGCCCTGAATTGCCAGAATGCGCTTATATCCTTTGTCCACCAGATATTTAGTAGCCATATACGCTCCGGCATAATTGTCGGTACACACATACGAAAGCGACGTTTTAGGGAAATAACGGTCGATAAGCACCAGCGGGACATTCTGCCCTACCTCCTCATGAAATTCAGGAGACGATGCGACCGGGACGGCTATAATGCCATCCACGCCCCTGTCCTGGAACATCTCCAGAGCCGCGCGTTCCTCTTGCTCGGACTCGCGCGAGTCGGCCAGAAGCGTATGGTACCCGCGAGCATCCAGCTGGGCTATTACTATACTTGAAAGAGTTGCGAAAAAGGGGTTGTCGATACCGGGGACCACAAGCCCCACGGTCTGCGACTGACGGGTGCGCAAACTTTGCGCAACCAGATTGGGCCTGTAGCCGCAACGGCGGGCTTCCCTGGTAACCCTTTCCACCGCAGACTGGCTGATCCTGTACTTTTCAGCATTCCCCGAGAGGACTCTTGAAATAGTGGAGACCGAGTATCCGGTACGTTCCGAAATAGCCGCAAGAGTAGTTTTGTTAATCATTTGCGAAATCGTTTGTGCTACAAAGGTAAACATTTATATAAATTTTCAAAATGAACACTTTGATAATAAAGTATTTATTATTATGTTTGCACTATAACCAAGCGCAATCGTTTGCGCAAAACTGCACAATTAAACACATATCATATGAGCAAAAAAGGTATCCTTGTCATTGGCAGCAGCAATACTGACATGACAGTAAAAACCAAGGAACTCCCCCGCCCCGGAGAGACAGTACTTGGCGGTGTCTTCACTATGGGTGCCGGCGGCAAAGGCGCAAACCAGGCAGTTGCCGCACAGCGTCTTGGCGGAAATGTCAAGTTCATCTGCAAGGTGGGCAAGGACATTTTCGGCGACAATTCAATAGCGCAGTACGAAAAGGAAGGCCTTGACGTGAGTGGAATTCTCCGCTCCGACCAGCCTTCCGGCGTTGCCCTCATCTCCGTTGACCAGCATGCAGAAAACTGCATAGTGGTGGCTTCAGGTGCCAACGGAGACCTCACCGAAGCCGACATAGACTCCTGCGAGAAAGAACTCAAGGAATGCGGCATCCTGCTCCTCCAGTTGGAAACTCCCATCCCCTCAGTTCTCAAGGCGGCGAGAATCGCCCATGAGGCCGGCGCCACGGTGGTCCTGAACCCCGCTCCTGCATGCCCTCTTCCGGAAGAGATCTTCAAGTACATCGACCTCTTCATTCCGAATGAAACCGAGCTTTCTTCCTTCTGCGGAATCCCCGTCACCGACATTGCATCGGCAGAAAAAGCCGCCGCAGCAATGCAGGAGAAGGGAGTCGGCAAGCTCATCGTCACGATGGGCAGCAAGGGTGCCCTCATACTCGAGAGCGGCCCGGCCATCTTTGTCCCCGCAAAGAAAGTCAAAGCCATAGACACCACCGCCGCCGGCGATACCTTCTGCGGAGCACTCTGCGTCGCAGTTTCTGAAGGAAAAACCCTTAAGGAAGCAGCAGAATTCGCCTGCGCGGCATCGGCCCTCACCGTACAGAAGATGGGAGCCCAGAATTCAATCCCTTACCGTAAAGATATTAACTTTTAATCCCATACCGCTATGTTTATCGTCGGCAGCTACACACTCGCAGTCATTTTTTGTTTCATCACAATGCTCTGCTGGGGCTCCTGGGGAAACACCCAGAAACTCGCAGCAAAGAGCTGGAGATATGAACTGTTCTACTGGGACTACGTTATAGGAATGGTCCTGTTCTCCCTGCTCCTCGCCTTCACGGCAGGATCCATCGGAGCAGAAGGCCGTCCTTTCCTCCAGGACCTCGGCCAGGCCAGCTGGTCAAGTATCGGATGGGTGCTCCTCGGCGCACTTGTATTCAACGTCTCCAACATTCTGCTTTCGGCATCGACATCCATCGCCGGCCTTGCAGTGGCATTCCCTCTTGGAGTCGGTATCGCACTTGTAATGGGCGTGCTGAACAATCTTCTGCTGCACCCCGTGGCAGGTCAGAACACCACCCTCCTCTGGATAGGCGTTGCGCTGGTCGTCCTTGCCGTGGTTTGCAACGGCATTGCTTCCGGAAAGGTTTCCAACGAGCAGAGAGACCCCAAGCAGAACCGCAAGGGCATCATCCTCGCCGTCCTGGCCGGCCTCATTATGTCCTTCTTCTCGGCTCTTGTGTATAACGGCGTTGACCTTGACAACTTCGCCGCCCCTGCAGCCGGAAAGCTCACCCCTTACACCGCAATGGTAATCTTCGCCATTGGCGTTTTCCTGAGTAATTTCATCGTCAACACCATCGTGATGAAGAAGCCCTTCGTCGGAGAGCCCGTTACTTACAAGCAGTACTTCTCCGGCAACTTCAAAACCCACCTGGTAGGCATACTCGGCGGTGCGATCTGGGCTCTGGGTACCTCCCTCAACTACATCAGCGCAGGCAAGGCGGGAGCGGCAGTTTCTTACGCCCTCGGCCAAGGAGCGCCTATGATCGCAGCCATATGGGGAGTATTCATTTGGAAGGAGTTCAAAGGTGCCAAGAAGGGCGTGTACGGCCTCCTTGCCCTCATGTTCGCCCTTTTCATCGCAGGCCTTGCCTGCATTGTGGTAGCCGGAATGTAATAAGTTGCAGCTATGATTAAAAAAGCAATACTGGCCCTGGCGGCACTCCTGCTGGCCGCCACCGCCTTCGCCCAGAACAAGACAATCTCCGGTAAAGTCTCGGACGAAAACGGAGAGCCTCTCCCCGGGGCAGCCATAATCGTTAACGGCACGAACAACTACGCCGTTACGGACCTTGACGGTAAGTACACGGTCTCCGCCGCGCCGGGAAGGGAGATCACCGTAAACTACTTCGGATACGACGACTATGTATTCACCGTGGGCAGCGCATCGGTGTACGATGTGAGCATGAAGCCCTCGGAGGCCACCATGCTCAACGAATCCGTGGCCATCGGTTACGGTACGACCACCAAGAAAGAAGTCACCGGATCGGTTGTGAGCCTCAAGAGCGACGACTTCGACAAAGGCGCCTTCTCGTCCGCGGCCGGAATGCTCCAGGGCAAAGTGGCCGGTCTGAGCGTGACCAACCCCGACGGAGGAGACCCCAATGCCTCTTACGAAATCCTTCTCCGAGGCACCAACACCCTCAGCGCCGGACAGGGTCCGCTCATTATTATCGACGGCGTCGTGGGTGCCGACATCCGCACGATCAACTTCCAGGAGGTTGAATCCATCGACGTGCTGAAGGACGGTTCTGCGGCAGCCATTTACGGTACCCGCGGCACCAACGGCGTTCTCATCATCACCACCAAGAGGGCCAAGGCCGGCACCACCTCCGTAACCTACGAGGGCCAGGTATCGGTGCAGACCGTACGCTCCAGGGCGATGCCCATGACGGCCAAAGAGTTCGAGAACACCATCAACACTTACAGGCCGGAGAACAAAAACAAGCTGTACGGCGCCGATACCGACTGGTTCGATGCAGTAACCCGCACACCTATCAGCCACAAGCACAACCTGGCCATTACCGGCGGCTCCGAGAAATTCAGCCACCGGACCGTCATCAACATAGAGAACAACCAGGGCATCCTCCGGAACAACAACGCCAACAAGTACCTCTTCAAGACCAACATCCGCCAGGAGGCACTTCAGGGATGGATCGTATTCGACGGTAACATCAGCTATGTAAAGCGCCAGTACAACGGCGCCCGCTACGGCATCTTCCGCCAGGCGTTCCTGCACAACCCCACCGAGCCCATCTACGACGAGACCAATGTGGCAGGCGGCGGTTACTTCACCAAAACTGAGTCCATGGATTACTACAACCCCGTCGCCATGCTCAACGAGCGCGACAGCAAGACGGACGTTGACGATATCGGAGTAAACGGAAGAATCACCTTGAACATCCTCCCCGTGAAGGGCCTCAAATGGGAGAATTTCGTAAGCTACGGCCAGCAGAACTACGAAAACCGCGACTACCGCACCCACTTCTATCCCGGCGAGACCGGCAAGCGCGGCACCGCAGAGATCTCCAACGCAAAGGATACTGATATCCAGTACGAAAGCACCCTCCAGTACAGCAGGGCATTCGACGACCACCACATCCAGGCGGTTGCAGGATATGCTTTCCAGGAGCTCGGTTCTTCCAGCAGCTACATGTCCAACTACGGATTCGACCTCGACTTCTTCCAGACGAACAACATAGGAGCCGGAAGCGCCATTAAGAATTCAAAGGGCGAGATGGGTTCCTCCAGGGAAGGCAGCCGCTACGTTGCATTCTTCGGCCGTATGATGTACAACTATGCCGAGAAATACATGGCGTCGCTGTCGCTCAGGTACGACGGCTCCTCCCGCTTCGGAGCCAACAACAAATGGGCCTTGTTCCCCGCCGTGAGCGTCGGCTGGCGCATATCACAGGAGCCGTTCATGCAATCCCTGACCTGGGTCGATGAACTCAAGCTCAGGGCCGGTTTCGGTATGACCGGCAACCAGGATTTCGACAATTACAAATCTATCCTCCGCGTTGAGCCCGTAGGTTATTTCTACTACGACGGCAAATGGTCCAACGCCTACGCTCCCTCGAGCAACGCCAACCCAGACCTCCAGTGGGAGAAGAAGAGCGAGTGGAACGTCGGTCTGGACTTTTCGCTTTTGAAAGGAAGACTGGGCGGCGCCATCGATTATTACTACCGTCTCACTACCAACCTGCTCTACAACTACAAGGTTCCCGTGCCTCCGTACGACTATGAGCAGTACTTCACCAACGTCGGAGCCATCTCCAACAGCGGTCTGGAACTCACACTCTTCGGAGAGCCCGTCAAAACGAAGGCAATAGAATGGAACACGTCGCTTGTGTTCTCGATGAACCGAAACAAGCTCATATCCTTCACCAACGAGGAATTCAAGGGTCAGGAATACCGCATCGCATGGCTCAGCACTCCTCTGGGAGCCAACTGCCAGCGCCTCATCGAGGGCGAGAGCATCGGTACCTTCTACGGCCCTCACTTCACCAAGTTCAGCGGCGACGGTAACCAGAAGCTCCAGAACATAGACCAGAACGAATGGCGCAAACTCGGCAGCGCCTATCCTATTTTCACGTTGGGATGGAGCAATACGGTACAGATTGGCCAGTTCTCGGTGAGCGCCACTCTCCGCGGAGCTTTCGGAGGGAAGGCCTTCAACCAACTTCGCGCCCTGTATGAGAATATAAGCGAACTGGGACAGAAGAACGTTCTCGCTTCCTGGCTCAACTATACCGCATATACCGGCAAGGTGGTCTATTCCGACCGCTGCCTTGAAGATGCCTCATATGTCAAGCTCGACAACGTGACCGTCGCGTATGACGCGCCCATCAAAAACAAATACATCAAGGGCCTCCGCTTCTATCTCACCGGCCAGAACCTCGTGTGCATCACCGGATACACCGGTGTAGACCCTGAAGTCCGCCTGTCCGGCCTCACTCCCGGTATCGAGGGCACAAGCTACTATCCCCGTACCAGAATGTTTACCCTTGGCGCAAACATAAAGTTCTAAGGCAATGAAAAAGTATATCACTTTAGCGATAGCAGCGCTGGCACTGGCCGCCTGCACCAACCTTGACGAGCATCTTTACTCACAGATCTCCAAAGATGAGTTCATGAAGCACGATGCCGTGATTGCACAGTACACTTCAAGGCCTTATACGAAACTTCAGAACTGGGGAGAAGAGCAGAGTTACTGGACCCTGGTCCTGCAAATAGGCAACGAAATGGCCGTTCCCAAGTCGTGGGACAAAAGCTGGGGCGAGGAGCGCTACGTAGAACTCCAGACACACAACATCTCCACCAGCAACAAGCTCGTCGGATGCGGCTGGGACTTCTGCTTCAACGGCATATCCGCCTGTAATGACGCCATTTACGAACTTGGCAAACTGGAGCAGAACGAGACCGTCCAGCGCAACATAGCCGAATGCAAGATTCTCAGGGTCTATTATTACTTCATGGCAGTAGACCTCTGGGGACAGGTTCCTTTCTCGATTGACAAGACCGTCACCACTCTCCCCGAGGTCAAGAACCGTCAGGAGATGTGCAGCTGGATGGAAACGGAGATAAAAGGCTGCATGGACCTTCTTAACGACTCTCCTTCAATCTCCACCTACGGCCGTGTAACAAAGGATGTTGCAAGGTTCCTCCTGGCCAAGCTCTACATCAACTCCGAGGTATTCACCGGCAAGGCCAGATGGCAGGAAGCCGCCGACATATGCAAACAAATCATCGACAGCGGCCACTTCAAACTCACTGCCTCCTACGGCCAGAACTTCGCAATCCAGAACGAAGGTTCGTCCGAGGCGATACTTGCAATCCCTTACAGCACGGTTTACACCTCACACACCTTCTATCCCTTCGTCCTCACCCTCAACAGCGACCTCCTGCCTTTGTTCAACATCAGCGCAGGCACCTGGAACGGCACCCATATGGGTCAGCCCGATTTCATGGCCCGCTACGACGAGAACGACCTCAGGAAAGCGGAGACCTGGCTCTTCGGCGATATTTACGACCTCAACGGCCAGCGCTGGACAATCGAGGACGGCGTTGACGCCAACAACAAGCCCATCGTCAAAGAGTACTCGCTCATAGACACGCCCATCGACGAAAGCCATTTCCGCAGCGGCCTCGACCGTATGGAAGGCGCCCGCATCATCAAATGGCCTTACCAGACCGACGGCTCCCTCACCTCTTATTCGGTGGACATGGAGAACGACTTCATCATCATGCGTTATGCCGACGTGGTCTTGATGTATGTTGAGTGCCTGCTGAGGCAGAATAATGCAGCGCAGGCTGCCGAAGTACCTGATTTCAAGCAGATCAGGAAGCGCGCCGGACTGGAGCCCATCCCGGAAGCCGAACTCAACCTTGATTCCTTCCTGGAGGAACGCCAGAAAGAGATGTGTCTCGAGGGCTGGGTCCACAACGACCTCGTCCGCTTCGGCAAGTATCTTGACGCCTGGTGGGCAAAGCCCGCGGACAAAGAACCCGGACACATCCTCCTCCCTATACCCGAGGACAAACGAGGTGCCAACCCCAACTTGGGACAGAATCCCGGATATTGATTATGAAAAGATTCGCCTATATAGCACTGTGCCTTCTGGCACTTGCCTCCTGCCAAAAGCCGCTGGAGATTACCCGCACGCAACTCAAGGACAAGATTGCCGGGGCCTGGCTGGGACAGATGGTGGGCAACATCTACGGACTTGAATACGAAAACAAGTTCGTGGATGAGCCCGGCGAGGGTCCCTTCGTGTTCAACAAGGCCATCCGCAAGATGACCGATGTTGACGGAGCCTTCTCCGACGACGATACCGACGTCGAGTACCTCTATCTGCTGATGATGGAGAAAAACGGCGTGGATCCCACTTACGCACAGGTAAAAGAAAGCTGGATGTACCACATCCGCGACAGGGTATGGCTCGCAAACCGCGCCGCCCTCGGCCTTATGCACTACGGCTTTACCCCGCCTCTTACCGGTGACAAGCGCTACAATCCACACTGGTTCCAGATCGATCCCCAGCTTATCAACGAGATTTGGGCATATACCGCACCCGGCATGCCTGCGTACGCGGCCGGCATATCCGACTGGGCGGCCCGCATTACATCCGACGACTGGGCCGTATCCCCGACCATAGTGTACGGCGCCATGTACTCCGAGGCTTTCTTCGAGTCCGACATCCCCACGCTGGTGCGCCATGCCAAGGAATATCTTCCCAAGGAAGACCGCTTCCGCGCCATCATCGACGAGTGCCTCGACCTCTGGCAGAAGCATCCCGACGACTGGAAGGCCTCCCGCAAGGTAATCGCAGATGAGCTGTACGTGAACGAACCGGATATCACAAAGAGCATCTGGAACGCCGACCTCAACGGCGCCATGGGCATACTTGCCCTGCTGTACGGCGACGGAGACATCGAGAAGACCCTGCTCATCGGCTGTGCGCTCGGCTTTGACTGCGACAACCAGACCGCTACAATCTGCGGCTTGCTTGGAGTAATCAATGGCGTTGAGAGCGTCCCTATGGACCGCGCGATGCCTTTCGAGCACTGGACAAAGCCCTTCAACGACCGGTACATCAATGTCACCCGCTACGACATGCCCGACGCCTCCATTGAAGACATCATCGAGCGCACCGTGGTGCTGGCAGAGAAGAATATCATAGCCCGCGGAGGTAAAGTCCGGGAAGAAAATGGCGAGAAGATATACACCATCAACCGCAAGGCCCGCTTCAAAGCGGCAAAAGAGGCAGCGGCTACATTTACCCTTCCGGCCGACCGCGGACGGAACCTGGCGCCAGAAGCCGCAGAGATCCTGGCACTTACGCGCGAGACAGACCGTGCCACCCTGGATTCCTGCTGGCTCACTATTCCGGTATCTTACCGTGCCTACACGGTTGATGTGATCAACGACGGCGTAACGGGCGGCCCCGGAGCGGCATTCTACTCCCTGGGCAGCAAGTCCAACGCCCCGAAGCAGGATTACTTCGGCTACCGCTGGGAGGAGCCTGTCACAACGGACATGATCTCGTTCCACTACGGTCCGCTTGAGGAATTCGGCGGCTGGTACAGCAATCTCCATCCCGAATACCTGGACGATAACGGCGACTGGCAGCCGATCGAGGCTACGGTCACTCCCGACTGGCCTTTCAGCGACGAGGTGTTCTTCCAGCCGCACAACGGCGAGTTTATCTTCAGCTTCCCCAAGGTTACCACCACCGCCATCCGCGTAATCGGCGACGATGCCGTCCTCATCCACTGGAACAAGTACACCAAAGACGTATCGGCCTTTATTTCAATTACCGAACTGCAGGTTTATGAAGCGAAGTAGCTTAATACTGATTATCGCCCTCTGCGCCGCCTGCACCACAAAGGTGCCGGAAAGCATAACCATCTCCAAGGATGCGCTGAAGGATAAGATCATGGGCGGCTGGGCAGGCCAGACTATAGGCGTCGTTTACGGTGCTCCCACAGAATTCAAGTTCACCGGGACCTTGATTCCGGACAACATTCCCATATCCTGGGGAGAAGGCTACGTGAAGCATTGGTGGGACCGCAAGCCGGGACTTTTTGACGATGTTTACAACGACCTCACATTCGCCGAGGCTTTTGAGCAACTGGGCCTGGATGCATCGTCCGAAGACCTTGCAATGCGCTTCGCTTATGCGCCTTACCACCTTGCCCACGCCAATCAGGCGGGACGCTACAACGTCCGCCAGGGCATAATGCCTCCGGAATCCGGAAACTGGCTCAACAACCCGCACGCGGACGACCTGGACTTCCAGATCGAAGCCGATTTCGTGGGCCTGATGGCTCCCGGAATGATTCCTCAGTCCCTTTACATAGCGGATCGCGTAGGACATCTTATGAACAGCGGCGACGGATTCTACGGCGGCGCCTTCGTGGCCGGCCTGTACAGTGCCGCATTTGTAGAGAGCGACCCAGCGAAGATCGTTGACATGGCCCTGGAGGGCATCCCCCGGGAGAGCACCTTCTGGCAGTGCGTGAACGATGTGCGCGTGCTGCACAAGAAGTATCCTGCCGACTGGAAACAAGCCTGGTTCGAGCTCCTCAAGAAGTGGGACCGCGACACGGGCTGCCCCAAGGGCGTTTTCCTCAGCTTCAACATCGACGCAAAGATAAACTCCGCATACGTGGCCATGGGGCTTCTGTACGGCGGAGGCGACTTTGGCAAGTCCCTTGAGATTGCCACCCGCTGCGGACAAGATTCCGACTGTAATCCCGCTACCGTGGGAGGCGTCCTGGGCGTAGTCCTCGGCCTCGAAAAGATGCCCTCGTTCTGGAAAGACCCCGTAATGGAGATCTGGGACCTGGACTTCGAGGGAACGGACGTATCGCTTGCTAAAGGCTCCCTTTACAGCTACGGCCAGGCGCTGCAGCTCATAGAGAAAAATGGCGGCGAGGTACGCGAGAGCGATGTCGTCATTCCGCAGAAGCCCGTTACCGTGCTGCCGCTGGAGCAAAACTTCATCAACACTTTCCCTATCTACCGCGACCAGAAAGATGCCTGGATGTCAGACACTTACGAGTTCGACTTCTCCGGCAACGGCTTTGTGATCTGGGGCAACCTGGTGTGCCTGCGCGGAATCACGGCCGACTACGCCGCCCGCGTAAGCAAGAAGCATGTGGGCAGCGAGGTCTTCGCCCTTGCCGAGGAAGACGACCCCTATGTAGCTGAGATTGAAGTTTGGATCGACGGCGAGCTTGACCAGGTGTCACTCCTGCCCATGAAAGGCACGTCCCGGAAGCTTGAACCTGCGTGGAAATACTGCCTCCCGGAGGGCCGCCACAACGTTAAGATGGTCTGGAAGAACCCGCAGAGCGACACCTATCTTCTCCGCATCAACGCCATTCAATACTATAGCGAGAAACCCAATGAAGACGTCTATTACCATAATTAGCTCTCTGCTTCTGCTTGCCGCCTGCACCGCAAAGGTACCTTACGGCCA
>CAMZEC010000062.1 GCA_947305645.1 uncultured Bacteroidales bacterium | reverse complement strand
GACTCAAACCTGTAACCTTTTGATCCGTAGTCAAATGCTCTATTCAATTGAGCTAAGGAGCCATATTACCGGGACGGGGCCCGGTTTTGACCTATTCGGCGGAAGCTTCCTTCACTACACGCTTTGCCTCCTTGATGCGAGCCTTCTTACCGGAGAGCTTGCGGAGATAGAATATACGTGCCCTGCGAACCTTACCAACCTTGTTGACCTCAATCTTGTCGATGAACGGGCTCTCGTAAGGGAAAATCCTTTCAACGCCAATTCCGTTGGAGATCTTGCGAACCGTAAAGGTCCTGGTATAAGGGGTAGCTCCACAAATCTGGATAACTACGCCGCGGAAGTTCTGAAGTCTGTCCTTATCACCTTCTTTAATCCTGTAGGTAACGGTGATGGTATCACCGGCCTTGAATGCAGGATAGGAGGCTGCTTTGTTCTGCGAGAAGGAATCCTCCACCAATTTAATTAAATCCATAACAATATTTCAATCTAAATCGCAGCGTCACTGAACCGTTCAACGAGAGGCTGCTCAAATGGGACTGCAAATGTAGGAACTTTTTTTCAGTTCACAAATACTTTTTAAAAATATTTGCTCTCTTTTTCAAAAAGTTCCCTGTCGTCCCTGTTCGGATCCGGCTTGAAGCTTGAACTGGAACGCATGTTCTCAAGAGCCTCTTTCTCGCTCCGGCTGAGCTTGCGGGGAATCCAAACGAGTATCTTCACATACAAATCACCCTTCCCATAGCCGTTAACATCGGGCAAGCCCCTGCCGCGCATGCGCACAACCGTACCCGACTGCGTGCCGGCATCAAGCTTAAGCTTTTGTGCCCCGTCCAGGGCAGGTATCTGTATTTCCGTACCAAGTATTGCCTCGGGTGTGCTGATTACACGAGTGTAAAAGAGGTCGTTACCCTGACGCTTCAGCTGCGGATGAGGCTGTTCTTCAATTATGACCAGCAAGTCTCCCGCCATGCCGCCGCGTGCTGCACCGTGGCCCTCTCCCCTTACGGTAAGCTGCATTCCGTCCTCTACGCCTGCAGGGACCTTCACCTTAACGGTCTCTCGCTTGCGCTCCAGACCTGTGCCCTTGCAATGGCTGCAGGGGTTGGAAACTATCTTTCCTTCTCCGCCGCACTGAGGGCATGTGGTATAGGTCATCGTGCGGCCGAACAACGAATTCACCACATTCTGAACCTGGCCGGTACCTTTACATGTGGGGCAGGTCTTGATGTCCGAGCTGTTCTTTGTGCCTTTGCCTGCACACTCGGGGCAGGGACGGTTGCGCTCGATGGTAACGTCCTTGGTGCAACCGGTAGCGATTTCTTCGAGCGAGAGGCGCACGCGCGTACGTATATCACGTCCACGCATGGTCCTGGGGCCATGCTGGCCTCCGCCGAATCCTCCGAATCCACCGAAACCGCCAAAGCCGCCGAACGCACCTCCGAACAGATTGTTCAGAATATCGTTCAGGCTGCCGAAGCCCTGGCTCCAGTCCTGAGCGCCTGCGCCATCCACTCCGGCAAAGCCGAACTGGTCGTATTTCGCCTTCTTGTCCGGGTCACTCAGAACGGAATACGCCTCGGAAGCCTCCTTGAATTTCTCCTCGGCGGTCTTCTTCTCGGCGTCGGTTCCGCTGACCCAGCGGTCCGGGTGCCATTTGAGGGCCGCCTTGCGGTATGCCCCCTTTATGTCGTCTGCCGATGCGCTCTTATCGAGCCCCAGCACCTCATAGTAATCTCTTTTATCTGCCATAATCGCTTATGCGCCAACTATAACCTTGGCATACCTGAGTATCTTGCCGTTCAGCATGTAGCCGGTCTGATAGACATCTATGACCTTGCCCTTCAGGTCCTCGCTGGGAGCGGGAACCTGAGTGAGAGCCTCATGATAATCGGTATCGAAAGGCTGGCCTTTTGCTTCGATTTCAGTAAGGCCACGGCTCTTCAGGTATTCCATCAACTTATTGTATATCAATGCAGTGCCTTCCTTTGCCGCCTCGTCGGAAGAACCAGCAAGCATCTGCATTGCACGCTCGCAGTCATCCAGGACTGGAAGCAGGCCCTTTATGGTATCCGCAGCAGCCGTACCCACCAGTGCCAGCTTCTCTTCCGAGCTGCGGCGGCGGAAAGTCTCGAATTCCGCGTAAAGGCGCAGGTATTTGTCGTGCTCCTCGGACAATTTGTCATTGAGTTCCTCGACCTGCTTCTGCAGCTGGTTGTCTTTCTTCTTCCTGGAAACCTTCTCAGCGGGTTCCTGAACGTTTTCTTGTATATTTTTCTCTGCCATAGTTCCGGATTTTCCTGCAAAGGTATCAATTTTTTTGCCACTGCCACTTTGTCATATTCTAAAACAAGTGTATCTTTACACGATAATTCTAAACTGATAGCAGATGGCTAGATTTCTTGACCCGCCCAAGCCGAAGGCGCAAATCCCGGCTGAAAAAGTAGACAAGGAGTATAAAGCTATGAGACTTAAGGTGTTCCTTGGAGCATTCCTCGGTTACGCCGCTTACTATCTGGTACGAAAGAACCTGTCTCTGGCTGCCCCCGACATGATTAACGACGGCATCCTCGATGCCGGAAAGGTGGGTCTCGCAATGTCCGCGGTTTCCATAGCATACGCATTCAGCAAATTCGTAATGGGCAGCGTTTCCGACCGCTCGGACGCCAGGAAATTCCTCTGCATCGGTCTGGTCCTCTCCGCCCTTACGATGATGGCAGTGGGTCTCATTCCCTTCGGTCCCAACACCGCCGTCAACACCGCCATCATATTTGTTCTCATGCTGGTAGTCGGGTGGCTCAGCGGCTTCGGCTGGCCTCCTTGCGGCCGTATCATGGCACACTGGTTCAGCCAGAACGAACGCAGCTTCAAGATGAGCGTATGGAACGTTTCGCACACCATCGGCAGCTTCTCCCTCGGCTTCCTGGCCATCGCCGGCGTCTCACTGGCAGCCGATCTCGGAATCGCCCAGACATGGAGAGGCAACTTTGTCTTCCCTGCTATCGTAGCCATGGCCATAGCTCTCTTCTGCTGGTGGGCCATACGCGACACACCCGAGTCCTGCGGCCTCCCTGCTGTAGGCGACTGGCGTAACGACCACAGCGGCGTCAAGTCCAAAGGTGCCGCCGGAGAGAAACTTCCCTTCAAGACGCTCTTCGTGGATTACGTGCTCAAGAACAAACTCCTGTGGGTGGTAGCCATCTCCAACGTGGCCGTGTACATGGTGCGTTACGGCATCGGCGACTGGGCGCCTACTTACCTCCAGACCAAGGGCATAATGACCGCCGCCGAGAGCAAGGTGGCGTTCTCCGTCCACAATATCGTCGGAGCCGTGGGCACCATCGCCTGCGGATGGGCGACCTCCAAGATCTTCAAGGGCCGTTGCGCCCCCATGAACGTCATTTGCATGTTCCTCTGCGCCCTGGGCGTCCTGCTTTACTGGATGGTCGGATCCGGCATCATCCAGGCCGAGCCTTCCATGCAGAAAGTGCTGGTCTACGTGGCCCTGTGCCTCATCGGCTTCTTCATCTACGGCCCCGTGGCGCTTACCGGCGTGCAGGCTCTGAACCTCGTGCCCAAGAACGCTGCTGGAACCGCGGCAGGCTTCGTCGGCCTCTTCGGTTACCTCGTAGGTGACGCAGTATGCTCCAAGATAGTCGTGGGCGGCATCGCCAACGGCAGCACCTGGGACGCCGCGATGCTCTCCGTAGCCATCGGCGCCCTTATCGGAGTAGGCCTCTGTGCCCTCCTCATCCCCAGCGAGAAAAAATTAGCCCAGGGTTAAAAGTCTGAAAGCATGAAAGCATTAATCAAAGTAGCCGGAGGCCTCGGATCAGCGGCGGCAGCTCTGGCAGGCTGCTCTACGCACCAGCCATCCAAGCCCAACATCGTATTCTTCTTCGCCGACGACATAGGAGCCGAATGCTTCGGATGCTACGGCGGCGCCGAGTACGAGACGCCCAACATAGACGCGCTTGCGAGCCAGGGCATCCAGTTCATGAACTTCAACGCCCAGCCCCTCTCCTCCCCCAGCCGCGTGCAGGTGATGACCGGCCAGTACAACGACCGTAACTATGTGGCTTTCGGGTACATGAACGACGACGAGCACTACTTCCCGCAACTGGCAAAGCAAGCAGGATACTCCACCTGCATCTCCGGCAAATGGCAGCTCGGACGCAGTCGTGCCATGCTGCCCAAATGCGGCTTCGACGAGTTCTTCTGCAGCCAGATCGAGATGTACATGGAAAGCCGCGGGCCTCGCCAGACCGACCGTTACGCCAACAGCATGTGGGACAACAACGGCGAGCGCTACGACTTTGCCATCTACGGCCCCGATGCAGCTTACGACTATGCAGCCGGCTACATCGACAGGCAGGTGGAAGCCAGGCAGCCCTTCCTGCTCTATTTTACCGAGCCGCTTGTGCACACCCCTCACACCACCACTCCCGATACGGCGCTCTGGGACGACCTGTACGACAGCCGCTTCAGCGCGGGCGCAGATACGGCCTACTTCCGCTATATGGTACGTTACATGGACGGCCAGGTAGGCAAAATGGTGCGGCACCTGAAAGACAAGGGCGTGTGGGACAACACAATCTTCATATTCGCCGCCGACAACGGAACCTCCACCCGCATAGAGACCAGGCAGCAGGACGGCAGTCTGGTGCGCGGCGGCAAGGGTGAACCGAGCTACGTAGGCACCCATGTGCCCATGATAATCTGCTGGGGAGACAAGCTGGCCGGCCGCAAGGCAGAGCATCTTGCAGACCTTACCGACATCTACCCTACCATTGCCGATATTGTCGGCGTAACGCCCCCTGAGGGCCACGTACTCGACGGCGTGAGCCTGTATCCCGAGCTCTGCGGCAAAGAGCCCAACGAGAAAGAGCTGGTGCTCATACACTTCAATCCCCTGTGGCCCACGACCCCTTCGCCCAAGGCCTCACGTTATGCTATGGACGACGAATACGCCTACTTCTGGGACGGTCGCGTGTACAACTACCGCAAAGACCCGACTTTCGCCACGGCTATGCAGTACGATGCTTGTGATGACGAACTGAAGGCCCGCCTGGAACCTCTCAAGGCCAGGGTCGACCAGATGAAGGATTTCTATCCGGACAAGCCTGGTGCGCCGCGAAGGGGCGATTACAAGACATTTTACGATTTTGCTCCTCCTCAGAATCCGTTCTAGGAATTAATCTTCCGGAAGATACATAGGATCCCATGCTGGCAGCAGTATGGGATTTTGTTTCAGCATCTGCTGGATGTCGGCGGGCACGAAGCGCTTCTCCACAACCAGACGGAACATGTATTCGTTGAACCACTCGTCGGTCATGATGATGTTGCCCTTGTAGCCGGACGCAGCCCCCCAGCTGTTCTCTACCATCCACTTAACAGGTTTGTCGTCCTTTATGTCTACGGCAATCAGGGTCATGGCATGGCTGGAGCCGCTGGCGTGAGTCTGGACGCGCTGCTTTTTATCCATAGTGAATGCCACTCCGAGCAGGGAGCCGTAATCGAAGTTGGCAAGGTCGGCCACACCTTTCTGGCGGTCGAGGAATTTGGCAACGTCGCAGCTGAAATACATGGCCGTATTGGCTTTGATGGAGGCAATCGCCATTTCTTTTATGCGCTCTATCGGCAGGTTGACGTAGAGCCAGTTCTGGCCGTCGTAGAGGTGCCTGTCATATTGGATTTCATACACTTTGTTGTACTCGCGGGACGGATCGTTCATCAGCATAACATAGTTGTGCTCAAGATCATAGCCCAGAAGCTCCTGATAGAATTGTACTGGCGTGACAGTTTTGCCCTTCCACTCGAATTCGGTAGGAGGAACGCCGAGGCAGAGGGCCAGGACATGATAAACATCGGCCAGCATCTCGGTCTTGCGGGCCTGCAGCTTGGCAGGAGCGCCCTTCATGTCGCGAAGCTCCAGGCCATACTGCCTGAGCAGATTGGCAAGATGAGTGCGATACTGGGCGGTGCCGTTTGCCACGGCGGTCTCGGGCATCACGCTGGCTGGCACCACGCCGTACTTGGTCACCAGGTTTGCGACTCCGGTGAAAGTACCGCCGTCGCCGATGGGATGCGCGAACAGCCAATCGACCTCACGGTCGTCGATGGGCTTGCTGCGGGTGTCGATTACAGCCTGCAGGAAAAGATTGGATTTTTCCAGCTGGTCCCAGAAGAAGCAGTAGCACTGGCTGAACTGGAAGTCGCCCAGGTTCCACTTATCGATTGCGGCGGCGCGGAGCACGTTGAGGCCTGTGAACAGCCAGCAGCGACCGCTGGATTTCTGGTCGGTAATGCCGCGTGTCTTCACCCTGTCGCTGAACTCCGTATCTATCATGGCCGCGTTCTCGGCGTTGACCGAAAGAGTATTGATAGGCGCTGCCGCTATAGCGTTGCGGAGAGCTTTGTCAGTGGATGAGCCGCTCCATCCCTTGCTGATTTGGGAGAGCATTTCGGGGGTGATACCGCCGTTGTTCTGGGCCGCCGCCACTACTCCCATGAGCATGGCAGCAAGTACTGTCAATCGTTTCATTTGCGTATGATTATTCTTTCGATGCGCCGGGGCACCGAGGTCAATATTTCGTAAGGAATGGTTCCAAGTATATTCGCCAGCTCGCTCACAGTAGGGTCTTTACCGAATATGGTCACGGTGTCCCCCGCCTCGCAAGGTATTCCGGTAACATCCAGCATGCACATGTCCATGCAAATGTTGCCTATCGTGGGAGCGCGATGCCCATTTACCGAAAAACTGGCGTGGCCGCATCCGAGATGGCGGTTGACGCCATCGGCATACCCGACTGGAATCGTAGCGATACGCGTGCCCTCCGGAGATACTGCCCCGTGCCTGCCGTAGCCGATGGTACCCTCTGTCAGCGACTTGACCTGTAGCACCTTGACCTTCAGGCTGGCGACTGCGGAAAGATGCACACCTGGCAGTGCGCTGATGCCATAGATGCCAATTCCGAGGCGGACCATATCGTGCTGGAACTGAGGGAAGCGTTCAATGCCTGCAGAGTTGAGCACATGCCACAAAGGCTTGTAGCCCAGGGAATCCGAAAGCGTCCGCGCACCTTTCTCGAACAGATGTATCTGCCCCAAAGTGAACTCGTCCTGCGACGGATCTTCTGCCACGGCAAGGTGGGAATATATCGAGCGCACTTTCACCTGATGGTGGGTCTTCAGGAATTCCTGTAGCGCAGGCAGCTCTCCCGGCATGAAGCCGAGGCGGTGCATTCCCGTATCCAGCTTTATATGGACGGGGAAATTCGTTATTCCCCTGGCTTCGAGCTCGTTGCACAAGGCGTTCAGGGTATAGAGATTGGGGATTCCGGGCTCGAGCTTATAGTCTATGATTTCAGGAAAGAAGTCCGTTCCGGCGGTCAGTACCAGAATAGGGATGGACACACCGGCGCGGCGCAGTTCTATACCCTCAACTGGCAGAGCGACAGCAAGATAATCCGCGCCTTCCGCTTGCATCATGGAGGCGAATTCCACGGCACCGTGGCCATAGGCGTTGGCTTTCACCAATACCAGCAACTTGGTGGACGGCCTGAGCAGGCCGCGGAAATAACGGTAATTCCTCCGTGCCGCAGGCAGGCTCAGTTCCAGACGTGAAAAATCGTTCTCCCCTTGCATCTTCAGTTTCTGCTTTCTATCAGTAAGTCACCGAGTTCGGCTATGTCGCGGACGATGAAGTCCGGGGCGTAGAATTCGGGGACTGTGCCCTCGGCTTCTGCGGCCTTTTCCTTAGCGGCTACGTCGAGAGCTGTCTGCAGGGTAGTTTCGCCGCTCAGCACCAGGCATCCGACGGCAGCGGCATTGTGGGCCATCGCGGTGTCGGTGTAGATTCGGTCGCCCGCCATCAGAATTTCCTCCGGCTGCAGGCCGTGGCGCAAGCGTATGCCGTCAAGCATGGTGGGATCAGGCTTGCCAAGGACGATGTCAGGGCGGCGGCCGGTGGCGTGCTCGATGCACTTCTGCAGGGAACCGCAGTCCACAAGGACCGTAGGCTGGTCAGTAGGGCACACGCGGTCGGGATTGGTGGCCACGTAAGGTACTCCCTGTGACGCCCACCAGGCTGCCCTGCAGAGGCGGGAATACACCAGCGTGAGGTCGAAGGCAACCACGAGCACGTCGGGACGGTCGTCGGGGCTGTCGGCGCAAGATTCAAAACCCGCTTTTTCGAACTGGCTGATCATGGACGGCGTGCCCAACATAAAGAGGCGCTTGGCGTGGGGCCAGGTGCGCTTGATGTAGTCGATAGCCGCCAGCGAAGTGGTGTACATATTGTCCTCCCCCGCTTCTATGCCCATGCCTGCAAGTTTATGCAGATAATCCGCCACCGATTTGGTGGGATTGTTGGTCAGGAAGGAATAGCCTATACCAGCCTTCTCAAGCCTGTCGAGAAAGTCGAGGGTATAGGGGAAAATATTGTTGCCCAAGTAGATAGTGCCGTCCATGTCGAGGGCGACATGCTTCACCGCGGCAAGTTTAGCCCGCTGCTCCGGAGTGATGGTCTTGTTGTAATTCTCCATTATTCTACGAATGCGACTATTTCTCCCTTCGCCACATCCTTTCCTTGGGCGGCGGTTACTGCCACAATGCGTCCGTCGCGCGCGGGAATGATTTCTTCCATGCCGTACCAGGTCTGGACGTATCCGCAAGGCTCGCCCGCCTTGACTTTGGTGCCGGCGGCAGGAGCCGTGGAGTCGTCCTCAACGTCAATCTGCCAGAGCATTTTGCCTTTTGCAGGTGCCTGCAGGGGCGCTGCATCCGGATATTTCTGCACATACTTGTCTATGTCGAATTCCGGCATCTCCACAACGGGTCGTTTGACCACGATGGGGGCTCCGGCCTTTGCCTTTAGCTCTTCCAGGTCGTGTTCGAAGCGCTCTTTGGCTATGCCGCTGCGGTAGTCGCGGTACTGGCGCTCGTGCATGGCAAGCTCGAAGAGTTCCTCGTCGTCCTCACCGCAGTCCCAGCCTTCCTCTTCCATCATCTTACGGAACTTGGGCAGCTCGTCGGGATACTCGTCCTGAGGGTTGCCGGTGTAGAACTCGAAGCCTTTTTCCTTGGCGAGCTCTATGATTTCCGGTGCGAGGGGGCCGGGCAGCCTGCCCATGCGTCCGAGTATCATGCCCCAGGTATCCTTGTCTATGGTGCTGAAGCGCGGCTTGCCCTGAGCCATTGCGAAGAGGTTCATAAGGGCCGTATTCTTGACGTACTGGCTGAACGGGGTCACGAGTGGCGGGTAGCCGAGGCGGGGCCACACATATTCCACCTCGTTGAAGAGGCGCACCATAAGGGTGTCGATATCGCTCTCCGGCTTGCCGGAGGCCTTTTCCGCGGCGTTGATTGCAGATTTGAAGCCCTGAAGGTCGGCCATCATGGAGCCCATCATTCCGCCGGGAAGGCCGCAGCCCACGAGGAGCGAGGTCATCTTGGCGTTGCTGGAGTTGATCCAGTAGCCCAGGAAATCGTCGATGAACTCCTGGGTAAGAGCGCGTACCTGCATGTAGGCGTCCATGTTGATGTCCTTCACCAGGAAGCCGTCGGCGCGCAACATCTGCTGGATGGTGATGACGTCCGGGTGCACCTTGCCCCAGGAAAGGGGTTCGACGGCCACGTCGAGGTAGTCGGCGCCTGCGCGGGCAACCTCCAGCATGGATGCCGGGCTGAATCCGGGGCCGCTATGGCCGTGGTACTGAACCTTTATATGGGGGTACTTGGTTTTGATTTCCTTTGTAAGCTCTCCCAGGAAGCTGGGGCGGCCGATGCCAGCCATGTCCTTGAGGCAGATTTCATCGGTACCGTATTCCACCAGGTGGTCAACTACGCCCATGTAATACTCGACGGTATGCACCGGGGAGTTGGTGATGGACAAAGCGCCCTGGGATATCATTCCGGCCTTCTTGGCATACTCCACGCTGAGCTTCAGGTTGCGGTGATCGTTCAGTCCGCAGAAAGAACGGGCGATATCGGTTCCCTGGGCCTTCTTGACCTTGAACATCAGCTCGCGCACGTCGGCGGGGACCGGGTTCATACGCAGGGCGTTCAGGCCTCGCTCGAGCATATGTGTCTGAATGCCAGCCTTATGGAAGGGAGCGGTCCATACGCGGACGGATTTATTGGGATTCTCGCCATACAGGAGATTCACCTGCTCGAAAGCTCCGCCATTGGTCTCTACCCTGTCGAAGCAACCCATGTCTATTATTGCGGGAGCGACACGTACAAGTTGGTCTGCGCGGGGCTGATATTTGCCCGACGACTGCCACATATCCCTGTAAACGAGTGAAAATTTTATTTCTCTAGCCATCGTATTCAAAAATATTATAGTCTACAAATATAACAATTATTAGCGGATTCTTAAATAATCGTAAATATCTGCAGGGGCAAGAGTATTGTTTAAGATGTTTTTTATGGCAACCAGGTAACTTTGCAGTGAAACTTTGTAGTTGGTTTTCATATAGTTTAAGTTTTAGGTTAACAATGGGCGGGCGGGCGGGTTATTTATTATGAGAGTCATGGATATGAGCATTGCCGAAAGGCCAAGGGAGAAGCTGATGAGCCGGGGGGCGCAAGCACTTGCGGACGGAGAACTGCTGGCGATCCTCCTGCGCACGGGAAGACCGGGAGAAAGCGTGCTGGAGCTGGCCCAACGGCTCTTATCCCTGACGGACGGTCGCCTGACAGGCCTGTTCGAATGCGACCCCGGCTACCTCGCGTCGATGGAAGGCGTGGGAACGCCAAAGGCGGCGTCTTTGCTTGCAGCGTTCGAGCTCGGCCGCCGGTTCATGCTGGAGCAAAAGCAGCAAAGCGAGCCCATACTGGACTCACATTCGGTGTATGAGATCATGCTGCCCCGGCTGAAAGGATTGAACCACGAAGAGTGCTGGGAGATTTTGCTGGACAGAAAATCCCGCTTGATTAAGATTCTGCGAACCACCATTGGCGGCAGCAGAGGCACCAGCATTGACATTCCGGCCCTGGTGCGCAACGCCATGTCCTACTCCGCTCCGCACATAATACTGGTCCACAATCACCCGGACGGTGATCCCCGCCCCAGTGCCGCCGACATACGCGAAACAGCCGCCCTGCGCGACGCTGCCGCATCCTGCTCAATACTCCTTCTGGATCACGTAATCATCGCCGACGAGCATTTTTACAGCTTCAACGAAGAAAAAATGTATTGATTTTTAAAAAAAGTATTATATTTGCAGTCCCAATGGGGTATTAGCTCAGTTGGTAGAGCGTTTGAATGGCA
>CAMZEC010000061.1 GCA_947305645.1 uncultured Bacteroidales bacterium | reverse complement strand
AAGATGCCGGCGAATGGGACATCGCCCGCAAGAGCGTCAACATCTACCGCGGCGTACGCGAAGACGAGTGGGCGGTGAACTGCACCCGCATCGCCAAGGTGGACTCGACCAACACCGAGAGCCTGTCCGCCGCAGAAGCAGAGGGTCGCAGGCAGGTCCAGGAAATGATGCACTTCTTCCACAAATACGTTCCCGGCTGCCGTGACGCGGTCATCAAGAGTTCCGCCTCCACACTCGGCATACGCGAATCCAGGCACGTGGCAGGCGAATACCTCCTCACGGCGGACGACCTGCTGCAGGGAGTCGTGCCGGATGACAGCATCCTCGTGGCCTCAAACAGTGTTGACGTACACGGCCGCAACGGGGCCAACACCACCGAATACAAGACCGTCGAGAACGGACGCTGGTACGGCCTCCCGCTGCGCAGCCTCATCCCGCAGAAGATAGACGGCCTCATCGTGGCCGGCCGCGCAATCAGCGCCACCTCCGACGCCGCCGGTGCCGTACGCGTCATGCCTCCGTGCATGGCCATGGGTCACGCTGCCGGAGTCACCGCCGCGCTGGCAGCCAAAGGCAACGCCGCCCCCCGCAGCATAGACGCACACGAAGTACGCCGCATCCTGCTGGACCATGGCGCATTCCTCGGATAATCACAAACACACAATTAATATCAACCAAATGAAAAAACATCTACTAATCACCCTCCTTCTCCTTGCGATGGGATCGCTCGCACTGAGCGCCCAGAACAAGGTGAAAGTGACGGGAACCGTGCTTGACAAAGACGGACAGGCCGTCGTGGGAGCAGGCGTCGTGGAGCAGGGAACGCTCAACGGCGTGGCTACCGGCATCGACGGCAAGTACACCATCCAGGTCGCATCAGGCAACTCCGTGCTGGAATTCTCCTGCATCGGATTCGAGACCGTTCGGGAAACCGTCGGTACGCGCCAGATCATCGACGTCATCATGAAAGACGACACCGTTCTCGATGAAATCGTCGTCATCGGTTACGGTACCGTGAAGAAGAAAGACCTCACCGGCGCCATCGCGGCCGTCGACGGCGGCAAGCTCGCAGCCGTACAGGGCGTAGGCCTCAGCCAGGCGCTGCAGGGCTCCATGCCAGGCGTGCAGGTAACGCGTACCAGCGGCCTGCCGGGTGCAGGCGCCACCATCCGCGTCCGCGGTGTCACCACCATCGGCGACTCCGACCCTCTCATCATCGTTGACGGCGTGCCCGTGAGCTCCATCAACGACGTTGACGTGGACGCCATCGAGAACGTCACCGTCCTGAAGGATGCGGCCTCCGCCTCCATCTACGGTGCCCGTGCATCCGCCGGCGTCATCCTCATCACCACCAAGCGTGCAAAGGAAGGCCAGCTGCACATCGACTACAACGGCAGCTTCTCCGTCCTCACCCGTACCCGCCATCCCGAGCAGGTGAGCCCCACCCGTTTCATGGAACTCCAGAACGAGGCCAACTGGAACGACGCAGGCAACCCCGAGGGACGCGACTACTTCACCTACGAGAAGGACTTCATCGAGAACTACATGGAGAACCACAAGCTCGATCCTGACGCATATCCCCTCACCGACTGGGACGCCCTCATGATAGAGAAGTGGGCCCCCCAGCACAAGCACCGCGTAGGCATCTCCTACGGCAACAAGGTCATCAAGAGCCGCGCGATGCTCTCCTACGAGAACGAGGAGGCCCTCTACTACGGACGCAACGTGGAGCAGTACACCGCAAGGCTCAACAACGACATCAAGATCAACGACTTCATCTCCGCGTCGTTCGACATGACCTTCAACCACAAGCTGTCCAACAACAACCAGATCAACCCGGTTCAGGCAGCCTTCAAGTACAACCCCATCTACTGCGCCGTCTGGTCTGACGGCACCATGGGCCCCGGTAACAACGGAACCAACACCTACGCCCGAATCCACGCTGGCGGCTTCGACAACACCGAACGCGACGCCTTCTACGGCAAGGCCTCCCTTACCATCACTCCGTTCAAGAACTTCACAATCACCGGAGTGTTCGCCCCGTCGCTGCGCCACAGCGCCGAGAAGGACTACGTGCAGCAGGCCTACTACTACCGCGAGCCCGGCGTGCTCAGCGCCACTCCTCTGAGCGGATGTACCTACAACACCCTCACCGAGAGCCGCACCGACGCCAAGACCATCACCAAGCAGTTGCTGATCAACTACAGCGCCGATTTCGGCAAGAATCACCACACCACTTACCTGCTCGGTTACGAGGACAGCTACAACTTCTCCGAGTCCATGAGCGGCAGTTCCGACCAAATGGAACTTGCCGGATATCCATATCTGAACCTTGCCAACAAAAATTACTTGACCGTCTCCGGCAATGCCTCGGACAACGCATACCGCTCTTTCTTCGGCCGCATAACCTACGACTTCAAAGGCCGTTACCTCCTGCAGGTCAATGCCCGTTACGACCAGTCGTCACGTTTTGCCAAGGAATACAGGGGAGGTTTCTTCCCCTCCGTATCGCTTGGCTGGGTAGTAACCGAGGAGCCCTGGATGAAGAACATCGTTGGCGGCGCACTCAACTTCGCCAAGATCCGCGCATCGTACGGTACCCTTGGTAACGAGCGCATCGGCAACTATCCTTACCAGAGCCTCATAGCTTTCGGCAGCGTGCCTATGTACACATCTCCTACCACAATTTCGTCAGTAATGACGGCCGCCCAGACTGCATATGCTATCTACGACATAACCTGGGAGACCACCAAGACCTGGGATGTCGGTATTGACCTGAGCATGTTCAACAATAGGCTGTCCTTCACCGGCGACATCTACCGCAAGAACACCTACAACATGCTCCTCAGCCGCAAGATTCCCGATGTGCTCGGTTATTCCGACCCTGAGGACAACATCGGCCAGATGCACACCAACGGTTGGGAAATCCAGATCGGCTGGCAGGACCGCAAGGGCGACTTCACCTACGCCATCAACGCCAACCTCTCCGACTACACCTCAATAATGGGCGACCTGGGCGGCTACCAGAGCCTCGGAGGCAACATCATCAAGGAGGGAGTGGAATACAACGCCTGGTACGGTTACCGCTCCAACGGCCTGTATCTCACCGACGAGCAGCTTGCAAACTCCGCCAAACTTTATCCCAGCGTGGGCCTTGGCAACATCGAGTACAAAGACCTTGACGGTCCAGACGGTACTCCCGGCAACCCGGTTCCCGACGGAATCGTGAACGCAACTTACGACCGCGTAGTCCTTGGAAGCTCATCTCCCCACTACCAGTACGGCGGCAACATCCTGCTGGGCTGGAAGAACTGGGATCTGTCGATGACTTTCCAGGGAATCGGCAAGGTGCTGGCCTGGAAGGGCCAGGCAATGGTTTACCGCGACGGCGACGCCTACACCTTCCCCGTAGAGTATGACAAGCACTACTGGAGCCGCTACAAGAGCGACGAGGAGAACGCCAAGGCCCTGTACCCCCGCGCCACCCTCACCAACTCCGCCAAGAACGACTACGAACAGACCTCCGACTACTGGCTCTTCAACGGCGGCTACTTCCGTATGAAGAACATTACCCTGAGCTACTCTCTTCCCGAGAAGTTCACCAAGGCCATCAAGATGCAGAAAATCCGCTTCTACGCCAGCGCCACCGATCCGTTCTCCATCGACCGCTTCCCCCAGGGCTGGGATCCGGAATCCTACACCAACCTCAGTGCCTACATGACAAGGACTTTCACCGTCGGTGCACAGCTCACATTCTAAAAAATGAACAAGATGAAAAAGTATATAAGTCTTTTCCTCTGCGCCGCTATAGCATTGACAGCCTGCCAGAATCTCACTCCCGAGAAGATCGTTCCCAACGAGGAGTATGCAGGCAGCCGCGCATCCGTGGAGCTTTCGAGCGCCGATCCCATCCCCGCCGAAGGTGGCACCATTACGGCCAAGGTTCACCGCAGCCCCGCTTTCGAAGTCTCTCTGCCCAAGACGGCCGACTGGGTCACAGTCAGCCAGTCCGACAGCACTTTGAGCATCACCGCCAAAGCCAACCCTTCGGCAGTTACCCGTTTCGCTCACGTGAGCATCATCGACAAGGAGCTCCAGATTTCCGTTACCAGCTTTGACGTAGTGCAGGCAGGTACCGACAAAGATGTAAAGCCTATCACATACAAAGACTTCAGCGCAGGCCCCGAGACCATCAGCGTAGCAGCCAAGGAAACCTCTGCGATAATTAGCGTTACCGCCGAAGATGTGCCTTGGACCATCACCAGCAACAACCCGGCCTTTACTGCCGATCCCGCCTCCGGCAACTCAAATGCCTCAGTTACTATCAGTTTCCCTGCCAATACCGCCAAGGAAGAAGTAAGTGCCGTTATAACTGTAAGCACCACATCCGAAGAGGTTAACACCCAGTCATTCACGATTACTATCACCCAGGAAGCTGCTAAGGATGAGAAAGAAGCGGTCAAGCCCGCTCCCGGAACCGTACTGGCAGAGTGGTATTTTGCCACTTCACAGGTGGACGCTCTGGCAGCACATTTCAGTGAAGCGGTGACCGACGATCTGGCCGACGCCCCCGGCAACGGCGGCTTGTGGGTAGAGCCCAATGTGTCAGGAAACGGCCGTCTGGAGTACTACAACGGAATTGACAAGGCAGCGGCAGGCATAGTGGACAAGGCCCACAAGCGTTGCAAGAGGGCAATCGGAAGTTATGGCGAACCAGTGGTGTACGGAACCTACAAAGGCGATTACATCCTGTGGACCGCCTATGCCGAGAATGAGTCTCCTCTCGCCGCAGGCACCAAACTCTCTCTCAACTTCGTGCTCAGGCCCAACAACTTCCTGATTATGAAGTATTGGCTTGTAGAGTATCTCGACGGCGACGAGTGGAAAGTTGCCGGAACCGCCAAAGAAGCGGACGGATTCAAGTACAACGTTGAACTTACATTTGCCGAAGGATCCGGGAACCAGACCAACACCGTAATTAATCCCGTAGTCACTTTGAGCAAAGATACCGAGGCTGCGATATTCCGAATCACCGCTACATCCGACGCCGGATGTATGGACGGAGCACCCGTGACCCTTATCAATGCATCCCACGCCCTGCGTTTTGCCGGTGAGGATTGCAATGCCAACACTCCCCATTACTCAGTTAAGGAGCATCCTATTATCAAGGTCGTTGAATAATTAATGGCAATGAAAATGAAAAAATCAATATTTGCAGCACTTGCCGCGGCGGCACTCCTCACCGCCTGCGTAGACCTGGACCTCAGCCCCAAGAGCCAGGGTTCCAGCGAAAACTGGTACTCTACTGCGCAGGAGCTTCAGTTCTCGCTAAATGCTCTGTATACACCAAATATGTGGTATACAGAGGCTTGGCGGGCATGGACCACCGACCGCTGGACAGACGACTGGAACCAGCGCACCCAGACTTATGACTGGCTTGGCGGCACCATCAGCACCACATGGAGCGAAGGCGCCAATACCTGGTCAAATTACTACAAGGGCATAGCCCGCGCCAACACCGTTATTCAGAGCATCGCTAAACAAAAAGATGTTCTTGGTGAGGAAATCGCCACCCAATATACAGGCGAGGCAAAGTTCTTCCGTGCATCGTTCTACACCTATCTCATCACTCTCTTCGGGGACGTACCATATTACACGGAATATATGACGCTGGAGGAAGCATATAATATAGGACGCATTGACCGCAACTACATCCTGGAGCAGATCTACAAGGATTTCGACGACGCAGCCAAGGCACTCCCCATATCTTATTCCGGCGCACAGCGCGTAACAAAGGGAGCAGCTCTGGCCATGAAGGCCCGCGCCGCCCTGTTCATGAACGACTGGAATACATGCGCCAAGGCCTGCAAGGACTGCATGGACCTTGGCGTTTACTCCCTACATCCCGATTATAGGGAACTTTTTCTTTCCAAGACCAAGGAAAGTCCTGAATACATCTTTGTCCTGCCAGCTTCAACTGAGTTAAAAGTTTTTTCCTACAACAACAATAATAACGACGCGGATAAAGCCGGCATAAAGAGTTTCCTTCCCCGCAACAACGGAGGCACTTCGGTGGCCCAGCCTACCTGGCACCTGTTCTTCGCTTACACCTGCACGGACGGCAAAAATGTGGAAGATTCTCCTCTTTATGACGCCGCTAATCCGTTCAAGAACAGGGATCCCCGCCTAAGCGAACTGACTGCTCCTTTCGACGAGGAATTCATGGACTACATCTATAACCCGCGTCCCAGCGCCACCACTACCCTGCAGGTATCTACCGGCAAGCAGGTCAAGAACAACGACACCAAGGTCGTTTCCAAGGACTGCTCGTACAACGGCTTGGTAATAAAGAAGTTTATTGACGAAGAGTGGACTGACGATTTAAAGACGGACACACCTATGCGTATTATTCGCTATGGTGATGTACTGCTTATGTACGCCGAGTCCAAGATGGAAATGAACCAGATCGATGATTCCGTGTTCGAGGCCCTCAACTCCATCCGCGCACGTGCCTATAAGTGCGGAGTCGGAGAGACGGGCAAGTACCCCGCCATCACCGAGACCAACCAGGCCGCACTGCGCCGCATAATCCGCAACGAGCGCCGCTGCGAGCTTGCGTGGGAAGGACGCCGCTGGTTCGACATTATCCGCTGGAGGATTGCCGAAGAGGTCCTTGGCAACAACGCTCCGATCTACGGTCTGCCCGGCAACAGTCAGGTCGCTGAGAACGAGAAGAGCGGCTACTGGATCTTCCCCAAGGATTTCCGTCCTCATATGAGGGCCAGCTCTTCAATCGATATGTCTGATATGCAGAACTATCCTAAATACTTCACCGAGAACCAGCACTGCAGCTTCGTTCCCCGCCAGTATCTCTTCCCCATTCCCGAGAATGAAAGGGTCGTGTGCCGTAAACTGACTCAGAACCCTGGTTATTAATGAGAAGAACAACACTTTTATGAAAAAGCATTTATACGTTTTAATAGCTCTTGCCGCGGCGGTATTTACCGCCTGCGGCGAGAAGAACGGCCCCGAAAAGCCCGAACCCGCAAAGCTCGAGGTCAAGCCCGGAGTCATTAATGTAAAAGGAGGCGACCAGTCCGCCAGTTTTACCGTTTCGGGTGCCGCATGGCAGGCCGTGAGCGACAATAAGGACTTTGTTCTTAATCCCGCTTCCGGTGACGGCAAGAACAACACCGTTAACGTGTCTTTCCCTTACAACACCACCGACGCTACCATTTCTGTCCAGATTACTGTGACGAACAAAGAAAATACTAGTGATGTTCATTACGTGACTCTCAACCAGACCGGCGGCTACACAGTCGATCCTGTAGAGCCCGAGCAGCCCGACCAGCCTGACCAGCCCGACAATCCTCAGCCCGTCGAGCCTAAGGTTCTGGCAGAATGGGAGTTCGCAACCGAGCATCTGGAGTTCTTTGAGAAACATTTCGCTTATGAGCTGGCCAAGGTTGACGGAAAGCCCAACCCCGATGCACATCTGCCCGGTTACGCTTCCGACGACCATTACTGCGAGTCCAATATCGTCAGCGGCGGCAAGATACGCTTCAAGAACGGCTCCGACAAGACCGCTCTCGACGACAACGGACGCTGCAAGAGAGGCACCGGCAACTACGGAGAGCCTTGTTGGTACGGAGCCTGGAAGGGCGACGTTGCCGAGATGACGGCCGAGACCGCGGAAGCCCTGCCCGCCGGCACCAAGCTGCATATTTACTATGTTCTCCGCCCCAACACGCAGAACACCCTTAAGTACTGGCTGCTTGAAATCAAGGACGGCGAGAACTGGGTCCCTGTAGGCGAGGTCAAGAATGCAGCCGCAGGCGGTGAAGAAGTAAAATACAACGTCGAACTTATCTATGACCCGTCAGGCAGCAAGGATATAGGCACCGACCCTGTGACAGGAGACCCTGTATATCCCGACAATCCCCAGCAGATCAACACCGTTGTGGACTATACCTACACCCTCACATCTACCGTGAGCGGCCTGGTAGAGTACCGCATGACCTGCCAGTCACTGATGATAGCCGACGGCTCCATGGTTGTATCGACCATTGGCGAAACCTCTGCCAGCAAGGCCCAGAACTCCGTGGTCCGTTACGCCGGCAAAGACTCCAACAGCGGCGGCTCCCGCCCCGTCCAGGAGCATATGAAGATTGAAATCGTTAAATGAGAAGAAAGTATTTGAGTATGGCTATCCTGGCAGCCGCCCTGTTCGGCTGCCAGGAGCCTTATACTCCTCCCACACCGGGAGGTAAAAAAGAACCTGAAAGTGTTGACCCGGCCATTGATGTCACGATCGGGCAGGTCCTGCCCGCATGGCAGGAAGGCTATCTGGACATCCATTCCATCAACGGAGGCCGCGGGGAGGCTTTCTACTACATCCTCCCGGACGGCACCACGATGCTGGTGGATGCAGCCGGCGCCCCTCCTGCAGAGCTGCACGACTACGGCAACGACTCACAGGGCGTCCCCTCAAAGCCTAACTCCAGCACCAACAGCGGCGCCGTGATCGTCAATTACATCAAGCATTTCGCACCTTCGGTTGCCAACGGGCGGCTGGACTATTTCATGACCTCGCACTATCACGGGGACCATATCGGCTCCTGGCGCTCCAACTACGCCACCTTCGGATGGACTCCGTTCAACAAGGAAGGTGAGAAGGTCAGCGCCGTAAAGCTTGACGAAGGCGGCTTCCTGCTCAACGGTATCGCCGAGGTGGGCCTCGCCATCCCCATCGACAAGGTTCTTGACCGCGGCGACTGGGCATCGCGCCCTTCGGCCGATTATTTCGACTCCGGGGGCCAGAAGCGTTACCAGCTCTATGTCAATTACCTCGACTACGCCAAGCGCAAACAAGGCACCGTGCGAGAGACTCTTAAGATCGGCCACGACGACCAGGTGGTGCTCAAGCACGACGCCGGCAAGTATTCCACTTTCCGCGTGCTCAACGTTGCGGCGGGCGGTGATATCTGGACAGGCAAAGGAACAGAAGTCAATACTACCTATGTTCCTTCAACAGCTGAGTGCAGCAAGAACCACACCGCGTGGGCCATCAGCGAGAACATCTTCTCCAACGTGTTCCTGCTCAGCTATGGAAGCTTCGACTTTTTCAGCGGCGGCGATATCCAGTACAGCGGAAGAAGCAACTACAGCTGGAAAGACATCGAGAAACCTATATCGGTGGTTATGAAGAAGGTGGAGGGTATGAAAGCCAGCCATCACAGCACCGCCAATACCAACAGCGCCGAACTGCTGGGTGTGCTCAAGCCCGACTTCTACATAGCCGGAGTATGGCGTGACGTTCAGCCCAACCCCGCTACGCTAAAGCGTGTACTCAGCGCCAATCCTTCTACCCGAATATTCACTACCAATCTGGTACAGAGCAACATAACTACACTCAAGGCCGAAGGTGTCGACCCTTCCACCTTTGCCGCCACCGGAGGACACGTGGTGGTAAGAGTGCTCCCGGGCGGCGTCAAATACTACATCTACGTCCTCGACGACAGCAACCTGGAGTACAAGGTCAAGGCCAAGTTCGGGCCTTTTACTGCAAGATAATAGCAAGCAAAATGAGCTTCTACAATTATCAAACTAGTGAAGGTTTCATTAAATGAAAGAATATAGTTTGTTGATTCTTTATTCACTGCTTCTGGCCTCCTGCGAGCAGCCGTATGTTCCGCCGACTCCGGGGGGAAAGACTGAGCCGGAGGTGAAAGAGCCGGCGTTTGAAGTGAAGGTCGGGGAGGCTCTGCCCTCATGGCAGGAAGGGCTGCTGGACATTCATTTCATCAATACTTCCACCGGCGAATGCTGCTTTATGATCTTCCCCGACGGAACGCAGATGCTGGTGGATGCCGCCGGGTCGCATAACCAGACCGGCCCTGTGGGCAGTACGACAAATGTCGGGATACGCTCGCGCTGGGACCCTATGAAGGATTCCGGTTTCAGGGCCGGCGAATTCATTGCGGATTACATCCAGAAATGCATGGCATGGACCGGGAACAACAAACTTGACTATGTGCTCAACACCCATTTCCACGGGGACCATTTCGGCAGTACCACCGGCATGCCTGTCTCCGACAAATCGCCAAGCTACGTTAAGCAGAGTCTGCCTGAGGTGCTTGACCTGCTGCCCGCAGGCTTGCTGCTGGACCGCGGATGGCCCTCGTACGACTATCCTGTGGATATGCAGACAAAGGCATCCAATGCCTCCATCGTCAAGAATTATGTAACTGCCGTAAAATGGCACGTAGCTAATACCGGGCTCAAGGTCGAGCGCTTCAAGGCTGGCGCGTCCGACCAGATTGTTATGCTTCGTTCCGCTGCCGGCTACCCCGATTTCAAGGTTCAGAATGTTGCGGTGAACGGTGACATATGGGACGGTCCGGGCACGACCACCGCGACTGCTACTTTCCCCGCCCTGAAGGATATTCAAGTTGCAGATCCTAAGAATATCGGCAACGCCGATAACTGTCCGGAAGAGAACCATTGCACCACTGTTTTCAAACTAAGCTACGGCAAGTTCGATTTCTTCCACGGGGGCGACGCCCAGTACGACGGCTGTTCCACTTTTGTATGGAAGGATATGGAGACTCCCTGCGCCAAGGTTTGCGGAGCAGTGGATGTCATGAAGGCCGACCATCACGGCGTTACCAACACTAACGGATATGGCTTCGTTGCCAAGAACAAGCACGTCTGCGAGGCAATGAAGTACCTCACTCCCCGGTGCTGGATAATCAACAGCTGGACCGACGGGCACCCGCGCCAGCCTGTATATGAAGGGGTTACGGGAATGAATCAGAGCCTGGACATCTTCATCACCAACACCTGTGAGAGCATGCGCTCATACGGGCGCTTCGGCCAGGTCAAAGGTTCAGACGGCCACATAGTAGTACGCGTCGAGAAGGGCGGTGCCCACTATTATGTGTATGTTCTTTCCGATTCGGACGGAAAAAGGACCGTACGTACAATCGCCGGTCCTTATACTTCAAAATAGCTGTCCGGGACTCCCGAAGCTATTTTTTCAAACTTAACCCGTTGGAATGGATATCTCCGCTGCCTGAAACTCTGGAATTAAGGCTGCGGGCGCTGCCCAGAAGGGTTATGTCGCCGCTGCCGCTTATCTTTGCGGAAACATCCCCCGCTCCGGAGAGTTCCATCGCAATGTCACCGCTGCCGCTGATTGTAAGGCTCATATCCTCTGCAGTTACGGGGCCGGCATCGATGTCTCCGCTTCCGGACACCTTAACGGCAAACTGCTTACAAGCAACTGCGCCAGCGTCGATATCGCCGCTACCTGTTACGGAAAAGCCCAACGGTCCGTCCACTCTCAAATCGCCCTTAAACACTAAATCTCCGCTGCCGGTGATAGATGCCTCGCGAAGCACCGGAGCGCTCACGCTCACATAGCTTAGCGCCTTGGGGCTGACTGAAACCCCGGGTTTGGTGCTGATCACCAGCACATCGCCCTTTACTTCAATGCGATAGTCGTCTATAAGGTTCTCGTCGGTGTGGAGGACTACGGAATGATCCTCATCGCTTTGGGCGAATATGACATCGAGCGATCCGACCAAAGATACGGAATTGAATTCCCCGACTTCGAAAGTCTTCTCCGCAGCCGTTCCGTTGCCTCGGACAATGTTAACAGGGAAAGAAAAAGTGCACGAAGCCGCCAGCAGAGCAACCCCGAGCAAAAGTGATAAGTGCTTCATATCCATCATTTTTCAAGTCTAACTACAATCGAGAGCGGCAGTACTTTGCCAAAACTGTCGTTAAGGGCCAGCTCGCCCGAAGTAATCCGTGG
>CAMZEC010000060.1 GCA_947305645.1 uncultured Bacteroidales bacterium | reverse complement strand
AGGCACAAGATCCTAAGTCTTGCTTGTCTACCAATTTCAACACGCCCGCAAGCGGACTGCAAATATACGAAAAGTTTCTAGAACGGGTCTATTTGAGAGTCCTTAAGTCCGAGGAAGTACAAAATACCGTCCAAACCTATGGTGGAGAGATTCTGGTCGGCGTTGGCTTTGACCTTTGGCTTTGCGTGATAGGCAATGCCAAGACCCGCGAGCCCGAGCATGGGAAGGTCGTTGGCGCCGTCGCCCACGGCTACGGACTGCTCCTGATGTATACCCTCCATCTGGCATAGGAACTTAAGGAGCTCCGCCTTGCGCCTGCCGTCAACCACCTCTCCGATATAGCGGCCTGTCAGCTTGCCATCCTCGACCTCCAGCTCGTTGGCGTAAACATAGTCGAAGCCGAACTTCTGTTTGAGGAAGTTGCCGAAGTAAGTAAATCCGCCGGAAAGTATGGCGGTCTTGTAGCCGACCATCTTGAGGATACGCATCATACGTTCCAGGCCTTCGTTGAACGGCATATTCCTGGCAATATCCTCCATCACACTCACATCCAAGCCCTTAAGCAGAGCAACACGGCGGGTGAAACTCTCCTTGAAATCTATTTCGCCGCGCATGGCGGAAGCGGTGATAGCCTTCACCTGGTCTCCCACTCCGGCGCGCTCGGCCAGCTCGTCTATGCACTCGGTACCGATAAGGGTAGAGTCCATATCGAAGCAGATAAGTCTGCGGGAGCGGCGGTAAATATCATCCTTCTGGAAAGAAATGTCAAGGCCCGAACCGGAACGGGACATAAGCTCCTGCTGGAATGCCAGACGCTCGTCATTGGTGAGCTGGCCGCGTATGGACAATTCTATGCAATACTTGCCCGTAGGCCCTTCCAGCGGCATACGGCCGGTCAGACGCTTGATTGCGTCTATGTTAAGGCCGTGGCGTGCAATGAGCTCGGACACTTCGGCAATTTCGGTCGCGGTGACTTCCCTGCCTAGCAGAGTTACAATGTAGCGGTTGCGGCCCTGACGTGCCACCCAGGCGTCATACTGCTCCCGGTCTATAGGGGTAAATCTTATCTGCACCCCCAGACGGGTTGCCTCGAACAGCAGGTCCTTCATGATGAAGCCCGACTGTTCCGTGGTAGTGCGGAACAAGATTCCGAGAGTCAGGGACTTGTGGATATTGGACTGGCCGATATCCAGGATAAAAGCATTGTAGCGGGCAAGAATAGCCGTAAGTTCGGCGGTAAGGCCCGGCTTGTCTTCACCGGAGATATTGACCTGGATAATCTCTATCATAAACCAATGGTCTTAAAGAAATCGTTGCCCTTGTCGTCTACCAGGATAAACGCCGGGAAATCCACTACGGTAATCTTCCAGATGGCCTCCATGCCGAGCTCAGGATACTCCACACACTCGATGCTCTTGATACAATCCTGGGAGAGGACGGCGGCCACACCGCCGATGGTGCCCAGGTAGAAACCGCCGTGCTTTTTGCAGGCGTCGGTTACGCACTGGGAACGGTTGCCCTTGGCAATCATGACCAGGGAGGCGCCGTGATCCTGGAACTCATCCACATACGGGTCCATACGGTTGGCCGTGGTGGGGCCCATGGAGCCGCAAGGGAATCCTGCCGGCGTTTTTGCCGGGCCGGCGTACAGGATGGGATGGTCCTTGAAGTAAGCGGGCATGTCCTCACCTGCATCCAGACGCGCCTTCAGCTTGGCGTGGGCGATATCACGGGCAACAATAATGGTTCCGTTCAGAAGCACGCGGGTGCCCACGGTGTACTTGGTGAGTTCTGCACGAACGGAATCGATTCCCTTGTCCAGGTCTATCGCAATGCCGTTGGGGCCCTCGCCGGGACGGCGGAACTCCTCGGGAATAAGGTCCGAAGGATTGGTGTCCATCTTCTCGATCCACACGCCGTCGGCGTTAATCTTGCTCTTGATGTTGCGGTCTGCGCTGCAGCTCACGCCCATACCTATGGGGCAGCTGGCGCCGTGGCGCGGCAGGCGAACCACGCGGATGTCATGGGCCATGTACTTGCCGCCGAACTGGGCGCCCAGGCCGATCTTCTGCGCCTCTTTCAGGAGCTTTTCTTCCAGATCGACGTCACGGAAGGCACGGCCGGTCTCGTCACCGGTGATGGGCAGGTTGTCGTAGAACTTGATGCTGGCCAGCTTCACGGTGAGGAGGTTCTTTTCGGCCGAAGTGCCTCCTATCACGAAAGCAATGTGATAGGGAGGGCAGGCCGCCGTGCCGAGGCTCTTCATCTTCTCTACAAGGAACGGGAGCAGGGTGCCCTCGTTCTGGATGGTGGCCTTGGTCATGGGATAGAAGTAGGTCTTGTTGGCGCTGCCTCCACCCTTCGCAACCATGATGAACCGGTATTCATCGCCCTGCGTTGCCTCTATGTCTATCTGGGCGGGGAGGTTGCACTTGGTGTTGACCTCGTCGTACATATTCAGCGGGGCGTTCTGGCTGTAACGCAGATTCTCCTGTGTGTAGCAGTTGAACACGCCTTTCGAGAGCGCCTCTTCGTCCTCGAAGTCTGTCCATACACGCTGGCCCTTCTCTCCGTGGATGATGGCGGTACCGGTGTCCTGGCAGAACGGGAGCACGCCCTTGACGGCCGTCTCGGCATTGCGCAGGAACTGCAGGGCAACGAACTTGTCATTATCGGAGGCCTCGGGATCCTTGAGGATGGCTGCAACCTGCTCGTTATGGGCACGGCGCAGCATGAACTGGCAGTCGTGGAAAGACTGCTGGGCCACCAGCGTAAGAGCCTCCGGCGAAACTTCCAGAATGGTCTTGCCCCCGCATCCGCAGTGCCCCCCGAATTTGGAGGTCTTTACGAGCTTCTCTGATCCGGGAATCTTATAATACTCAGTAGTGTCAGGGCCGAGCTGAAACATCGGCGCATACTTGAATTCTGCCATATCTTAGTTATTCATTAAAAATTCTTTCATGAAGGCGTTGATGTCGCCGTCGAGGACGCCCTGGGTATCGGCGGTCTCCCAGCCGGTACGAAGGTCCTTGACCATCTTGTAAGGGTGCAGCACGTAAGAGCGTATCTGGCTGCCCCACTCGATGCGTTTCTTCTGGCCTTCGAGCTCCGCCTGCTTCTCCTGGCGTTTCTTGAGCTCGATGTCGTAGAGGCGCGACTTCAAAATCAACAGCGCCCGCTGGCGGTTGTCCTGCTGGCTGCGGGTCTCGGTGTTCTCTACCGTGATGCCGGTAGGAATATGGCGCACACGCACGCCGGTCTCGACTTTGTTGACGTTCTGGCCGCCGTGGCCGCCGCTGCGAAAGGTATCCCACTCGATGTCGGAGGGGTTGATTTCTATGTTGATGCTGTCGTCGACCAGGGGATAAACGAAAACGGAGGAGAAGGTCGTCTGCCGCTTGCCCTGGGCGTTGAAGGGCGAAATGCGGACCAGTCTATGCACGCCGGATTCGGCCTTCAGGTAACCATAGGCATAATCGCCCTCGTATTGAATGGTACAGGATTTTATGCCGGCCTCGTCGCCTTCTATCAGCTCGGTGGTGGTCATCTTATAGCCGTTTCGCTCGCCCCAGCGGACGTACATGCGCATGAGCATCGCGCTCCAGTCGTTGGCCTCGGTACCGCCGGCTCCGGAATTGATGGTGAGCACGGCGCCCAGGTTGTCACCCTCCGCACCCAGCATGTTCTTCAGCTCAAGGTCTTCCAGGGCGCTCAGGGCCTCTGCGAAAGCGGCATCAGTGTCCGGGCCCTCTGGATCCAGCTCCAGCAGCACGTCCAAATCCTCCACCTGCGAACGCAGCTTGTCGTAAGAGGTCACCCAGGACTTAACGGAATTCAGCTTCTTGAGAAACGCCTCCGCCTCTTTAGGGTCGTCCCAGAAGCCAGGCACCTGACTCTGGCTCTCGCCTTCCTCCACTTTCGCACGCTTATCGTCTATCTTGAGATACTTGCGAAGGGCGTCGGTACGCTGTCCTAAATCTTTTACTTGTTCCTGGGTAATCATTCAGTCGTTATTTATCTTGTAAAGATAAGTATTTTTCGCAGAATCTGATGATGAGATCCGCCGTCTCCTCTATACCGAGCAGCGAAGAATCTATGCAAAGGTCATAGTTGGACGCCACGCCCCAATTGTCGCCGAGGGTAAACAGGTCGTAATAATCCTTGCGGATTTTGTCGTTCTTAACTATTACTTCTTCCGCTTCCTGAGGCGTGATGCCGAGGCGTTCCGCCACCCTCTGCTTGCGAACCTCAATGGGCGCACAGATGAATACGTCCACGGTCTCCATGTCCCTGAGCACATAATCGGATGCACGCCCGACGAAGATGGCATTCCCCTCCTGCGCCAGGTCGCGTATGGCTTCGCTCTGGATACGGAAGAGCTCGTTGTCGTCCATCAGGTTGCCCGGGTTGTGCCAGAAGCGGCCGAGGCCCAGGATGCCGCCGAGCCCGAAAAGGTGACGATGCTCGTCCGATTTTTTCAGAAATTCCGGGCTGAGGCCGCTCTTCCTGGCGGCGCTGTCTATCAGCTCCTGGTCGTAGACCGGAATTCCTAGCCGTTCCCCTATCGCAGAGGCGACCCTTTTGCCGCCGCTGCCGAACTGACGTCCGATGGTAATGATAACTTTCTTATCCATAGCACTATACGGCACCACCAAGGGAAGAGGCGTCCTCTCCGTCCTTGAGGCGTTTGAATTTCTTGAAAATGTCTGCAATCAATATCGCCGACACAATTATGTTGAGCATGTCAGAGATAGGGAAACTGATCCATACGCCCGTCTCCTGGAACCATAATGGCAAGGTGTAGATGAACGGCAGCAGGAACAGCAGCTGACGCGAAAGCGACAAGAAGATTGACTTCTTGACCATACCGAGACACTGGAAGAAGTTGCCGGAAGCCATGCCGAAGCCAACCAGAGCAAAGCCTGCCACGCTGATTCTAAGGCCCCTGACGGCCAGCGCCGAAAGCTCGGGATCATTGGTAAAAAGGCCGACGGCAGCTCCCGGTATGAACATGGAAATGAGGAAGCAAACCGTAGTTACAAACACTTCCCATTTGGCCGTAAGCACAAATATGTCCCTGACGCGCTTGTACTGACGTGCACCGTAATTGTAGCCGGCAATAGGCTGCAAACCCTGGTTAAAGCCCATGCAGATCATGGCGAATAGCATTACGAAGCGGTTCACAATGCCATATGCACCGATTGCCAGGTCGCCGCCGTATTTGCGAAGCTGCTGGTTGACGAACAGGGCAACCAGGCTGGCCGCCACATTCATCATAAAGGGACCGACTCCAATCGCAAGGGACTGCCTGGCTATCTTGGCTTCCAGGCGGAATACCGGCCTGGTGAAATGCAGGAAGTGCTTCTTGTCTGCAAGGAACTTGAGAGTGTACGTGAGTGCAAGTACCTGGCAGATTACGGTAGCAAGAGCGGCGCCCTTGATGCCCAGGCCCAGGGCAAAGATGAAGATAGGATCAAGAATGGCATTGGAAATAACCGTGAACAGGGTAAGCCCCATGGCGGTCTTCGGATGACCGGAGGAGCGTATAATGCCGTTGAATCCGTGCAGCAGATGAGTAAAAGTGTTGCCCAGGATAATGATGGTCATATAGTCCCGGGCGAACGGTATGGTGTTCTCGCTGGCTCCGAAGAAATAAAGTATCGGATCCAGGAAAGCAAGAGCTACCACCGTGAAGAGTATGCCTATGATCACATTGAGGGTCAATGTGTTAGACAACACCTTGCTTGCCGCATCGTAGTTCTTCTGCCCAAGCATGATGGAGATCAGCGTCATTGCGCCGACTCCCACCAGAGTACCGAGTGCTATGCTGATGTTCATCAGCGGGAAGGTGACGGCAAGGCCGGAAATGGCGTACGAGCCCACTTCGGGAATGTGCCCGATGTAGATGCTGTCCACCATATTGTACAAAGAAGCCGCCGTCTGGGCTATAATACCCGGTACGGCGAACTTACGAAGCAATTTTCCTATGCTTTCTGTTCCGAGCTCAAGCGGGGCGGCCGAACTGTCTGCCATGGCTGCTAATCGTTGGGATTGTCAACCAGTTCCACGTCGAAGCGCAGAGGAGAATAGGCCGGAATCTTGTACCCTGAGCCGCTGTAGCTATATCCCAGGCTGGAGATGAAAACGCCGGTGCCTTTTTCGTAAGGGCCCATCTTGCACAAGGTGCGTGCGAAACCGGCAATCACCTTGGTGCTTTCGCTGCCCATGGTAACTTTAGACCATCCGTCTCCGTAACTAATGGATACAGGAGCATAGGTTTTGTCTCTGTCCAACCCGTAACGAATGGCGGTATCCCTGATTGTAGTATCGAACACCTGCCCGTTGAGCAGACGGCCTATATAATTGATATACACCGTGGTATCCTTAAGCTCGACTTCCTCTGAGGGGGCTTGTGTACGTATGTAGTAGAAGCCGAAAGCACCGGAAGAATCTGCAGCTGCCTTTACAGGATCCGTTCCATATTTTGAAGGGAAATTAGCCACCAGATAGCGGCTGAGAGAATCGGCACTCCACTGCATCAAATACTCGAAACTGTCGACCAGCTCTATTTCATAGATGGAGGTCGAGCCGATATCGTCCGAAGACTGCTTCAAATAACCGTCAGCCGTATCGTAGCGGTTATACGTAATCAGCCACGCAGGAATCAGAACCTTGCAACGACCACCTTTCCTCATCCCTTTTATTATCTCCTCCACGCCGGCATACATGCCTTTGGCATACATCGTTTCCGGCCCGTAGTAGTAGGTCTCGTCATAGGAGCCAAGTTGCTGGGACATACCGACATAAGTGGTAGACTGAACGGTGCCGTCCAGATCGTAGATATTGTAGTTGAGACGGAGGTATAATGAGTCTGTGAACTCACCCACCTGGCTGCCGCTTCCCTGGGTCTCTTCAAGGACCCATGAGCCGAGACCGGTTTGCGTCCAGAGATACTCGGGATGCTTCTGCTTCTGCACATGCACCCAGGCCTCCAGGTATCTCTTGGTAGCCTCGCTGTCGCTCGAGGTTTTGGTCTTGCCGCAGCCGCACAGGCAAAGGGCTGCGAGAGCTATTATGATAATCTTTTTCATTTCGGTTTCAGACGGCAACTTGTTCTTGCAGGAACCGTGCCGTTATATCTGTAACGTAAGCTTCGGCCGCGGACGCATCCGCTATGTCCTGCGGCATGAGGATTCTGCCGCCGGAGGCCTGCTCGTGGCCGCCTCCGTGGAAGTGGTTTTTCGCCAGCAGACGGGCCGACGTGCCCCTCTTGGAACGGATAGACACCCGGAACTGACCACCGTCTTCTCGGGCCAGAATACTCAAACGCACGCCCTTGACGGACAGGGGAAGGTTGACAAAGCCCTCCGTCTCGCCGTCCAGCAGACCGTGGCGGTCGAAGAAGGACTGAGGCAGGATGATGACGGCTCCTCCCTCCGGCAGGAGGCGCATGCGTTCGGAGAGCATCTCTCCCATAGCCGCCAGGCGGTTGGGGCGCTCGCTGTGGTAGAGGCGGTCGATTATGTCCTCACGGTCCACTCCGGCCGCAAGCAGCCCGGAGGCCATCCGCAGCGTACCCGGATATACGGAGTTGGCGAAATTGTTCGTATCGGTAGTCATTCCGGTCATCAGCGCGCGTGCGGAAGCTTCCGGCAGTTTCGACGGCTCGCCGGCTATGTCCGGCATGCCCATAAGCACCTGGTACAAAAGCTCGCAGGCGGAGGAAATGTGGGTTTCGCTGATGCAAAGATCGAAAGAAGCGGCATCAGGCTCCTCGTGGTGGTCGATCAGCACCTTGCGACCCTTGTACGCACGCACCAGTTCCTCCAGCCCTTCGACACGGGATAAAACATTGAAGTCCAGGCAGATCAGAAGATCGGTCACGGACAGCCTGCGGGCAGCTTCGTCCTTATCTGTGACGGTCTTTATGCCTTCCAGTACGAATGCCACGTTCTCCGGCACCGGGTCGGGCAGGAGTACCGCCGTGTCCTTACCGCAGCAGGAGGCAAGATAGCTTGCCATTCCGGCACTGCTGCCCACTGCATCCCCGTCGGGGCGCGCGTGGGTGACGGTGGTGATTATCTTCGCCCCGTCTACCCAGGAATTCAACAATGCAATATCTTTTGCCCTATCCACGATGCAAATTTAACAATATTATTGCATTTCATAAATCATTTTTTTAACTTTGTCCGACTTTGGAAACAAATTAGAATACATACAATGAACAAAGCATTAAAGATCGTTTTGGAGGTTCTCCTTCTGTGCGCAATTGCCGGACTCGTCTTCGCCATCTACAGCAGCATCATGAAGCCTGTGAACTTCAACAAGCAGAAAGAAAAACGTGAAGCTGTTGCTATCCAGCGCCTTAAGGACATCCGCACCCTTCAGGTCGCTTACAAGAGCGTGAACGGCAAATATGTGTCCACCATCGACTCCCTCAAGAATTTCTATGAGAGCGGCAAGATGGAGGTTGTGATGCAGGTCGGTTCCGCCGACGACTCCGTCGCATGGGCTCACACCGAGAAGATCAAGAAGGCCAACAAGAAGATCACTCCCGAGAAGCTGCTCGAGATGTATGAGGCCGGAGACAAGAACCTTGTGTTCTCCGTCGTGACCAAGATTCCCGTGAAGGACACCCTGTTCCTCCGCCGCGACGACTTCTGCATCGACTCTCTCGCCACCATTCCTTTCTCCGGCGGTGCACCCGTGGAGATGGATGCCGACACCCGTATGGTCTCCGGCGTTCCCGTGCCCCTCTTCGAAGCCAAGATGCCTTATAAGCTTCTCCTCAAGGGTATGGACAACCAGCTGAGAATCAACCTGGACGCCGACCGTCGCGACCAGAACAAGTACGAAGGTCTGCAGGTTGGCAGCCTCGTGGCTCCGAACAACAACGCCGGTAACTGGGAGTAGTCGATGTGTTCACCCTTGTCCCTTTAAACTTCTTCCGACCGGAGGCTGCGCGTGAGGCGCTGGCCGAAGTTGCGGTCTTGAAAGACGGAGACAAGGTTGAATACGAAGAGGTTCCCGCCTTTTCGGCAGTTTTGATTTACAGTGTCTCCGGTGACGCCGTCGCGCCGCCGGAGATTTTTGATATTCTGCAGGAGCTGCCCGCCTGCAGCGAGTACAACAAGTTGCTGTGCTCATGGAAGGACGGCGAGTTGTCGCTGGCTATTGCGCAGGGCAAAAGTCTGCTTCTTGCCAATTCATTTGCTGCCCCCGATTTCGTCACAGCCCAGTACTATATCTTCCTGGCCATGAAGTCCCTGCAACTTAACCCCGAAGTAACCACAATACGCTTCCGGCACGCCCTGTCGGCAGATGAAGAGATGGCTCTTTACCGCTACTTCAAAGCTGTGGAATGCGTATGAGGATAATCGGAGGACGGCTCAAAGGCAAGACAATCTATCCCCCTATGGGATACAAGGCGAGGCCGACTACGGACTTCGCCCGCGAGGGTTTGTTCAATATTCTGGGAAATGAATACGAATTCGAGGATCTGAAGGTGCTGGACCTGTTCGGTGGCACCGGAGCCATCTCTTACGAATTCGCTTCCCGCGGAGCCGCACGGGTGTACTGCGTAGAGATGAACAGGGACAACGCCATGTTCATCAAGCGCGAAGCTGCGCGTCTTGGCTTGCCGAACGTAACGGCCGTACACTCCAACGTATTCGACTTCCTGCCCATCTGCCGGGAGAAGTTCGACATCATTTTCGCAGACCCTCCCTACGCCCTGGAAGGCCTGGACGGCATTCCGGATAAAGTACTTTCCCTGGATATACTGCACCCCGGGTGCTATTTCATCCTGGAGCACGGAGGCGAGTACTCGTTCAAAGAGCACCCGCTGTTCGTGAAAGAGCGCTGCTACGGCCGGGTGCACTTTTCTTTCTTCAGTAAATAAAGAATATCTGATATGTATTATCTCAAAGAACAAGTATTGGAGGCCAATCTGGAGCTGGTGCGCAGGGGGCTGGTAATATACACCTGGGGAAACGTCTCGGCGATTGACCGGGAACGCGGACTGGTTGCGATTAAGCCGAGCGGGGTGAATTACGACACCTTGAGAGCAGAGGATATAGTCGTCGTGAATATGGATGGGGAAGCGGTAGAAGGGTGGATGAAACCTTCTGTCGATACCCGGACTCATTTGGAAATCTACAAAGCATTTCCGAGTATAGGTGCCGTTGTCCATACTCATTCAACATACGCCACAGCATGGGCGCAGGCCGGCCTGGACTTGCCGTGTTTTGGTACGACTCATGCAGATTGCTTCTGCGGCTCTATACCTTGTACGGATCCAATGGATGCGGCGGCAATGATGGACGACTATGAGAGAGAGACGGGAAGAGCTATAGTACGCCGCTTCGAGGGTCTTGATCCTAACATTACTCCGGCCGTACTGGTAAGAAGCCACGGTCCTTTTACATGGGGAGAAAACGCCGCCAAGGCCGTGTATAATGCCACAGTTCTGGAAGAGGCCGCAAAGATGGCATACATAACTCTCGACCTCAACCCTCACGCAAAGTGCCAGCCGGAACTTCAGGAAGTGCATTACCTCCGTATGCACGGTCCCAAGGCCACTTACGGTCAATAGGATTATAAGCCCTTGGCTTTAGCTTCGTCCCAGATAGCGTCCATCTGGGCAAGGGTCAGGTCTGAAAACTTGACCCCTTTCTTCAGTGTCTGCTCTTCGAGATATGTGAAGCGGCGGCGGAACTTGGTGCAGGTTGCATTAAGCGCCGCTTCGGCATCCACCCCGTAAAGTCGGGATGCGTTCAGGACCGCAAAAAGCAGGTCACCGAACTCTCCTGCCCTGTGCTCGTCGTCCGCTTCCTGCACTTCGCGGAGTTCCTCATGGACCTTATCCCACACGTCTTCCCGCTTCTCCCAATCGAAGCCGCAGCCGCGGGCCTTTTCCTGCATGGCAATTGCTTTCAGCAGGGCCGGCATGGCATCGGGGATGCCTTCCATGACCGTCTTGTTGCCGCCCTTCTCTTTTGCTTTCACGAGCTCCCAAGTATCGGCTATCTCCTTGGCGGACGTCTCCTTGCCAGCGTCGGGCCCGAAGACGTGCGGATGACGGAAGATCATCTTCTCGCACACCTTGTCTATGCAGTCGGCTATGTCGAACGCACCCTGCTCCTGCCCTATCCTGGCATAGAACACCATGTGATACAGAAGGTCGCCAATCTCCTTGGAAACAGCCGAGCTCTCCCCTTTCATGATGGCATCGCTCAGCTCATACACCTCCTCCTCAGTGAGGCGGCGTATGCTCTCCATCGTCTGCTCGGCGTTCCAGGGGCAGCGTTCACGAAGGGCGTCCATTATATCTAACAGACGCCCGAACGCTTGAAGTTTCTCTTCCCTTGTATGCATGTAAGATTCTTCGCTTCGCTCAGAATGACAGCAAATGCATGCTACTTGCTGACGAACATCACCGCCTCGGCGATGGAGTTCAGCTTGGTGTCCACGCTGTCTGCGCGGGAAGCGAGGATACAAGGTGCCGTGGTACCCACCAGCATGCCGGCCTGACGTACGCCGACGCAGAGCTTGCTGTTGGTCTTCCAGAATACGTTGGCAGATTCGATATTAGGGAAGAGGAGGCAGTCGGCGTCGCCGGCGACTTCGCTCTTGAGCTTCTTGATCTGAACGGACTCGGGATCGATGCAGACGTCGAGGGCCAGAGGGCCGTCGCCGATACATCCGGGAATCTGGCCTCGGTCGCACATCTTGGCGAGCATGGCACCTTCGATGCAGGCGGGCATGGAATCGAGCATCTGTTCGGAAGCGGCTACGAAAGCGATCTTCGGCTTCTCGATACCGAACGACTTTGCAACGCCCAGCAGGAATCCGGAAATCTTCACCTTCTGGCGGAAGTCCGGCAGAGGCACAACGGCCATGTCGGAGAAGAAGATGAGCTTGGGATAGTTGGGGTTCTCCACCACGCTGACGTGGCTGAGCAGGCCCTTGGGAGGCAGCAGGCCGGTCTCCTTGTTCAGGATAGCGCGGAGGAACTTGTCGGTGGAGCAGAGGCCCTTCATGAGCACGTCGCCCTCGCCGTC
>CAMZEC010000059.1 GCA_947305645.1 uncultured Bacteroidales bacterium | reverse complement strand
TGGCGGCTGAGGCCGCCTTCCCCTCGGGGGACGCTCTAGCAATCAGCGGCTCTTCGAGCTACACGTTACCCCCTGGCGGGGTGCAAAATGCCATGATTCGCACCCCAAACTGTAGATACAGTGTATTTTGGGTGCAAAACCGATGTTATCGCGCCCCGTCCATGCCGCCTACGAGCGCAGGTTAGCCGTTGACGAATTTCAGGTCGCTTTCCGGAATGAGAAACGAGCGGCCTAGGGCGTCAATCTTGACCGTGCATATATTCTGTCCATACAGATTTATTTCTCCGTTCGGCATCTGTTCCTTGTATGGGGTTATTGCTGTAACCGTGGCCGGATTCTCTCCAAAATGGATTTTGAATATCTTGCTCGGGCCTACGTAGAGTGCTTTTACTTCTTCCATGTTATCGTGCGTTACAGAAGTCGAATTTGAGTCCGAATGTCTGTACCCAGCCGGCGAATCCCTGTTCCAGGAAATACACGTCCGCTCCGAGGCTCAGGGTGAGGTACTTCCCTATCTGCTTGTCCCATGCGGTCTCTATCTTGTCGAAGAACGAGGCGCGGTAGAATGCCTGGCTGAAATAGAGGTTGTTGCAGTATTTGTTTCCGTCCATGTCGCGGAGCCGATACAGCGGCTGCTGGTCCTGTCCCACGTACAGGGTGTTCTTCACGTGGAAGTTCTTTATCCGGATCAGGGCGACGGACTGGAAGCCGAGAGGCATGGAGGCTTTTTCCTGCTGGCGTCTTTCCCATTGGTATCCTATCATGGCTCCGGCGGTGATATACGCTCTTGCATTTAGTTTTTCCGTATTGTAATACGCTTTGACGTATGGATTGATGAAGCCGTTGTCGGCGACGCCCGGTGTGACGATCTCTCCCGGTGTGTAATAGTAGTTTGCGTAGTGGAAGTAATTCACTTCCCAGTCCAGTGACAGGTCGAAGACACTGCGTCCGTCCGCCGAAGGGGCATTAAGCAGGGACATGTACCCGGAAGTGAAAATATTGAACCGCTCTCGGTGGTTGTCTCCGTACAGTTCCATCCAGTCGCAGCCCAGCTCCGCACGGAAGAATTCGCTGCGGTAGTTCAGCAGCAGCCCTTCTATTTGGCGGTCGTATACCTTCAGGGAGTCGGACCATACCGCCTCGGAATATTCTTCGGAGATGAAGGAACGGGGGAAGATTCCAGCGGTGATTGACATTTCGTCGAGATCCGTCCTGCGGGTGGCCTTGTAGTATGCTATGGGTTCTTGGGGTATCTGTCTGTAGTTGTGTTCCCCACAGTTATACAGGAACTCATATCCCAGGCGGAAATTATGTTCGATGTTTCCGGTGTTGTAGTCAAGGCCGACGGAAGGGGTCAGGAGCATTCCGTTGAATGTCCCTGATGCCGAATACGCGTCCTTCGAGTACATGAATTCCCTGTTGTGGAACAGGTACTTGAAGTCGATGTCGTATATAGGTTTGACTTTCGCTTCATCGTCTCCCGTATAAGCGAGAAGAGCAAGTATAGTAAAGAGTATAGTTCCAACTGTGGCCATAAGCTGCGCTTTCGTTTGTTTTCCAACAGCGAAAGCGACTTACGCGGAGGTCCACCAAGACACAAAAAAGCGTGGATGTTCATAATCCACACTCAAGGTCTTGGCAAACCTATCAACGGAAAAGTCACATCCACGCAAAGCGCGGACGTTTACTGACTTATCCGGAGTTGATTTATAAAACTGCCAAGTTTTGAGTGTTCCGAATAAATAGCAAACGCTATTTGGTATATGTCAACAATCCTCGTTCGAGATATTGCGGTTGCAAATCTAAAAAATAATTGCGAAGAATTAAAATAATTGACATCTTTGTGAAAAGATCATTAACTATGAAGAACTTCTCTTTCATTGACAAAGAGTCATATTGCCAGCTACTCTTTGATCAAAACGGCCCTTTCTGGCACATTGCCACTCCTGGTAACCTTACAGAATTATTATTTACTTGTCCGGACGATTATCGCTTCGGAATGACTCTTACAGCTATTTGTGCTCTCGAGACCGGTCTCAAAGTGTATGCCTTCCAGATTATGAGCAATCACATTCATGAGATAGTCAGTGCTCCATCATCAGAACAGTGCACAGATAATTTACGCCTGTTCGCAAAACGCCTAAAGCGTTACTCTACTGGAAGAGGCAGGCATATTGATTTATCTGATTTCATTTGTCAGCCTCTCGCGATCACATCATTGCAATCATTAAGGAACAACATTGTCTATACACATCGAAATAAATATGTGATTGATTCTTCGCAAACGCCATATTCTAGTCCCTGGGGTAGTGGATGCCTATATTTCGGGCAGGCTGTGGAAAACCTAACTCATCATAAGTATAACGAATTGGCTTATAGGGAAAAACGCCTGTTAACTAATAGCCGATGTCTTTCTTTACCAGATAATTATACTATTAGGAATGGGTGTATCAGCCCGGAAAGTTTTTGCGATTGGAAAAACGGCCAGGCTTTTTTTAGAGATGCTCATCAATACTTCAACTTACTTTCAAAGAATTATGAAGCATATGCTGAATTCAGTGCTCTTCTCGGTGATTCTGAGTGTGTAACAGACGAGGAAATGTTTGCTTTGGCCTGCAAACTGGTAAAGAAAGAGTATAACTGCGACTCACCCTCAAAGATATCAAACAATGCAAAGAAGGAAATCGCACGTAATCTACACTTTAATTACCACGCCGGGAATAATCAGATTAGACGAATTCTCGCAATGGATCCCAAAGTATTGGAAGAGATGTTCCCTATGGCCAAATAGCCGATACCAAATGTCGTTTGCAAACGGGCTCTTTCTGCACCCGAAGGGCGAAAAAAAGGCCGTCCCGTGTGCAGGACGGCCTCGTTTGCACCCGGGACGGGCGCTATTTCAACCCGCGGGCACGGAGCAGGGCTCCGGGGTCGGGATCCTGGCCGCGGAAACGGCGGTAGAGCGTCATGGGTTCCTCACTGCCGCCCATCTCGAGGACGTTGCGGCGCAGGCTCATGGCAGTCTCGGGATCGAAGATACCCTTCTGCTTGAAGAGCTCGAAGGCGTCTTTGTCGAGCACCTCCGCCCAGAGGTAACTGTAATAGCCGGCGCTGTATCCGCTGGATCCGAAAATGTGGTTGAAGTAAGTACTGCGGTAACGGGGAATGATTTCGTTTATCAGGCCCATCTCTTTGCAGACCTTGGCCTCAAACTCCCCTACGTCTATACCTTCCACGCTGGAAAGCTCGTACCACTTCATATCCAGGATACTGGCGGCACACAGCTCGCCCGTGGTGAATCCCTGATTGAAATTGGCGGCCGCCTGCACCTTCGCCACCAGGTCGGCAGGAATCACCTCGCCGGTCTTGTAATGGAAAGCATAGGTGGCGAGCACCTCGGGCTCGAAAGCCCAGTTCTCGTTAACCTGCGAAGGGAACTCCACGAAGTCCCTCTTGACGGAAGTACCGCTCGTGCCCTGGTACTTGCACTGGCTGAGCAGTCCGTGCAGGGCATGACCGAACTCGTGGAACATAGTTTCTACCTGGTCGATAGTCAGGAGAGCCGGAGTATCTTCGGTAGGCTTGTTGAAATTACCCACATTGACGATGACGGGACGCACACCCTCACACTGCTCCACAAAGTTGGTCATCCAGGCCCCTCCCCTCTTGCTGTCGCGAGGATAATAGTCGGTAATGATGACACCGATGAGAGAGCCGTCGGAATCTACAACCTTGAACGCTTCGGCCTCCGGATTGTAGAGGGCAATGCCCTCCAGAGGCTCGAAGCTGATGCCGTAGAGGCGGGAAGCGTTGCCGAAGACGCCGGCACGTACGTTCTCCATCTTGAAGTACTCGGACACCTGGGCTTCGTCGAGGTCGTAGCGGGCCTTGCGGACACGCTCGGCATAATACAGATAGTCCCAGGGCTCAATTTTGGAGCCAGCGGGCAGCAGACCGGCAGCCACATCCTCGTTCATAAGCTTCTGCATGTCATACACCTCTTCGCGGGCACGCTTCATCGCAGCATCCATAATACCGGCGAGGAAAGCATCCACCGTAGCAGGGTCGTGCGCCATCTTCGAGCTCAGAATAAAAGCAGCCGGAGAATCGTAGCCAAGCAGTTTGGCCTTTTCGATGTTGAGTTCCAGCTCGCGAAGCAGGACGGCTTTGTTGTCATATTCGTCGCCGTTGTTGCAACGGTTGGAATACATGCGGAATATCTTCTCACGCTGGGCGCGGTCCGGTTCGGATGCCATCTTGTCGTAGTAAGAAGATACGGAGAAGCCTAACTCCTCCTTGAACGAGTTGTTCTGCTTGAGCAGGTTGTTGGCAAACGTAAGGTTGAGGGTAGAAAGCTCAGAGTTGATTTCACGCATGCGCGCCTGCCCAGCCTCGTCGAGACCTATGCCGTTGCGCTCGAAACGCTCATAGAGATTCTTCAGAAGCATCTGCTGCTCACGGGTAAGACCGCTCTGGTCCGCCTCGTAAACGGCCTTCACACGGGCGAAGAGCCCTGCGTTCATGAAGATATTGTCACTGTGAGCGGATACCATGGGGGTGGCGGCCTCAACCACTTTGTTAAGCTCCTCGCTATAGTCGGACTCAATGAGATTAAAGAGAACGCTGGACACTTTGTTCAGCACTGCCCCGCTGCGGTCGAGCGCAGCGACAGTGTTCTCGAAGTCTGGGGCATCGGGATTATCCACAATGGCCTGTATCTCCGCCTCCTGGAGCCTTATGCCTTCCTTCACGGCCGGCATGTAATCGGCCACTTTTATCTTCTCGAAAGGAGGGATTCCGTAAGGAGTATCCCATTCCTGCAGAAAAATGTTGGTGTTGTTGCAAGCAGCCACGGTCATGACGGCCATAATCGACAGAACGGTTCTTTTCATTTGATCAGACTTTCAGTGGTTCCGGAATAATAAACATCGAGCAGGGTAAACTGCGCGCTGCCCTGATAGCGGGAGAGAATGCCCACCATATCGACCTTCTTGCTTCCATTGCGCACATCGGCAGGGATTTGCTCATCGGCAAAGCGGGCGAAGCCGCTGGTGCGCACCTGGACCTCCACGCCGTCGTACATGAAATAGTGGCTCACGCTCTGGGCATTGGGGTGGGCGATAATAACATCCTTGTACAGCTCTTCATAGCCGAAATTGTCGAAGGAAGTATATGCCGATCCTATTACTCCGCTGCCGTCGCCTATCTCCACATCGTCCCAGATACCAGACTGGGCCAGCGTAAGGAAGCGGTTCTTGGTAAGCGACCAGGTATTGATGCCGAAGGTGTAATCAGCCCCTTTAGCACGGGTGTTTGGAGATGACAGGAACACACGGTTCCAAGACTCATACTTGCTATGGTTGAGATTAGGGTCGGGATAGAAGAGGCAGAATATCTCTTTTCCGTTGTCGGAATTACCGTAGCTCATGCCACTCAGTTTGGTGAGCATGCTCACAACGGGACTCTGGGTGGCATCCTTCATGGCGGTCAGCTCCGCTCCGGTGAATGATACGGGCTTAACGCGCTGAGCCTCGGGAAGTATAGCCCCGCGGAAAACGTGCTGGTTGATAATAGGGGCAAGATCCAGGTACGATGTTTCGTACTCAGGTTCCGTATCCGACAGGCCGCTGAGGTATTCCTCCCAGCCGTCGCCCATAAGGCCGAGCTGAAGGAGACCGGCGCCGCCGTAATTGCCGCTCTTGTACCCATACTCGCCTACAACCAGGCCGCGGCACTTGACATAGAGAATCTGGCCTACTTTGTAATCGTCGTACGAAGAACTGCGTCCGAGCTTCAGACAGATGGCTCCGGTAGCGTCCTGGATGTAAATTTCGCGATAGACGTTGCCGTCTTCGTCGGAAGTGGTAACTTCTCCTTTGATTATTTTGTTGTCGAGAATCTCGACAGGAGCACCGTGGGAGGTATAAAGGGCCTTGATCTCCGCGATGGTCGCATTTACCTCGCTGTCCATATTCACGGGAGTGAAAGCCTTTCCGTCCTCATACGAGAAAGTGAATACAGGCTGCCATTCTTCTTTCAGACTCTGGCAGGAAACGAGAACCGCAAATGCGGAAATAGCATATAGTAACTTTTTCATGGCGCTTAGAATCTGAAGTAAATGTTGAGCATGTAGTTGAATCCGGACATGTAGAAGTACTTGGAGTCGAAGCGATAGTAACGGCTCTTGCTGTCGGTGTTGTCCACGACACGGGTCTGTTCGTATCCGCCGGTCTTGACGTTACGGTTGTTAAGCAGGTTCTTGGCGTTCAGGGAGAAGCCCAGCTGATACTTGCGCTTGATGTAGAAGGACTTGCCTATATTGAAATTAAGCAGGAATGCCGGGTCGAATTTCTCCTGGGTGGCCATGTACTCGATTTCATCAGGAGTAGCCTTGTAGTCAGGACCCATAACCGCGAAATCGGTGCGGTAAAGAGGGTTCATGTCCAGATAGGCGCGATCGAAATACTCCACATCTGCATCCACGAACCAGTAGTTGTGATTCCAGGCCAGGCCGAGACTTATTGCCGTCTGCGGAGTTGATGGCACGTAATGATACTGCAACTTGGTATAGTCGTTAAGTGTAGTGCCTTCGGGGATATTGCCGTAAACGTCGCGCGGGTAGACAGGATGATATTTCCAGAAAGAAACGTTCATGACCTCCGTGCCGTTGTAGCTGACCAGGGAAGCGCTGTTGTCAAGTGTCTGCACCATGGTGGGATTGGAGGTGTAAACCGCCTCTCCCAAAGCTACGACGCCCTGAATGCTCAGGTCGGGAATGAAGTAGGTAGGCATCTTGAAGCCGAACTCAAGCCCCATGTGACGCTGGTCGATTCCGCTGAGGGCGAAGTTGGAGAAGGCGTTCTGTACATCATCGTAAGCACTCATGATCTTGCTCTGGTCCTTGATGGTGGTGTAGTAAACGGTTGCACGGACGTTGATGCCGTTGCCGCTGTACTGCCAGTTAAGGTCGGAGGCGAAAGTCTTGACAGTAGTGAGGTTCTCCACCATGCTGTTACGGGTACGGGGGCTCAGGAATACCTGGTTGAAGTTAGGGGCGTCGTTGAAGTAGCCCACATTTCCGTAAACACGCATGTTTCCGCCTATCACATAGTTCACACCAAGCTTGGCGGCATAAGTCAGGAAGTCGACCTTCTTGGAATTACCGTATGAGCTGATAATTTCGCCTGATGCATCCCTGACGGGTTCCACGTTATTTCCGGTTACGGGATCAACAAAACTCTTGCTGGGGAAAAGGCCCTTGTCGAGCAGGCCCTCACGCCAGAAGCGCTGGTAGCCCAGCTTGGCGCCCACATTTATTCCCAGGTTGCCGAAGTCGAACTCTCCGTTCGCCCAGGCCCCGTAATTGTGGATATGCGCATAATAGTCATAGCCGTATTTGTCGCCCACCTGCAGGGTACGCGCCTTGCCATGGCGCATGTAATACTGAAGGTCGTTCTGCGCCATATGGGGCGTGGAAGCAAAGTCCCTGTCGGCAAAATTATCCACGTCCACAAAGTATTTGGCGCCCAGCAGGTCTGCCAGGACTTTATAGTATTCCGTTCTGTTCCACTTGGCGCTCAGGCCTCCGGTGACGGTAATCCAGTTCAGGGGACGATACTTGAAGTTGGACGCCAGGTTCAAATCCTGCTGGTCCGTACGGCGTTCCTCCTGCACATACTTGGCCCGTCCGTCCGCAGACAAGGAATTGACCTGATAGATACGGTCCCAGTTCATGTGAACCACATCCGGATCTTCATTGTACCAGGACCTGAAAGCCTCCACCGCCTTGGCCTGGTTGTTCCTCTTGTAGTCCGGATTCTCGTTGTAGAAGTATGACGGAAGATTACGGTAATAGTCGGGACGAGGGTCCTGGGCGTTGTACCAGTCAAGCGCAGTATAACCGTTCTTGCCGAAGCGGTAGAGGACAGTCGCGCTGCCCTGGAATTTGTCGGAAGGTTTGAATTCCCACTGCAGGAAAGTCACGGGCTCATGCGTCTTGCGCACGCGTGCGTTGCGCACCTGGCCGTTTTGATAGCCCCAGTTGGCATTGTACATATTGTCGTACATGAGGTCGTACACCTCCTGGGTGGAGGCCATCTGGGCGCCGCGCTGACCGGGAGTTCCGAAGAAGGCGAAGCGCAGGGTATGAACATCGTTGATAACCTTATCGGCGGCCAGATAGTACGCAAATGAACGGTAGTAAACGCCGTCTATCCAGTCGTTACCTCCGAGACGGGCGCTCACGTTTGCTGCGAAAGCCCAGCCGTTGTCCATCTGACCGGTAGCATAGGAAGCCATGAGGCGCAGACGGTAGAGGGCGCTGTTGGTGAGCACGCTGCCGCGAAGGCCTTTGCGCACGCTGCCGGCATTACCGAATACATTGGTGACTCCGTTGTAGCTTCCCAACGCAACGTCGGCGGTCTCCACTCCGTTGACGGTTTCCTTCGAACGCATGGCTTCGTTAAGGCCGCTCCACAACGAGAAAGGACCGTAACCGGTAATGGCATCGTTCATCTTGACTCCGGCCAGATAAACCTCCTGGGTCTCGGAATTGTAACCGCGGGCGCGGAAACGGACGGAGGAGAAATTGTATCCGGCGATGTTGTTGAAGACGTCGTTGCTGCCGAAAAGGATGGTGGGATTGTCGTTGTAACCCGAGTCATTCATGTCGAAGACGGCGAAGGAGTCATCGTCTATTTCCGAGCCCTGCTGGGCAGCGGTGAGCGAAAGCTTGAACATGTTCTTCACGTAGCCGTCGATCACGCTCACCTCAACCTGGTTGTCCAGGAACTCCGGCGCCGAAATGATGAGGGTGTACATGCCGTTCTCGAGCCCCGAGAAGGAGAAGCTTCCGTCTTCCCCCGTTTCCGCGGCAGCGACTAAACGTGCGCCTTGGTAAAGGTTCAGCTGAGCCTTCTCTATGGGCTGGCGGCCGTTGCGGTTGACTATGATACCCTGTACTCCGCCGGTGATATCCTGGGCGGAGAGACTGAGGCACGCGGCGAGCGCAACGATTGCGAGCAGTATCTTTTTCATATTATTTCTTGATTACGATGTATGTAGGATAGTGGTCGGAGAATCCGCCGATGAAGGCGCCGCCGGAGAATGTACGGAAGGGTGTACCCTTGTACTGACCGCTCTGGTTGGTCATGAACGGCTTCACAAATATGCGTCCGTAGTATTTCTTTTTTACTATGGGCTGAATCTCGAAGGTTCCCGGTTTGGCGTTTGCAAGGGCGTTGTTCACCATCACGATGTCGAAGATGTTGTTGCCGCCCTGATAGTAAAGTGAGGCGTAGCCGGCCTTGATCATGCTCAGGAACGGGTCGAAGAAATCCTCGTCGGTCAGGCCGTCCTTGAACTCCATTCCGCGGAGATACTCGGTCATACTCACGTCCTGGGGATTGTCGTTCATATCGCCCATAACAACTATCTTGATGCCGGGGAACTCTTTCTGCAGCTCCATGGCACGCTGGTACGCAATCTCGGCACCGCGGGGGCGAAGGTCAGCACCTTTGCCGCCCAGACGGGAAGGAAGGTGGCATACGAAGATTGCAAACATCTCGCCGTCTATCGTACCGCGGACCATCAGAACATCACGCGTCTTAAAGTTATCTTTCTCTTCCTGGGTCCACTGGCTCCAGTCTATACGGGAGTTCTCGAAAGTGAAGGGAATCGCCTCGCTGGTTATGAACTTGAAGACTTCCGGCCTGTAGAACAATGCGCAGTCGACTCCCCGGCGGTCGGGACTGTCGTAATGAACAATCTGGTAATTAGCCTCCGCTATTGCAGGCTCTGCCACCAGGTCTTCCAGCACATGACGGTTCTCAACTTCGGAAACGCCCAGTACAGCGTGCCACACGCCATTGTCCTTTTTCATTTCGGCAATGACCTTGGCCATGTTCTGCAGTTTCTTGGCATACTTGGCCTCCGTCCAGTTGTTGCCTCCGTCCGGCAGGTACTCATAGTCGTTTTTGCCTTCGTCGTGGAATGTGTCGAAAAGGTTCTCCAGGTTATAAAAACCAATCACATAGGATTTACCGTCCCTGACACTGGTATTCACCTGCGCCTGGGTACCGCAGGAGAAGAGCATCAGAAGAAGGGATACGGAGAATAAAATATTTCTCATTCTGTTTATAGGTTACCAATTGTTTAGTGTAGAGTTGGGATCGGCCTTTTCAATGGCCGCAGCTTTTTCTTTTCCGAGGAAGGAAGGCAGATTCGCAAAGAAATCTACGCCTGTTCTCTTCTCAAGCGCTTCGATGGACATGGAGTACATCTGGAAGTCGTTGCCGGAGATATCCTTGGAGTGGGGCAGATAATATCCGACTGCCGACCAGTCGTTCCCCTTGCGGCGAAGCAGGGCCTTGTAATATGCAGACGGGATTGCAACGGAAACGCCTGTCTTGTTGCCGGTATAGCCCTGGGGGCTACGTATATCGCACCCTGTGCAGACATAAAGCGTATCGCAGTTTTTAGCATAGACACGGACCTTTCCTTCCAGCCTTGCCCATATTTCCCCGTTGAAGTCGTACTGCTGAGGAGTCATGTTGGTGGCGTAGAAAGTGGACTTGTTGGAGTCGGCCTTCTGCCTGTCTGCAGACGGAATCTGATGGCCGCGGGTCCAGCCTCCGCCATATGAGCCGTTAGTCAGGTAAGGCTGCGTCATCTTCAGTTCGTCCAGGAGAGGATCGTTGATGAAGATGTCATAGCGGCCATAGTTACCTTCAAGCAGGCTGGCATTGAGCGGGTACGCCACCCAATGGGAAACGTAATTGACGCTATCCCAGTAGAAAGACCAGTTGCGCGTGCCGCTGACGGCATTGCTCACGTACCTTCCGCCCTTCATGTCGTGGGTGAAGAAATACAGGTCAGGGGTGTCCTGGGGCACAGGAAGCTCCATCCATCCAGGCATGCTGTGGGCCACACTGGCAGCCTGTGTCACCCCCTGCCTGATGGTATGGGAACGGGTGTCGAGCCGGAGATTCGCACTGCGGGGGACATCCGATTCATTGGGGGCCACGGTAAGGGTGACGTCCTCGAAACCATTTCCCGATGCCGCACTGATCGTAATCCATCCTGCCTGTTTGTCCAGGTAATCCACGCTGAGCGTCCAGGGACTCTCGGCCGCCACGACAACCTTTTGCGTTCCGCCGGCAGCAGTAATCATGGTCTCGGGCACCGTCAGCACAGGTATACGCTCCTCCTCCTGCTGACAAGAGAGGAGAAGCGTTCCCGTAATTGCCAGAGCAGCACTCAGTATGAGCAGCCGTCTAATCATAGATGCCTTCTATTCGTAATAAAGCGAGAGATACTGGAACTGGGCGTTGTAAGCGTTTGTAACGACGAAGCGATATGCTGCGCCGGCTTCGCCACTGACGTTCCACACATACTCAGTCCCTTTCTTCATCTTGTCATTATTGACATTCAGACGGGTTCCGTCAGCCTTTGCAATGTCGCCGATAACGTTCTCAGATGCGGCAGCTCCTGTGAGGAACTTCACCGCAACCAGCTTCTTTCCGCTTATTGCAGGGAACTGGATATAAGAGTTGGCCTTGCCGATGAGCAGATAGTACTGATCATTGGACTTGGCCTGATAGAACTTGTCTGCAGCATGGAAAATGAACTCATAGCCGGAGAAGGTATAAGTACCGTCCTGCTTGCCGGCGCTGCTGCCCTGAGGCAGTGCATCCATTACGGATGTGAAGTCAACCTTGACTGTAGGTTCGCCGCTGGGAGTCTCCCCGCCGCCACCGCTGCCACTGCCGCCGCCGGGATTGTCGGAGCCACCCTCGCAGGACAGAATGTATGCATCTACGGCTTCAGGCTTTTCGTTGTACATCTTGAATTTGGCGGCAAGGGTAACGGCGCTGCCGTCTTTCACCTTGTCTTTCCATTCACTCCAGTTAGCTGTACCGTAAACATAGATAGTACCGCTGTCGTCGGTGATGTCGTAATTACCGTAAGTGGTATTGATGCTGCCGCCCACCTTGCCGGAGAGTTTGTAATAATTCTCTGTATCGGCGAGGGCGATGAATTCAGCAACCGTCTTAGCAGGAGCCTGGGAGTAATCAGTCTGGCCACCTCCGCCGCCCTGGCCTTCTTCAAAAGCAAGGATGGCTGCGTTGACAACCTCATGCTGGGTCTTCATCTCATAATAATCGTACTTGCCTGCAATGGTGATGGTGCCGCCATTCTTAATCTTGGAAGCCCATTCGGCCTTATAGGAATCAAGTACGCTGTATACGTAAATCTTGCCGGTGGCATCCTCGAGGTCGAAGCTGCAGTAATTGGCGCTGAAGCCGGAGACTTTGCCGGTAAGCTTGTAGTATGTATTCTTGTCGGCCGCTGCAATGAATTCGGCAACGGTCTTGGCCTCCGCTTTGCTGTAGTCGGTATTGTCACCACCACCGGGGGTGGGAGC
>CAMZEC010000058.1 GCA_947305645.1 uncultured Bacteroidales bacterium | reverse complement strand
ATCCTTCCTGCGAAACCGGTTTGTTCTACGGCGGTTACAACCGTCCTTACATGGGCGTCATGAAGACTCAGATCGGGGACAACTACGTGAAGATCAACTACACCAACGAGGACGGTTCCATCAATCCTTACTGGGAGGTCACTAATGCTGACAAGCATCCTTACTGGACCCGCCGAGTCGGCTACTGCGCCAACCGTAACGTAGGTCCTCTGACTGTTGAGAACGACTACTACATGCAGAACGCTGCATATATCCGTCTCAAGAACCTCACTCTGGATTATACCCTTCCCAAGAAGATCGTGAGCAAGATCGGTCTTGAGAGTCTTAAGGTATATGTTTCCCTCGAGAACCTCTGGACATGGTCTCCCATGTTCAAGTACACCCAGGCTTTCGATCCTGAAGGCATCGACCTTGGTGATACCGACTTCGACAGCTCCAGCAACTACGGCCTGAGCGGTATCGGTCAGGGCTACAGCTATCCTATGCTCAGGTCCTACACTGCCGGCCTCAACCTCACCTTCGGCGAAACCACAAAACGTGCCCTTGGCCAGGTTACCGGTCTTTCTTCCGATGTCCGCGAATCCGTTCGCGAAATCGTGAAGGAGAAGATTGTCGAGGTTCCTGTCGAGAAGGTTGTCGAGAAGATTGTCGAGGTTCCTGTCGAGAAGATCGTCGAGAAGCGTGTTTCTTCTCTCACCGGCGAGTTCACCGACGACCTGTTCTTCCTTATCGGCAAGTCTGAACTCCGTCCCGAGGAGGCGTTCAAGCTCGGCCGCATCTGCCAGATTCTCAACGACAATCCTGAGGCTACCATCACCATCACCGGTTATGCCGATTCCGGTACCGGAACTTCCGACATCAACCGTACGCTCTCCGCACAGCGTGCACAGGCAGTTGTCGATATGCTCAAGAAAGCAGGTATTGCTGCAAGCCGTATCATTTCTGCTTCCGTCGGTGGCGACAAGGATGTCAATGCATCTCCTGAGTCCAACCGTGTGGCTGTTTGTATCATTAAATAAAATGATGAGATTATGAAAAAGATATTCAATATAGCGATTTGTGCCGTTGCTCTGTTCTCGCTCACATCTTGCGAAAAGTTCTTTACCAGGACTCCCTGGAACGAATTCGACGCCGAGACTTATTTCAGCAGCGAGAGCGAGCTCAAGATGTATACCGACGGCTTCCTTAACAGCTGGCTGCCGGACTATACCGAGACTGACGGCGATGATGCCTACAATGATCTTATCGCAACCAAGACTTCTACGGACTTCTTCCGTGCCGATACCCAGTGGGACGGTGCCAAACAAGGTTCATGGACCTGGACATGGCTGCGCCGCATCAACTTCATGATCGTGAACATGGAGAAGAACGCAAAGGATAAGGTTGACGAGGCTACTTACAACCATTACCTTGGTCTGGCCCGATTCTGGAGGGCATATCACTATGTCACCCGGGTCAAGCTTTTCTCCGACGTGCCTTGGATCGACACTTATGTGCAGCCTCAGGATACCCTTATCCTCTACGGCCAGCGTGAAGACCGTGAGTACGTATTCCACAACATTGTTGAGGACCTCAAGTTCGCCTGCGAGAACGTGGACAACCGCGTACATGCTACTACTCCGAACTCCCGCAACCAGGTTGACAAGTATGTCGTCAACGCCATGGCGGCAAGGATTCTCCTTTACGAAGGAACTTTCCGTAAGAACCACGGTGTGAATCCTGCAACCAACATGCCTTGGACCAATCAGTACGAGACTCCGGACGACCTTATCCGGCTCTCTGCACAGTTCTCCAAGTACATTATCGATTCCGGAGCTTTCAAGCTGTACAAGGGCGACTGGTCCGACCTCTTCCTCAGCAAGGAACTCGTCACCGACGAGGTCCTTTGGGGACAGGTGTTCATCATGGAGTCCAACGGACGCCATGCTTACACACGCTACTTCAATTCTTCTACCCTTGGCCAGCAGTATTCCGGAACCAAGGAGCTCCTCCACCACTTCCTGAAGGTGGACGGAACACCTATCGATTCCGATTACAAGACCATCAACCAGGAGTTCGAAGGACGTGATTCCCGTCTGGCCAAGACCATCCTCGGTCCCGGCCATACCGTGGCGGACCTCGACGGCAGCGCTGTTCTCCAGCCTATCAACTGTACCTTCTGCTGGACCGCTTACATGATCATCAAGTGGTGCGTGCCCGACAAGAGCCACTGGCAGAACAGTGTGGACGAGAACTGCATTCCTATCATCCGTTATGCAGAGGTGCTGCTGAACTACGCCGAAGCCGTCAATGAGCTTGGAGAGTTCAACGTCGGCGTCTGGAATCAGACCGTCGGTGCTCTCCGCGAGCGTGCCGGTGTCAAGAGCATCTATCCTGCTGAGTCCGATCCCTGGCTTAAGGATTACTATACCAGAGGCCTTGAGAATCAGCATATCACGGACGGCAACGAGGCTGTCGCCCTGGAAATCCGCCGCGAGCGCGTGACCGAGCTCTGCTTCGAGGCCGAGAGCCGTCAGCCCGACCTTTACCGTTGGGGCATCTGCGACATCATCCCCCGTCGCGGTGGCAACGGTAACGGCTGGACCGGCGTGTGGCTCACTGCAGACGATGTGAAGAACGGATTTACCTTCAATGGTGAGAAGTACACCTTCAACGAGACTGTCAAGAAGGGTACCGAAACTGCCTATCCTATCACAGGTACCAACAACAGCTGCTGGTCTCTCGAGCCCGCAGGCAATGGTTACTTCCTGGTATACAACTACAAGCTTAAATGGGAAGACAGGATGTACTGCCGTCCTATTCCTGTTGCAGACCAGGTTCTCAACCCTAATCTGGGGCAGAACTACGGCTGGGAGTAATCCGACTTAATTGATCTTTCTGAGGGGCGGGCGATTTTCGGCCGCCCCTCTTATTTTATTCCGAGAAATTACTAAATTTGCAAGATATAACACAATAACTGAATTTATGAAAACCTGCAGATTTGTTTCTTCGGTATTGCTCGTCGCAGCATTTGTTTTTTCCTGTGACCCGGTTAATCCTGACAATCCCGGCGGGGGAGGACAGACCACTCCTGACGATCAGCGTGTAGATGTAATCAACGGAACAAATATTGAAGAAGGCATGACGGCGGTCGGCCTTGTTTCCGACGCCAGCACCGGGAAAGGAATCGCCGGCATTCCGGTAACGGACGGCTATGCTTATTATACTACAGATGCAAATGGAGTGTACCAGTTCAGTGCAAACCGGTACACCCGTAAGATATACCTTTCCGTCCCGGCTAATTATGCCATACCTCTCGACCCCGACACCCATCTGCCCCTGTTCTACTCTACCAAGACGTTCGACAAGAACAAGGTGAACCGCAATGATTTCGTACTTACGCCCCAGGCGGTGGAGGACAAGTTCACCCTTATCATGATAGGTGACCCCCAGTGCCAGAATACGAGCCAGATAAACCGTTACTCCACCGAGACCGTTCCCAGCATGCTGTCTACCTTGAATCAGGGCGCTGCGGAAGGACGCTATCCTAATCCTTACGGCATCACTCTTGGTGATATTACTTTCGACAGCACCGAGTTGTGGGGAGGCATGAAAAAGACCATGTCCAACCTGAAGCTCAACAACGGCAACTGGTTCCCCATTTTCCAGTGCATAGGCAATCATGACCATAATTCCCTTGAGCAGAACAGCGATTATGACGCAACCGGCAAGTATGTCGAGACTTTCGGCCCCACGGATTACTCTTTTGACCGCGGCCAGGCCCATATAGTAGTCATGGATGACATTCAGTGCACAAAGGTTTCCAGCAACTCTTCTCCCAACCGTTATACATGGGGATACAACGGCGGCTTTACCAAAATCCAGTACAACTGGTTCAAGGAAGATATTGACAGGGTGGCAGACAAGGCCAACAAGATAGTCGTCCTCTGCATGCACATTCCTATGCGTGCCGGCGCCACCTCTGGCGGCTCTTCTTTCAATACCGATGCATTCTACAAGGAGGTCCTCACTCTGCTGAAAGGATTCAAGGAGGCCCATATCATGATAGGGCACACCCATTATCAGCAGAATTACATCCATACCTCATATGTCTGCAGGGGCGGCAAGCCTATTTACGAGCATGTTCACGGCGCAGCCTGCGGCGGATGGTGGAGTTGTGAATCCAACGTTACCGGCGCTCCCAACGGCTATACCGTTTATGAAATCGACGGCAATACGGTGACCAACTGGGTCCTGACCGGTTCAAAGACGGACCCCGGCTATCAGCTGCGTGTGTACGACGGAGACCAGATTTACACCGGTTCACGCGGTTACGAATATGCATGGAACCGTTCATCCAACGTTGGCGGCTCCAGCAACATCACGGCTAAGGGTAACGCCAGCTTCAAGAATGCTTTCGTGGCGGAGGTGTTCAACGATGACGATGCCAACTGGAAACTGGAGATGTTCCAGAACGGAACCAAGATAGGTGACTTCAAGCGCCTGGCCAATGGAGGCTCCTGCAATATCTGCATTACCTCTTACTTCTTCAATGAACTGGGTAAGAATACGGATACGTGGGTGAATAAAACGGCAAGTCATTACTGGTATTTCGTACCTGCATCCAAGAAGCCTTCTTCCGAGAAGAACTGGGAGGTCCGTGCAACCCAGACTATCCCTGGCAGCGGCAAGACCAATGTCTATGCCTGCGGTGTATTGACTACAGATTATTCGGAATTCTGATGGATATTGTAAAACGTTTAGCCGCGGTGCTTCTTTGCGCTGCGGCATTTGTTTCCTGCGAAAAAGAGGAAGAACAAAAGTATTCTCCTGCAGCAATAAGCGGGACATGGGCTTTTTCTGCCAGCAATACAGGCTCCGGCTGGAAGGAAATGAAAATCAGTGCGGTTTATGTTTTCAATGGTAATGGCTCTTATATCGTAAAACAATTGAAGTCCGGCATATCTGCTGCCACATATTACCATGGAAAGGTTTATGAGGAGGAGAGTTCCTTTTCCGAGAGCGACGGAAAGACCTATTCTGTCAGCTGCTCTGGTAATGATTACCGCTTCGAGTCCCTTGAGGGCAAGTATACTCTGGTAGAACAGTCGGCCGACGAAATGGTCTTCGACCACCCGACTCAATCAGGCGTCATCTCCTACAAGCTTTCAGAGGTGACGGTCTTTTCCAGTTCTGTCGAACCCGAGCCGGATCCCGATCCTGAGGAACCTCGGAAGCCTGCAATAAACGGAACGGAACTGCAGGACGGGAACGATCTCGTCGGCTTGATCAGTGATACTTCTACCGGCAAAGGTATTCCCGGAGTGGTGGTATCAGACGGCTATGACTGTGTAGCCACTGATGCAAATGGCGTCTATCAGTTCAAGTCCAACAGCCTCACCCGCATTATCTATTTTTCTACGCCTTCTGAATATAAGATAAGGGTTGGCGGCTATCCCAGCAAACCGGAGACCTATAAGAGCATAAAGCCCGATGGAAGCAGAATCCGAACCGATTTTGCCCTCACTCCACTGGAGGGCGGAAAAGAAAACAACTGGACCTTTATCGGAATTGGCGACCCTCAGTGTGCCACAAGCTCCAATGCCAACCGCTATGCCGGTGAAACCATACCGGATATTAAACAAGCAGTAGCAGGGAAGAAGAGCGTGTATGCCATGACCCTCGGAGACATAGTCTTCGACAGCACCAATATGTGGCAGATTATGGTCTCATCAATGGCGTCTGTCTATAACGGCGCGTGGAATATACTGTTCTTCCAGACCATAGGAAACCATGACCACGACTCACTGAAACCGGATACATCTGACGATGCCGCCGATGACTACAATGCAACATCGACGTTTGTGAGTTTTTACGGCCCGACGGATTATTCCTTCAACAGGGGAGACGTGCATGTAGTTTCTTTGGATGATATTAGAGTTACTTCCCAGAAAAACTCGTCAAGAAGCAACGGCAAGACCTGGAGCTATGGTCACGGCTTTACCCGGGAGCAGCTTGAGTGGCTCAAGAAGGATCTGGCTTTGGTGCCGGATAAGGAAAACAAGATGATTTTCATCTGCTGCCATATTCCGTTCCGCACCTATACCACCGATTTCCATCCGGACGTAATGCGTCTTATGACCGAATTTAAAGAGGCCCATCTCATGATAGGGCATACGCATTATACCCAGAACTATATCCATACGTCTTACAAAGCCAAGGGCGGCATGCCTATCTATGAGCACATCCATGGTTCTGCTTGCGGAGCATGGTGGACGGGTACCAGCAGTTCTACGGTAACAGGCGAGCCTTCCGGCTATACCATTTATGACATTGAAGGCGCCCATATCAAGGATTGGCACTTCAAAGGAACCAAAAGGGACGCCGATTATCAGTTCAGGGTGTTTGACGGGAACGATATCTACTACGAGAATGCATATCCCCTTAATTGGTATACTGCCAGTCAAAAAGTGGGCACGTATACATTTACGGTCAAGGGTAACACCAATCTCAAGGGGGCCTTCGTGGCTGAACTGTTCAACGATGACGACACCTACTGGACCGTTCAGCTTGTGAAGAAGAGCACCGGAGAGAAGATCGGCGACTTCAAGCGCCTGAGCAACGGCTCCAGCACCAATATTGCCATGAGTGCCTTCTATTACAACGTGAAGAACAAGTCATCGGACAGCTACTGCTCAACTACAGCAAGCCACTACTGGTACTACAAGCCCGCTTCCGGCTCGCCTTCCGCCGAAACGGACTGGGAGGTGGTGGTGACGCAGAAGCTGCCCGGCAGTGACGTACAGCACACTTTCAAGTGTTCAGACATCACCAGGCAGGAAGACTTCAGCAAGGCGTTCTATTTCTAGTAGGCAATGGTCCGGCGGATTATCAGTCCGTCGGGACCGTCGGGAGATTTACGTTCGGCGCGGACTATCCAGTTTCCGCGCCGGTCGTATTGATAGCTGTAGTACCGGACGGGATTGTCTTCCAGGTCGGAGACCCACTGTAATTCGCCGCGCGAGTTCAGTACGGCGCCGCGGCTCATGACGGGCAGGCCCTTGTCGTTATAGGCAACCTCTATGTCCAAATCTTCTCCGCAGATGCGGGAAGGGTGGTTTTCGCTGCGGAAAAAGTCCACTTCGGCACGATCAAGCAGTTCTCCTTCCATGTTATGTGATTCCTCGGTATAATGAGACCCGTTGAAGACTTTAGTGGTTACGTATTCTGGCGCTCCTTCGGCATAGTAGTCTGTCTTGACAATATGCTTTCCGTCATTCTCATGTACCCAGCGGTGAACTTCCTGGTTGTTCATACCGTAGATGCGGCATTCGCGCACGAAACGGCCGTCCATTTCGTATTCATACCGGGCTTCCTGCTCGCCGTCGGAATTGACTTCCGCAACTTCTTCAAGGTCACCTTTCGAGTTGTAGTTGTAGCTCTCCAGGTAGCGGAAACTACCGTCGAAATTGCGTGTCTCTACACTCTCCAGTTGCCCCCGGCTGTTGAAGCGGGCCGTATAAGGGAACTCCAGGCTGTCGCACTCGAGCGTGACTTCACGGGCCTTGGTACAAAGCCCGTATTTTTCCAGGTCGGCGTCATACCGGGAACAGGCGGCCAACAGAACCAGGGCCGCCGATGCAATGATTCTAAGCTTCATGCTAGTAGTAAATGATAGTGCGTTTCAGCACGATGGCCTCAGGGCTGTCGGGCTCTTTGCGCTCGTAACGGGTGATCCAGTTGCCGTGATCGTCAAATTCGTAGCTGTAGTAGCGGCAGGGGTAGGCTTCAGGGTCGTCAAGTTCGCTCAAGGCACCCACTGAATTCAGAACTGTACCGCGGCTCATGACGGGCAGCCCGTTCTCGTCTCTCTCGATTATTGCGTCTGCGTCTTTCGCTACAATACGGGTGGGTTTCTCTTCAACCTGGAAGAAGTCCACTTCCGCCATGCTCATCAAATCTCCGTTTGCATAGTGGCAGAAGGATTTGTAGCTGTCGCCGTCGAACTCTTTAACCACGTAGTACTGAAGTTCGCCGTTATGATAGTAATCGTAACGGACTACGTGCTCTCCGTCATTCTCCTGGATCCAGCTGTAAACCTCTTCATTCTCGGAATTGTATGCATGGCATTCCTTGATGAAACGGCCGTCAAACTTATACTTGTAAGTAAGGATCTCGTTATCTTCAGTTGCAATTCCGTCTACTCTGGTGAGCTGTTTGCGGCAGTTATAATGATATGTCCTCACCGAGTTGTCGCTCCCGTCCATATTACGGACGACTACTTTCTCAAGTTGCCCGAGGCGGTTGAATTCGGCAGTCCAGGGAAGCCCTACGGTGTCGCTCTGTACGGATATCTCTCTTACGGGCCCGGTGACGTCGTATTGTCCGAGGTCCTGGTTAACATTTGCAGTGCATGCGCATGCAAGCAGTGATACGATAGCTAATAATCTCGTTTTCATATAATTGCGTTTTTAATTAATTCAACAGTTCCAGTACCTGCTCAAGGCTGAAGGCTTCCGATATGTCATATCCTCCGTTGCGCGTGCGGCGGAGCGATCCGAGGAATGCGCCGCTTCCGAGGGCCTCTCCGAGGTCGCGCGCCAGGGCCCGGATGTAAGTGCCCTTGGAGCAGTCTACCTGCAGCAGGGCGTGCTTCAGCTCGTAGCCGCGAACATCCGCAACGTTGATGCGGCCGCGCCCTTCTGTGGCGGGAACGGGCTCCGGGGCGTCGAAGCGCTCGTCAAACCGGAGCAACTTCAGCCCGTAAATGTTGATGAGGGACGACTGCAGCACGTCCCCCGGGTCGAAGGCTTCTCCGCGTGCCTGCGCTTCCTTCAGCAGTTTGCGTGCGGTCTCGTAGGCGCGTACCCCGTCCACCGACTTGGCGCTGAAGAGGGGAGCTACCTGCTTCTGCTCTCCAACGAATTGCGGCAGCACGGCTCTCAGGGAGGCCTCCGAAACTCCGTCCAGCGGGCAGCAGCGGTCAATTGGTTTCTCCAGGTCGTACGAAGGAGTGACGGCGCCGAAGCACACTCCGGCATGGTACTGCTTCTCAGATGCCTGCAGATCTTCTGCCCGACGGGTGGCGGGCCCTATGCACACCAGCAGTATGCCGGTGGCCAGCGGGTCCAGGGTGCCGGCGTGCCCGACCTTCAGGTTCTTCTTCCCGAAGTGCCGGCATGCGGCCCATTTTATCTTGCGGACGAGGTCGGCGGAGGTCCAGCGGTACGGCTTGTCGACCGGCAGCACGATGCCGTCGGGGTAGTCGTCGATGTCATGCGAAAGCGGGCCGTATCCTGTCATTCTGAGCGCAGCTGTTGTCATTCTGAGCGCAGCGAAGAATCTACTTCATCGGTATTTTTTCTATCCTCCTTGCGTGCCTGCCGCCGGCGAATTCGGTCACCAGCCACTCACGAACCATAGAAACCACCATCCGGTAGCTTGCGAAGCGGGCGGGCATCACCAGCACGTTCGCCAGGTTGTGCTCCTTCACCAGGTGGGCGATCGCGGTGTTCCATGCCAGCCCGGCACGTATGCCCTGGTGCTTGTTGAGGGTAATTGCCATGCCGTTGCCGGTGCCGCAGATGGCTATGCCTTTGTCCACGTCTCCCTTCTCGACGGCTTCCGCCAGAGGGTGGGCGAAGTCTGCATAGTCGCAGGAATCTTCGGTGTCGGTACCGAAGTTCACAACCTTGTAGCCCTTGCCCTCAAGATACTTGACGAGCTTGTTCTTGTATTCCACGCCGGCGTGGTCGTTGCAGATACCTATAGTCATAATTCTTCCTTTATGTTGTATGAGTTGCGTTCAGGGGCGGAACGGGCGACCATCTCTCCCAGCAGGCCGGCCAGGAACAGCATCACGCCAAGCACTACGGCCAGCAGTGCGAGGTAGAACAGGGGCTGGTCCGTTACGGCACGGAACTTCAGGCCGTTAGCCTGGTTTACAAGCTTGGATGCAATAATCCAGACGGTCATGACAAAACCGGCAAGGAACATCAGCAGGCCGGTGGTGCCGAAGAAATGCATGGGCTTCTTGCCGAACTTGCTCAGGAACCAAAGGCTCTGAAGATCCAGAAAACCGTTCACGAAGCGCTCCAGGCCGAATTTGCTTTTGCCATACTTGCGCTTCTCGTGATGTACCTGTTTCTCGCCTATACGGGTGAAACCTGCGTTCTTGGCGAGGTAGGGGATGTAGCGGTGCATTTCGCCGTATACTTCTACACTCTTCACGACCTCGTTCCTGTAGGCCTTGAGGCCGCAGTTCATGTCGTGCAGCTTGATGCCGGTGACGCGGCGGGCCGTGGCGTTGTACAGCTTGGAAGGCAGGTTCTTGGTTACGGCGTTGTCTTTGCGGTGCTTCTTCCATCCGCTCACCAGGTCGTAGCCGTCTTCAATTATCATACGGCGGAGTTCCGGAATCTCGGCCGGGTCGTCCTGAAGGTCGGCGTCCATGGTCACGACGATGTCGCCCTGGGCGCGCTCGAAGCCGCAGAACAGGGCCGCCGACTTACCGTAGTTGCGGCGGAAGCGTATCCCGTGCACGTTGGGATCGGTGGCGGAAAGTTCGCGTATGCAGTCCCAGGAGCCGTCGGTGCTGCCGTCGTCTATCATCAGTATCTCGTAGCTCCAGCCGTGCGCTTGCATGACTGCCGCTATGCGTTCACGGAGCTCCGGCAGGGACTCCCGTTCGTTAAGCAGGGGGACTATGACGGAAATATCCATAAACTATTGGTTGTCAGACTCCGGGATGTCGCCGAAGGGGTTGCGGGAAGGGATGTTGCGGGAGAAGATGGCCGCCAGCACGGTTCCGAAGAGCCAGCACCAGATAAGGTTGGCGAAGAAGGAAATCGTGGGGAGTTTGGGCACCAGCTCCTGCATGCTGTCCAGCTGGTCTGCGGTAAGCATGCTTTCGTACATCTCCGTGGCGGCGTTGAAGCTTTCGGCATACATGTCGGGCTGGATGAAAAGGGCCCATGCCAGCGAAAAACCGGAGAACAGAAGGGCGGATAAAAGGGCGGTAAGGCTGCCGAAGCGGAAAGTCATACGGTTGGTAACGTCCGCTTTGCCGTCTGCGTACTTCTTCATGAAGTATTTCATCAGGCGGATGCAGATGTAAACCTTGGCAGCCCAAAGAATTACCCCGGTAACGTTAATGACGGCAGCCCCTGCGCCGGAGGCGTTGATCTTGCCCATGAGGGCGGTTATAACCATGTAAACAATGGACACGAGTCCCAGTACCAGGCCGCTGCGTCCAGCATCAAATTCTTTCATATTACAAATATAGATATTTTTTGTAACTTTGCAGGTTGCAAAACTAAAACTATTGTATGTTGACTATAGCATTTACAGATGGCACCATCCGTCCCTGGGACGATGACGAGGCAAAACACATCTTCTGGCATTCTTCCGCCCACCTTATGGCAGAGGCCCTCGAGGCTCTGTATCCCGGTGTGAAGTTCGGAGTCGGTCCTGCAGTGGAAACCGGTTTCTACTACGACGTGGATCTTGGAAACGCCCAGATAAGCGAGGCCGACCTTAAGAAGATCGAGGACAAAATGATTGAACTTGCCCGCACCAAGGAGACTTTCGAACGCAAGGAAGTTTCCAAGGCGGACGCGCTCAAGTACTTCACCGAGAAGGGCGATCCTTACAAGGTGGAGCTTATCCACGACCTCGAAGACGGAACCATCTCGTTCTATACAAACGGTTGCTTCACGGACCTGTGCCGCGGTCCTCACGTAAAGCATGTGGATGATATCAAGGCAGTCAAGCTGACCGCAATCGCCGGTGCTTACTGGAAGGGCGACCAGAACCGTCAGCAGCTTACCCGTATCTACGGCGTCACCTTCCCCAAGAAGAGCATGCTGGACGAGTATCTGCAGATGCTGGAAGAAGCCAAGAAGCGCGATCACCGCAAGCTGGGCAAGGAGATGGAGCTGTTTACCTTCTCCAGCCGTGTGGGCCTCGGACTGCCCCTGTGGCTGCCCCGCGGCGCCGTCATGCGCAACATCCTGGAGAACTTCCTCCGCGTAAAGCAGGCCGAGATGGGCTACCTGCCCGTCGTAACTCCGCATATCGGCAGCAAGGAGCTCTATGTGACTTCCGGCCACTATGCCAAGTACGGCAAGGATTCATTCCAGCCCATACATACCCCGCAGGAAGGCGAGGAGTACATGCTCAAACCCATGAACTGCCCCCACCACTGCGAGATTTTCCGCAGCGCCCCCCGCTCTTACCGTGACCTGCCGCTCAGGTTTGCCGAATTCGGCACCGTGTACCGTTACGAGCAGAGCGGTGAGCTCCACGGACTTACCCGCGTCCGCGGCTTCACCCAGGACGACGCCCACCTTTTCTGCCGTCCCGACCAGCTGCAGGAAGAGTTCGAGAAGGTAATCGACCTCATCCTCTATGTCTTCAAGACCCTGAAGATGACGGACTACATGGCGCAGGTTTCCCTCCGCGACCCTAAGAACAAGGAGAAGTACATCGGTACCGACGAGCACTGGGATATGGCCGAGAAGGCTATTATAGAGGCGGCGGAGAAGAAGGGCCTCAAGACCGTCGTGGAGCTCGGCGAGGCTGCATTCTACGGCCCCAAGCTGGACTTCATGGTCAAGGATGCCATCGGCCGCAAGTGGCAGCTCGGCACCATTCAGGTGGACTACAACCTGCCCGAGCGTTTCGAGCTGGAGTTCACCGACGCCGACGGCAGCAAGCAGCGCCCCGTGATGATTCACCGCGCCCCCTTCGGATCCCTCGAGCGCTTCACCGCAGTGGTGCTCGAACACACCGCCGGGCACCTGCCCGTGTGGCTCTCTCCGGAGCAGGTCAAAGTGCTGCCAATCAGCGAAAAATATGCAGATTATGCAGAAAAAGTTTGCGAATTGCTGAAAAATTCCGATATTCGCGCTTCCATAGACTCTCGTAATGAGACACTTGGCAAGAGAATCCGCGAGATTTCCTTGCTGCGCGTGCCTGTAATTGCGATTGTCGGTGAAAAAGAGGCAACTGAAGGCACCGTCTCCGTAAGAAGGGAGGGTGTCGATCAGGGTGCCATGACTGTTGAACAATTTGTAAATTACATTAAAGCAGCGGTAGCTGAAGAATTAGCTTGATGGCAGGACCATACAGACCCAAGCCGACCTACAAACCAGGTGGTCGCCGTCC
>CAMZEC010000057.1 GCA_947305645.1 uncultured Bacteroidales bacterium | reverse complement strand
AGCAAGAAGTAATTATGGGCAAGAAGAAAGTACCAGCAATGAACACCAGCTCGACCGCGGATATCGCGTTCCTGCTGTTGTGCTACTTCCTGATGACCACCACCATGGGAAGCCAGACCGGTCTTAGCCGCCGTCTTCCTCCTATGCCTGACAAGAATCAGAAAGTTGAGGACCAGAAGGTCAATCGCCGTAACATCATACAGGTGAAGATCAATTCTGCCGATAGAATTTTTGCCGGTAGCGAGCCCATCGACGTCAGCCAGCTCAAAGACAAGATTAAAGAATTTCTGACCAACCCTGCAGATGATCCCACCCTTCCCGAGAAGGAGCTCCAGGACATCGAGGGTTACGGAGAGTGCTATGTCTCCAAGGGCATCATCTCTCTTCAGAATGACCGTGGTACCAGTTACCAGGCGTACATCGCTGTTCAGAACGAACTCGTAAAGGCCGTGAACGAACTCCGTGACGAATTCTCCAAGAAGAACTACAACGGAAAGTCTTTCGCCCGCCTTACCGAGGAAGAACAGGCAATAGTTAAGAAGTGCGTGCCTCAGTTCATTTCCGAGGCAGAGCCTAAGGATGTAGGCCGTAAGAGATAAACAGGAGGAAAAGTTATGTCAAAATTCGGTGGAAGTAATAATAAGAAAGAGGTGCCGGCAATGACCAGCAGCTCCCTCTCCGATATCGTGTTCATGCTCCTGTTCTTCTTCATGGTTACCACGCAGATGCGCGAGACCGAGAATAAGGTTATGGTTAAGATTCCCGAGGCTTCCGAAGTCGTGAAGCTCGAGCGTAAAGACCTCAATTCTTATATCAATATCGGTACTCCTATCAAGTCTCTGCAGGCTATGTACGGAACGGAAGCCCGTATCCAGCTGAACGACTCTTTCAAGACCACGGACGACATCCGCGACTTCGTGGCCGCTGAGCGTGAGTCTCACAGCGAGCAGGATCGTCAGTTCATGACGGTCAGCATCAGGGCAGACCAGGACGTAAGAATGGGTATCATTACCGACGTTAAGCAGGAGCTCAGACGATGCTCCGCGCTTAAGATCATGTACTCGGCCAGAAAGGGCGGCAATTAATAAACGGCGCCCATGCAATATTGAGCAGCCCCCTTCCAAGAGGGCTGCTTTTTTTCAAAAGATAGAATAAATGGAGATACTTCGTACTAAAGTAATAGACCTGCTTAAGAAGGATGCAGGAGAAGAGGTACTTGCCAAAGGTTGGGTAAGGACCAAGAGAGGAAATAAGGAAATAGCGTTTATCGCACTCAATGACGGTTCTACAATCAAGAACGTTCAGATAGTTGTAGACAAGAATGCCGAAACAGAGCCCGTTCTTGCCAGGATAAGCACCGGCACTTGCATTGGTGTTCGCGGCAAGCTCGTGGAGTCGGTCGGCAGCGGCCAGGCTGTGGAAATCCGCGCCTCGGAAATAGAGGTTTACGGCGAATGCGACCCCGTACGCTATCCCCTTCAGAAGAAAGACACGTCTTTTGAGTACCTGCGCACCGTGGCCCATATGCGTCCAAGGACCAACACATTCGGAGCGATCCTGAGGCTTCGCAGCCAGATGGCATACGCTATTCACGAGTATTTCCATTCCAAGGGCTTCGTCTATCTCCATACGCCCCTTATCACGGCTTCAGATGCCGAGGGAGCTGGCAACATGTTCCAGGTTACCACTTTGGACCTCGAGAACGTGCCCCGCAACAAGAAGGGCAAGATAGATTACGCCAAAGACTTCTTCGGCAAGCGTACCAGCCTGACCGTGAGCGGGCAGCTGGAGGGCGAGCTCGGGGCCACCGCACTCGGAGAAATATACACCTTCGGACCCACTTTCCGTGCGGAGAATTCAAACACGCCGCGTCACCTTGCGGAGTTCTGGATGATCGAGCCGGAAATGGCGTTCTACGACATTACGGAGAACATGGACCTGGCGGAAGATTTCATCAAGCACCTTGTGCGCTACGCCCTGGAGAATTGCCGGGACGACATCCAGTTCCTCAACGACCGTTACGATCCGGAGCTCGTTGCACGCCTTGAGGGTGTCATCAACACCGAGTTCGTTCGCCTGGAGTACACCGAGGGCATCAAGATTCTCGAAGCCGCCGCAGCAAACGGCGTACAATTCGAATATCCGGTGTTCTGGGGCGCCGACCTTCAGAGCGAGCATGAGCGCTACCTGGTCGAGAAGCACTTCGGCAAGCCGGTTATCCTGACGGGGTACCCCAAGGACATCAAGGCTTTCTACATGAAGCAGAATCCCGACGGAAAGACCGTCCGTGCCATGGATGTGCTGTTCCCCAAGATCGGCGAGATTATCGGCGGCAGCGAGCGCGAGGCTGACCTCGGCAAGTTGGAGGCCCGTATCGACGAGCTCGGTATGAGCCGCACCAACCTGGAGTGGTATGTTGATACCCGCAGATTCGGTTCCTGTCCTCACAGCGGCTTCGGCCTCGGCTTCGAGCGCCTGCTGCTGTTCGTGACGGGTATGCAGAACATCAGGGACGTCATACCTTTCCCTCGTACCCCTAAAAATGCGGAATTCTAGTATTATGACAGTTATAGGTATAGCCGGCGGATCAGGGTCCGGCAAGACAACAGTGGTGAAGGCCATTACCGAGAGGCTGAAAGGCCAGAAGGTTGTGGTAATCCCCCAGGATTCGTACTACAAGGACTCCAGCGACCTCTCCGACGAGGAGAAGAGGGTCCACAATTTCGATCACCCGGATGCGATCGAGTGGGAGTTGCTGTGCAACCAGCTGCGCGACCTCAAGAACGGCAAATCCATTCAGCAGCCTATTTATTCCTTCATTTCCTGCACCCGCTCCAAGACGGAAACCAAGCTCGTAGAGCCGGCAGATGTGATTATCATTGAGGGTATCCTGATATTCACCTGCAAGAAGCTCAGGGACCAGATGGATATCAAGATCTTCGTGGACGCGGACGATGACGACCGCCTGATGCGAGTCATGGAACGTGATATTTCCGAGCGCGGAAAGGACGTCCATTGGGTTATCGAGCGCTACAGCCGCACCGTAAAACCTATGTACCTCCAGTTCATAGAGCCCAGCAAGCGCTACGCAGACATCATCATTCCTCAGGGCGGCCATAACAAGGTGGCTATCGACATCATTACAGCCACTGTAGAAAAGAGTTTGGAGAACAAGTAATCGTTTTCCGGAACCAACTTCCACAATAAGTGAAAAAAGAGGACAAGGCAGGCATATATACCACCGTGATCATTCATCTTGCGGTGCTTATTGTCCTGCTTGCAACCTCTTTGGGATTCTCGCTGCAAAACGAGAATTCTTTCGTCTTAGATTTCAGCAAGCTGGAAGAACTGGAACGGCTTCAGGCGGAGGTCGACAGGCTGAAGCAGGAGGCGGAGTTCCAGCAGGCCATTGCCGATAAACTGGAAGCGGAGATCGGAGCTGCGGGCGGATATCGCAACGTAGCCGTGGACCGTGCGGCCCTGAAGGACGACCGAGGCACCGATGCCGAACAGCTTTATAAAGATGCCGAGAGACTGGCGGCAGAGCTGAAAGGCGGCTTTGAGGTGCCGGACGACGGGTTCACCGCCAATGTTCCATCAAAAGACGACGGGCAGAAAAAGGAGGAGAAAAAGTACAGCGGCCCCTCAGTGGTATCCTATTATCTGGAAGGACGCAAGGCAAGCAAGCTGAGTATCCCCGCCTACCGGTGCATGGGCGCCGGCGAGGTTACCGTCCTGATTACCGTCGACAACAGCGGAACCGTGATTGCCGCCAAAGTTGATGAGAACAGTTCGTCCAGCGACGGCTGCCTGCGCTCTTTCGCCATTCGTGCCGCGCGCCTCAGCCGTTTTTCAGCCGACCCTCACGCCCCGGCTCGCCAGACCGGCAACATCGTATATCAATTTATTGCACAATAACATCATGAAAAAAATTGTGGTTATCCTCTTCGCGCTGGCCAGCCTCAGCATCAGCGCTTTTGCACAAAGTGAAGCAGCCACCTCTGCTGCCAAGCCCTACAAAGTTTATTGCGAGATTATTTCTTACTCCAGAAACCTGTTCTCCAACAAGACTACAGTAGAACTCGACTTCGGCCAGGACTCCAACTGGTGGTCAACAGACCGTAAGCTTGTAGACGAGCACGGACAGATCATAAATTTCAACTCCATCCTGGATGCAGCTAACTATATGGCTCAGAGAGGCTGGATCTTTGAAGAGGCCTACGTTGTTCAGAGCATCATCAAAGGTGACTCAGGCACCCCGAATTACCACTGGATTATGTCCAAGGAAATCACAGACCCGTCCCAGATTACGGAAGGCCTGCAAACCCAGGGCATGACGAAATAAATTTTTGGGCAAGGTCCCATTTTATGGCTTCGACCTTGCCCACCAATCGGCCATGGATGATGTTCTGTGGCACATCATTGGGCAAGATCCCCCTAACAAAACGGGACCTTGCCCAAAATGGTATCTAATTACATGAATATATCAGTCGTTATTAGGCAAATATTTCATATCTTGCAGATAATATGACCAACAAGACTAAACTAATAGGCCGCCTGGCGGCCGGAGGAGCCGCTTTGCTCGCATCTGCCCCTGCCCTGGCGCAGTACAGTCCGAATGCTCCATTCCACGGCAAGATAGGGAAAACAGTAGAAGATACCAAGACCGATTATCCGGAACACAATCCGGTTGCGAGGCTCGGTGCGCCAAATGTAGTGTGGATTCTTCTGGACGACACCGGATTCGGAGTTAGTTCGTCTTTCGGCGGACTGGTGGAAACGCCAGCCATGGATTACCTGGCAGAGAACGGTCTGAGGTTCAACAACTTCCACACCGCCTCCATCAGTGCGGCCACCCGTGCGGCACTGCTTACCGGACGCAACCACCACTCCTCCCACATGGGCCGTTTCAATGACGACAAATTCGGCACCCCCGGTTACGACACCTACATCCCCATGGAGAACGGAACCATGGCGGAGATACTCCGGGAGAACGGCTACGCAACCTTCTGCGTGGGTAAGTACAACGCCATCCCGGTCGTGGACGGCACCAACGCCGGACCTTTCAACCGCTGGCCGACGGGACGCGGCTTCGACCATTACTACGGCTTCAATCCCGCTTCCGGTTCAGGTGACCAGTGGCATCCGCTGATTTACCGTGACACTCACCGCGAGCCGGAGGACCCCCAGGGCCGTCCCGCCGTCATCCGCCTTGCCGACGAGGCCATCAACTATATAGCCGACCTCCGCACCGGCTCGGAAACCAAGCCGTTCTTCCTGTACTTCGCTCCCGGCACGGCACACACGCCCTACCACGTATCGAAGGAGTGGGTGGAGAAGTACCGCGGCCGCTTCGATTCCGGATGGGCCGACTATTCCCGCCGTACGCTTGAGAACCAGCTGAGAATGGGAATCGTACCGCAGGGCACGGAGCTGGCGATTGCAAATCCGGACGTGGAAGACTGGGATTCCCTGCCTGAGCGCGAGAGGCGTCTCTACGCCCGCCAGATGGAATGCTTCGCAGGCTACATGTCCGAGACCGACTACCAGATTGGCCGTATCGTGGACTTCCTGCGACGCATAGGCGAGCTGGACAACACCTTGATAATCATAGCCCTGGGAGACAACGGAGCCTCAGGCGAAGGCAGCCGCACCGGCGGGCGCGAGCTCACACCAAAGAAGGAAAAGGACTACATTGAGAATGAGCTGAAGCTGCTCGACCATTACGGCGACGAGCTCACCTGGCCCTTCTATCCCACCGGCTGGGCGCAGGCATGCAGCACCCCCTTCCGTTTCTATAAGAAGTGGGCCGATTACGAAGGCGGCACCCACGACGGCCTCATAGTATTCTACCCCTCCGGCACCCTGGAGAAAGGTGGCATACGCACGCAGTACACCCATGTTACCGACATTTTCCCCACCACCGTGGAGCTTACCGGCAGCAAGGTACCAAAGACCATAAACGGGTATCCCCAGACCGACATTGAAGGCACCAGCTTCGCATACGCCGTAACGTCTCCGGACAACAACGTTAAAGACCGCAAGACGCTGCAGTACTATGAACTGAATGCATCGTACGCCCTCTATAAGGATGGCTGGAAAGTGCAGTTCCCCAACGGAGCCGTTAACGGCATGCGCAAGGTTTGCCCCGATACCGACGTGCACCTTTACAACCTGAAGGAGGACTTCAACGAGGCCCACGATCTGGCGGCGCAGTATCCCGGAAAGGTCAAGGAATTGCTGAAGGAATTCGACAAAGAGGCCCGCAAGCATAACGTGTACCCTCTCAAGAGCGGCAAGAACGCCGACGCCAAGAATTATCCCGAGGTTACCAGGACTCACTACGACATCCTTACCGGAGCCCGCGGCTGGGGCGAATACCCCTACTTCGACGGCACTTTGAACAAGCCGTTTACCATCTCGGTTTATATCGACGAAGGCGGCCCTTCCGACAGCGGAATGCTTATCTGCCAGAAGGCCTGGGCACTCTTTGTGCGCGACGGAAAGCCGGTCTTTGTTACCGCTGGCGGTTCAAGGCTCGTTTCTGACCGGCCGCTGCCCGAGGGCGCCTGCGTAGTGAAGGCAGTTGCCGACCATAAGCCGACTTTCACCTCCCTCACGCTGTTCATAGACGACACCCACGTGGGTAATATTGATTTCAAGGGCAGGCTCAACATTACCGGCAAGTCCAACGCCATCAACGTAGGACGTTCCTGGGGTGTAAGTGTGTCCGGAGACTACGAATCACCCTTCTATTTCACCGGCAAGATATTCAAGGCCAGCATAGATGTAGAACGGTAATTTTGTTATATCTTTGTAGTTTTATGAGGAGGCTATGGTCATACCTGTTCTTTGCCGCCGCACTGGCACTGACCGTTGCGTGCGGCAAGAGCGTAATCTCTAGTCAGGGAGAGCCCCCGGAGCTGCTTATGGCGGTGCCGGCAGACGCCCTTACGGTGGGTGTCTTCGGACGTTGCGACCACGCACTGGAGCAGATGCTGGATTCTGCGAACGTGCTGCGCTGCCTGGATTACGGCAAACTCGCTAAGCATAAGGCAGTTTTGGCCCTTTGCGACGTGGGCAGCATTTCGCCGCTTCTGATCATAGAGACCGGCAAGGCGGACCCCGGAGAAGGCCTCCGTGCCGCAACGGATACCCTGCCCCAGACGGCAGAACTCGCGGCGCTGGCCGATTCCCTCAGGATTGCCAGCGCACAGTTGGCCCTCAGCAGGCATAACGCCTTGCTGCTCAGCCCCTCGGCTACCGTCATCACGGTAGTCCGAAGGCACTTGGGCAATGAGACTTCCATTCTGGACGCCCCGAATTTCGACGGAGTTCTGGCAGCCATGGGCAGCTCAGATGCCATCGCATGGCGCAACAGCGGTGCGGGAAAACTCTTCCCCCTGTCGCTCTGCAGCATAACCGGGAAGCAGCTGAGTTCCTTCCTGAAAGGAGCTACCGAGTGGACCGTTGCCTCGGGGGGACGCCTGCATACGGTTCAGACTCCGGCCGAAAGATACTACTGCAATTTCCTGAACGCCGTTTCGGAAGGTGAATCCAAGCTGGGCAGTGCATTCCCGGCAGAGGCCCGACTGGTCATAGACATGCCCATTGCCGACCTGAATCAGTGGAGGCAGGCCTACGAGACACTTATGGACGCCCGGGTTGAACTGGAAGCCTACGGCAAGAGAATTCAAAACCTTAAGAAGGCTACAGGCAAGAGCCCGCTGGACTGGGAAAAGGAACTGGGCATAAAGGAAGTGGTGTATGTGGCCACCGACCAGTACAGTTTGAATATGGTCCGCTGCGCAAAGGGAGGCAAACGTGAAGGCGTTAAGGCCAACAGCGCCGGCGGATTCGTCAGAGCCCTCTACGGCGAACCTTTCAGCGCTTCGGACAGTTGCGTGGTGCGCCATGGGAAGTGGCTCGTCAGCGGCCCCCGTGCCGTACTCGACACGCTCACCCTTGTCAGCGTAAAGAACTGGCCCTCGAAGGCTGCAGCAACCGTGCAGGCAGAAGGGCGCAGATTAACATGGACAAAAGAAAACAACATATTATGGCAGGATTCCAATCAGTAAACAAGATGCTCGAGAAGAGCTTCCGGGAGAACTGGGACCGCTCTGCGTTATCCAATTATCAAGGCGTGACCCTGAAGTATTGCGACGTAGCCAAACGAATAGAGTATTTGCACATTTGCTTCGAGTCTTGCGGCCTGCAGAAGGGGGACAAAGTGGCCATTTGCTCCAAGAATCAGGCGAACTGGGGTGTGTGCTTCCTTGCAGCATTGACCTACGGCGCCGTGCCTGTGCCCATCCTGCATGAATTCAAGCCGGAAAACATACATTACCTGGTAAACCACTCCGAGGCGAAGGTGTTCTTCGTCGACGAGGCCAACTGGGAAGGCCTTTCCGAGGCCGAAATGCCCGGCGTACAGGTCTTCGTGCGCATATCCACCCTCAACTACATACTCGCCCGCGACGAGGCCATGGTGGAGGCGCGCGAGAAGCTGCCCGAAACCTTCCGCCAGAAGTATCCCGACGGATTCGGCAAGGACGACCTCAACTATTACGAGGATACCCCGGACGAGCTCGCACTGATCAACTATACCTCCGGCACTTCCGGCTTCTCCAAAGGCGTCATGCTCCCCTACCGCTCGCTCTGGTGCAACATACGCTTCGCAGGCGAGACGGCCGAGCCCCAGATGACCTGCGAATCCAACATGGTGGCCATGCTCCCTTCCGCCCATATGTACGGAATGATGTTCGAGTTCCTGTTCGAGATGACCATAGGCGCCCACGTGCACTTCCTTACGCGCGTGCCCAGCCCCAAGATCATCATGAAGGCCTTCTCCGAGATTCATCCCGACGTGATAATCGCCGTGCCTTTGATCATAGAGAAGGTGTACAAGTCCCAGATCAAGCCTATAGCGGACCATAACAAGACCTGGCTTCGCATCCCTATCGTGGACCAGATAGTGTACGGCAAGATACGCGAAGGACTCATTACCGCATTTGGCGGCAACTTCGAAGAGATAATCCTCGGCGGCGCCGCTTTCAACCCAGAGGTGGAGCAGTTCCTGCGCAAGGTCAAGTTCCCGTTCACGGTCGGTTATGGCATGACCGAGTGCGGCCCCATCATCACCTACGCCCACTGGAACCGTACCAAGAGAGGCTCCTGCGGCTACGCCATCCCCGGATGCAGCATTCGTATAGACTCCCCCAACCCCTACAAGATTCCCGGGGAGGTACAGGTTAAGGGCGACAATGTGTTCCTGGGTTACTACAAGAACCGCCAGGCCACCAAGGCGTCTTTCACCAACGACGATTGGTTCAAGACGGGTGACATGGGCATCATGGACGATGACGGCTACCTCTACCTGCGCGGCCGCTCAAAGTGCATGATACTCGGACCTTCCGGCCAGAATATTTATCCTGAGGAGCTGGAAGCCGTGATCAACAACGTCACCTACGTGACCGAGTCCCTGGTAATAGAAGATAACGGCGGCCTCACGGCCCTCATTTACCCCGACTTCCGCCAGGCACAGACGGACGGACTCGAAATAGAAGAAATGGAGAAACGTATCACAGACGCCCTGCCGGAGGTGAACAAAGTTCTGCCCGGCTATGCCCAGATACGCAAGCTAGAATTCCTGTCCGAGGACTTCGAGCGCACTCCCAAGCGCAGTATTAAACGATATCTCTACCAGCGATGAGTAAATTCGACAGAAGATACATAGAAATGGCCGAGATATGGGCCAGGAACTCCTACTGCAAGCGACGCCAGGTAGGCGCACTGCTTGTAAAGGACAATATGATCATCTCCGACGGATACAACGGCACCCCTTCCGGCTTCGAGAATATCTGCGAAGAGAACGGCGTAACCAAGCCCTACGTGCTGCATGCCGAGGCCAATGCCATATCCAAGGTGGCCAAGTCCGGCAACAGCAGCCAGGGAGCCACCTTGTACGTAACCGCCTCCCCCTGCATCGAGTGCGCCAAGCTAATCATCCAATCCGGCATCAAGCGCGTGGTCTATAAAGACGAGTACCGTCTCACGGACGGCGTGGACCTGCTTACCCGCGCCGGTATCGAAGTTGTAAAGCTGGACTGAGATGAAGAACAACAGTTTATGGATTGGCCTGCTGGGCATAGCGGTAGGTGCAATGCTTGTCATCACCGTGCAGCGTATAGGCGAAAACCGCCGCATGTTGCGCACCAGCTACCAGGATTGGCGCAAGCTTAACCTCATCCTTCAGACAATTGACGAGAATTACGTGGACTCGGTAGACCGCAAAAAGGTCACCGACGCCGCTGTATCCGCCGCTCTGGCGGCCCTGGACCCGCATTCCATGTACATGCCGCCGCAGAAGCTGGAGGAGACGGAGGAAGACCTGGCCGGCAACTTCTCCGGCATAGGCATCCAGTTCAACGTGCCCAACGATACGGCCACGGTTATCGAGGTAATCCCCGGCGGTCCGGCCGAGAAGATAGGCATGCAGGCGGGAGACCGTCTGCTGAAGGTGGATACCACCAACATCGCAGGCGTCAAGTTCCCGCAGGACAGCATGGTACGGCGTATGAAGGGGCCCTCGGGCACCAAGGTCGTGGTGACGGTGAAGCGCAAAAACGAAGTCATCCCCTTCGAAATCACCCGCGACAAGATACCCACCCACTCCGTAGATGCAGCCTTCATGGTCAGCGACACCACTGGTTTCCTGCGGCTCAGCAAGTTCTCCCGTACCACCTACAAGGAGTTCGCCTCGGCAGCCGAAGGCTTGAAGTCGACGGGCATGAAGCACCTTATCGTAGACCTTCGCGACAACAGCGGAGGCTACTTCGACCAGGCGCTGCTGCTCTCCAACCTCTTCCTCAACAGGGGAAAGGATATAGTGTATCTGGAGGGCCTTCACCGCGATCGTCAGGTCTTCCAGGCCGACGGAACCGGGGGGCTTCAGGACATGGGCCTTACCCTGCTGGTGTCGGACGGCAGTGCTTCTTCGAGCGAGATTTTTGCAGGCGCGATGCAGGACAACCACCGGGCCACGCTGGTCGGCCGACGCACCTACGGCAAGGGACTTGTGCAGGAGCCGGTGAACTTTACCGACGGCTCAGGAATACGCATCACGGTGGCACGCTACTACACGCCTTCCGGCCGCTGCATCCAGAAGCCCATTTCGGACGATTACATCTACGATATTTATAAGCGGTACGAAAACGGAGAAATGGTGAACGCCGACAGCATGAACGTAGCCAACGGCGGCATCATTCCGGACATCTTCGTGCCCCTGGATACCACCAAGGTGGAGTCGTTCTACATCAACTGCAACAAGAAGGCGACCTCCATGCGTTTTGCTTCCGCCTGGTTCGACGGCCACAAGAAGGAACTTCAAGCGATAGACAGTTACGACGAGCTGCTGAAGTATCTCGACGGCGCCGGCCTGGAACGCCACTTTCTGGAGTTCGCCCGCACACGCGACGGACTGGTCCCCAAGGGCAACGAGTGGGAAGTCGAGCGTAACTACATGATGACCCAGGTACGCGCCCTGGTGGGCCGCTACTCCAAACTTGGCGACAACGCCTTCTACCACCTGTACCTTTCTACAGACGAGATCTTCAAGGCCGCGATGGCGGCCCTGTAAACGCTAAAAGAGGGTGACTAATAAGAGAGCTTTTACGGCTGATAAATCTTGACGGTGGTAAACGCGTCTCCAGCTTCCATCATAATTGTCGCTTGACGGGGTTTGGCCGTATTATTCTGGTCCACAGTAATGACTAACTGGTTACGGCCCTTTTCAGGGACAATTGCATGGTACCAACCTCCTTCCAGAAAGACATCATTACCAGAACATGAGGGGTATACTAAATTCACGTACTTGTCTTCTCCCCCTACGCTCTGTGCATCTTCAAATCCGCAGTCAATCCACCATGACTCATAATTTAGCGACGTGATGGTATCCACTCCGCCCTCCGAAGGAAATGTTACTTCAGCCTTGTCCAGTTCGATTGGAGGCCAATCACCGCCGAGAGGTTATTCCTGTCCAGCCAGCCAAAGTTCAACAAGCGTCTTGTCAATATGGAAAGTACGGACGATTAATTCATGACTCAGTTTCTTTCCGTCAAGCTCTACTATTTCAGTTTCGCTGCGTTGCTGATAGTTTTCAAAGAAACGCTTGGACCACGCATCTTCCGAACCACGGGTGCACAGGATTTCAGAGCCGTCGCTCAATTTGATGGAGGCCGTAAGGCTCTCGTCAATGGAAATACCAGGGGCAAACGCTCCCATATTCAATTTGATGAAGTCGCCGGGATTAATGACAAATGTCAAATCAGTCGTCCTTTCAGAATTATGAACATCTGGATAAGTGGTTACTAATGTCACGGAACCATCCATTTCGTTGCTCACCTCGCTCCATCCAGAACGCCCCCATTCTACGTACACACCCAGTTCCTCTTGAGTGAATATTTTTTCGTCCTCGGCTAGGTTCTGCTCACACGAGCAAAACGCCATTGCTGCCATAGCGGCCAGAATCACATATTTCTTCATATTATGGGCTCGTTAACTGTTTACATCTCACTATTAAAACTGCCGCCCCCTCATAATCTTGCATCAAATATACATTTATTTTTGTGAAAGTGCATAATAAGACCGAAAAGTACAAACAGAAACGGACTCCCCTGTTTTTTCAGGAAAGTCCGCTCTTGTAGCCCCGAGTGAACTGTTGTCGAACAGGTTCTTGGAAGATTTGGACAGGATATGGGCGTTGAGGCCTTGGATTCCAGACCCCGCGGACCCGACAACGTGGAAATAAAAAAACCGAGGGGATAGAGGGAGTGCGCCTTTCGGCTAGAGCCTTCGCTCACATACTGTCAGTACCCTAATACCTACGGTAGTGGCTCCGAACTCTCTCAATCTTGCCATTTCGGGAACGACGATACGCCCTTACTCTGACAAATCTCACAACATCCACCCTAATGGAGGTGAGAACAAACTGGCAATAAGTTCTTCTTTTCATAAAGGGAATAATAGTGGGTGAAAGAACTATTGGCTCCTTGCTTCAGTACCTCCCCTCGGTTAAGGTTCTTAAAAAAAACAGACATCCACTTAGGGATGGATGCCTGCGGTAGTGTTCCCACTACTCCCTTTATTTGCATGCAAAGTTAGCAATAAAAATGTTCCCTCCAAATGTTTTTTATTCCACCCTATCTTCA
>CAMZEC010000056.1 GCA_947305645.1 uncultured Bacteroidales bacterium | reverse complement strand
GCCTACGCCATAATGACGCCGTACACCTATTTCTGCCATTACGACTTCTACGGCAAGGAGCTGAACACCTTTGCCAAGGTGACCCTCAACCTCTTCAAGCAGTGGGACAAGACCAGCGAGAAGATACTACTGGGAACCGACTTCAAGAGCGACGGCAACCTGGGGCGCGGCCTGGTATTCCCGAAGGACTGCCCGCCCAACCGCACCAACACCGAATCAGGCTACCGGGAGCGGCCGCTCTACGACATACCTTTCGTCAACCAGAACGGATTCTTTGCCGAGAACTCCTTCCGTACGCAAGTGCTGCGCCGCACCTTCAACCTCACCGCCGGACTGCGACTGGACCTGGTCAACGGCAAATCGGCCCTGTGCCCACGTATAAACGCCTCCTTCGAGATTATTCCTGAAGTGTGGACGCTGCGCGGCGGATGGGGAGTCACGGCCAAGGCGCCGACCGCCGCCTACCTCTACCCCACCGACGCCTATTACGACCAGGTGAACATCAACACCAGCGAGGCGACGGCCGGGAGCGACCGCGTCGTGATGGCCACCACACGCATCTATTCCACCGAGAACCCCGATCTGAAGATAGCCCGCAACCGCAAGGCGGAGATAGGGTTCGACCTGAAGATTGCCGGCCGCTACCGCCTGGGCGTCACATATTACGACGAGTTGATGAAGAACGGATACAGTTTTTCCAGGGACTACGGCAGCTTCGTATGGGTACCCTACAAGACATGGAAGATAGGAGGGCACGACGCCTCCGGGGCTCCTCTTTTCGTCCAGGATATAGACACGCACCGTTTCTTCGGCTATTACAAGCCCACGAACAACGCCTGGGAGCACCATTACGGACTGGAGTACGAACTTGACCTGGGCCGGTTCAGCGCCATACGCACCTCGTTCTTTCTCAACGGGGCATGGATGCACAGCATGTCCGCCTCTTCCGGGGAGACTTTCGCCCTTAACCTCAAACAGGGCAGCTACGTAGACAGCAATGTAAGCGTGTACGACCCGGGAATGAGGAAGTATCACTACGAGAAGTTCCTCACAACGCTTCGCGCGACACACAATATCCCGTCCATAGGCTTCGTGGTTACCCTTACCACACAACTTAATGTCTACACCAAAAACTGGACGGAATACCACAATGACGAAGCGCCCCAGCGCTATATTTCCAACGAAGACGGAAAGGTGTACGACTTCACCGCGGAAATGGCTGCCGACCCGGAATACCGCTATATGGTCGGGCAGTTGTCCGACTCCCGTTTCACAGTCAGCCACACCATCCCTACCCTGACTTTCAACCTCAACGTATCCAAGGAGATACGCAATTTCATGACCGCCGCGTTCTATGTGAACAACCTGTTCAACTCAAGGCCCCTGGACCCTTCGGAGATAACCAAGGGCAGCTACACCGAACTCGGCAGCCCCATGTACTTCGGATTTGAAATAAAACTGAAAATATGAAAAAGTTTTTATACCCCCTGCTGATGCTTGCAGTAGTCTGCAGCTGCGAAGACAAACCCGTGAACCCTGACGGCCCCGACGGTCCCGACAACCCCGGTCCGGACACACCTGCGGTTACGGCTGTTCCATGGACCCCGGTTATAGACGAGTCGGAACTCGGCGACGCTCCCAGTCCCGGACAGTATAAGCTCACCGTAACCAATATAGGTACGGAAGAAGTACGCAATTTCGACGTAGCCCCCGGCTCGGGAGAGAAGTTCGACCTCATCCCCGGGGTGTATAACATCACCGCGCAGGCCCACGGCTCCAGGGCCGGAAGGGCCTATAACTACATAGGCACGGTAACCAGCGTCACCTTGAGCAAGCCGGAAGGCGAAAGCACCACCATAAAAGTGTCTGCGTCCGCATCCTCGGCGCTGGTATTCAAGGAGATACACTACAATGCCAGCAAGGCCCTCGGATCCAGTACGGGGCGTTACCTGAAGGATACTTTCTTCGAGATCTACAACAACTCGGAGGAGACGGTATATGCCGACGGCATCTGCCTGGGCGACCCTCTGAGCTACAAGGTTTTCGATTTCTCGGACAAGATAAGCAACGCAGGCGATTATATATTCATGGGCACCTATGTCTGGCGTATTCCCGGCAGCGGCACCGACTACCCCATAGCCCCCGGCGAATCGTTCGTGATTGCCGCATCTGCCATCGACCACACCAAGGTGGCCGAGAGCCTGGATCTGTCCACGGCCGAGTTCGAGACCATATGCGACAAATACAAGGATAAGGGCGGCCAGACCGACGCCAACGCGGTCAATATGATTCTGGCGTGCACCATAAAGGAAACCGGCCTTGGCAACCAGTTCGGCAAGTTTACCGACGGCGCCTGGGTCATCTTCTACCCCTCCGTCGAGCTGCGCAAGGACGGCGAGTATCTGGAGTCCAACCATGCCAACAACTACGGCCTTGAAGTCCTGAAGGCCGACGTGCTCGACGCAGTAGACTTCCTCAAGACAGAAAACCCCGACGACAAGCGTCTGGAGCCTGCGCTCGACGCCGGATGGCTCAAATGCGAGACCACCGGAGGCAACCAGAGCGTGGTGCGCAAGATAGCATCCACCCGCGAAGACGGCAGCATAGTGCTTCAGGACACCAACAATACTACCGAAGACTTTGAAATCAGCAGCAAACCGGAAATCCGCCGCCACGGAGTAAAAAGGCCCTCCTGGAGCACCTGGACCACAGCCCAATGACGAAAAAGCTCACATATCTGCTGGCGATGCTGAGCCTTCCGCTCATCCTGCAGGCTTCGGAGCCGCGGGATAAGGCCTGGCTGATGCTGAATACCACCCGTTCACCATGGATGGAAAGCAGCAACGCCGCCGGGCTCGCAAGATCCGCCCCCGAAGCCTTCAACCTTGTTGATGCCGGGTACTCCTATGAGACCGGTGACTACAGGCGCATGCAGAGCGGCCAGACCAACGGAGTAATGAGCTTCGACACCCAAGGTGCGCTCAAGGTAGGGAAAGTGCAGCTCTGGGGCCGTTTCCGCTACGACAACACCAACGAAAGGGGTTCGTCTTTCAACACCCTGCTTTACGACCCTTATGATGAGCGCTTCGCTTATACCGCCGCAGATACGGTTGCCGGACAGTGGAAAAAGCAATCCTACCAGATGCAGTTCAAGGCTGCAGTGCCGCTTGGGGAGAGTTTTGCTGCCGGGGTTCACGTGCAGTACACCGACCGGATAGCCGCAGGGCAGATAGACCCCCGCGCCGAATCCTTTCACTACTCCGTAAACGTGAAGCCGGGGCTCACCTGGCATCCGGGACACAGCACGATAGGAATCAACGGATTGTACTCCAATACTTTCGAACGCTCCATACCCTCTATCAGCAACAGCCAGGAGACGCAGAAGGTCTTCCTGCTTAAGGGGCTGGGCAACTGGGTCGGCGAGCAGGTGGGAGGTAGCGGGCTCAGCACCATGTATTTCCGCTGCAACACCTGGGGCGGCGGGCTGCAGTACTCGTACGAAGACGGCTGGAAGCTGATCGCATCGGCTGGGTACGCAAGGCACGACACCCGTACCCGGGAAAGCGCCACCCAGCCCAAACCGCACGGGAGCACTCTGAAGCAGGATTACGACGCCAATATTACGGCTATCTGGGGCGGCAGTATTATCCACAAGCTCGGTCTTTCTTCCAGTTATGCCGTAACCCGCGGCACAGAGCCCACTACCCAGTGGAACAAGGAGACGGGTGAATGGGATGTCACCTTCTCGGCAAAGCAGCTTAAGCTTTCTACCGGCAGCACGTACCTCAGCTATGATGCCTTCATCACTGAAGGCGACAGTTATTCCTGGCATTTCAGCGGTACTGCCGGGATACAGATGAAAAAGGACAGCTATGCGCTGCCCGAATCACATTTCAATTACACTAATATGGTCTTAAAAGCCGGAGTGGAGCGCTCCCTTCGCTTCGTGCACGGCAGCACCCTCCTGCTCGCAGGAGAGCTCAGCGCAGTCAAGAACTTCAGTTCCGATTATACCTACAACGGCCACAGGACGGATACGGCCCCCGTACAGGTGCTGTATCCCCACAATTTGTCCATACTGGCAGCAGACCGCGCTGCAGCCGGCCTTAGCGCCGAATACGCTTTCCCTGTAAGCAAGGGCCTTATGCTTGCTTTCTGCGCCGAAGGCAATTTCCTTATTTCCTCCGTACAAAAAAACCGCACAGCGCTTTCAGGCGCCGTGCGGCTCTATTTTTAGTTGACTGACTGATTACTCAGCCTTACGGATGCAGCGGACCTCTGTGCCGTACCAGAATCCCTGGTATGACAGATTAATGCGGCCCTCGGGATACTTGGTGGTAAATGATGACATCAGTCCGAAGAAGCGGATATTACCAGTGTTAGCGTTGACATCATATCCAGTAGAAGACATGATATAGTTAAGCCTGGGTTTACCCATGTATGCGTCTACCGTACAACCGGTGGAAGCATCAACTTTGACCTTGTTATATCCTCCGACAGGAGCTGTAGTAGTAGAAGGCTGCTTGGTGCGGACTCCGAGGAAAGAGAAGTTCCAACCTTCGGAATCAAACTTGGCAACACTGGAGCCTTGATATGCAGCAAGATAATAGAAGGCGTTGGGATCTTCCGGTGCAGCGCTTTCGCCTGCGGCCTTGTTGGATTGACCACAAAGGGCAAAGAAATCAGCACGAGAAGGAATATACCAGCCGGGAGGACAAATGCCCTGTGAGCCTTCCAGTTTATCAAAGTTCTCGGCAGTAACTTCTACGCCGAGAGCGGTGGAAGCATCATAAAGATAGCCGTCGTTGAAATCAGTACGGGCCACGGGATCAGCTCCGTTGTAACCCTGTGCATACCAGATACCGGCGTCCTCTGCAGGATCAGCGGAAACGGTCTTGCCCTCAGGCACGTATGCCAGAGGACCGGCCATCCACCACTTGCCGTCTGCAAGCTTCACTACAGGATACTTCTTATCTGCATACCAGAAGGCCTTTGCAGCGAGGCACTCTACGTTGTGGCCCTTGGGATCTCCCACGACAGGGAGGGAAGCAACGCCGCCGGCGATGGTGCAAGGAGCCGCATCGTTACCGAAAGCAACGGAAGTGAGTGCGAAATCAGACTTGGGAGCATAACGGAACTTGCCGAGTACTGAACCGCTGGTGGCGGCACCGTCGATCTTGCAATTCACGGAGCAGCCCTTGTGGACGATGACAGGTTCATTGGTGTTGGCACCGTGGCTGGCGATAAGACCGCCGGCATAGCCGCCTGCAGGAGTGCAGGTAACGTCACCGGTATTCTCGCAGTTCGTCAGGTATGCGTTGGCGTATCCGATCAGACCGCCGACCTCAGCCTGCTTGCCGTCGGTAGGAGAAATGTAGGAATTGGTGTAAGCCACCTTTCCGGAGTTCTTGCAGCCGGTCATTTCGCCGTTGTAAGCACCGCAAAGGCCACCGAGGCAAATAGGAGATGCGGATTCACTGGTCACGTTTCCGGTGTTCTCGGAATTGCTGAGGATGAAGCTGCCCTTGTATGAGCCGCCGATACCACCTACATAAGAGAGGACTCCGTCGCAGGTAAAGACATCCTTGAATGTAACATTGCCGGTATTCTTGACGTTATTCACGGTAGATCCCTTGGTAACGATACCGAATATGCCTCCGTAATAAGCCTGGGCGGTGATATCTTTGCCGTTTTTGGAATCGGTGGCAGGGTGTTCAGCCGAGCATCCGTCAAGCACGATGGCGCCGCTGTTGGAACAGTTGTCCATGTTGGCCTCCAGATAACCGCAAACGCCACCGGCATTCATGGTCTTGGTCTGGGTCTTGATGGTAACGTCCGCCTTGTTGTGGCAGTTGACCATATTGGCAGTTGAAGCACCGATTACGCCGCCATAACACATCTGAGGACCACCGGAGGTAATCATGTAGCACTTCAGGTTGACTGTTCCTTCATTGGTACAGTTCTCGACAGTCACTCCCTGGTCGCCGCAATAGGTTGCGTCGGCAGCAAAAGGACCTGCATTGCCGAATACGCCGCCGAAGGTGCTGAAGGAGGTGTTACCTCCGCTTTGAGCTAGGGACGTACCGCCCGCGAATGCGGAGTCGGTGGTTACTGTACCGAAGTTGTGGCAGTCGGACGCACCGCGGGTCACGTAACCTGCTACGCCGCCGATGCTGGCGTCGGTAGGAGCAACATCAAAGCCGCCGGTGTAGGTAACGTTACCATAGTTGTTGGCGGTCTTGAGCTGGCCTTCGATAATACCGGCTACACCACCCATTGCGGGATAGCTTCCGCTGCCGCCGGCAGGATAAGACCAGGAGATGTTACCCTTGTTGGTACAGTTCTCGACGATACCGTGATCGGTGGGAGCAGACTTTACTGAAGGGGTCTGTCCGAGGACGCCGCCTATGCCGAACTTCTGCATGCTCCCGGAAGGGCCGCTGAATACGAATTTGATGTTACCCTCGTTCTCGCAGTCCTTGACGATGACCTGGCCGGCCTTGGTCTCCCAGCCTGCACGGCCGACGACGCCGGCGATGGCGCTGCAAGACTTGCTGGTGCCGGTAAGCTCGACATCGATGCTGCCGGTGAACTTACAGCCCTCGACATATCCCTGCTCGGACTGACCCACGATACCTGCACAATACAGACGGTCTGCGGTGTCGGTCTTTACGGTAATCTTACCTGCAGATGAGCAGTTGATAACCTGGCCCTTGGAGATGGACACTACGAAGGAAATGCCGGTCATATCGGGTATGGGCTCGGTCCACTCGATGAAGCTTTCGGCGTCGAAGTTGACGTTCTTTACAACGCCGGTCTCTCCCAGTTCAGCGAAGAGGGCGTTGACGAGCGCAGCGTTCTTTATAACCTTGCCGTTGCCGTCGAAGGTGCCGTTGAAGGTGGCGACAGGAGTAATCGACTTGCCGGTGAGGTCAATGTCGGCTCCGAGGGTGATCACGTTATCAGCAGTACAATCGGCTGCCTTCTCGTTGATCCAGGTCACAAAATCCTCCACGCTATCGATGGTCAGAGGATAGGTGAAACTGACCTCGGTCGTGTTAAACTCGTAAATATCGGACCAGTCGCTGTTCTCAGCGTTCTCTGCGGTTGCCCTGACATGTACCTTGTAAGGGGACGAAGGCTTGAGGCCGGTCAGAGTCACTGTAGTCTCGGCAAACTTGTACATGTCTACACGCTCGCCTTCGTTACGGGAGAGCTCCAGCACATAAGCAGTTGCATTAGGTACTGCCGTCCATGAAACTTCGGCCGTCTTGGCGGCGGGGACCACAGAGGTGATCGTAGGCTTGTCGAGTGTAATGACCGCTGTCTCGGTCGTAAACCTGTAAGCTGCGGAAAATTCACTCTCCTGGAAGCCCTCTGAACCCTTGGCCTTTACACGGACCTCATATTCGGTTGCGCCTTCAAGACCTTCGATGGTAGCGGGAGAGGCCGCGGGCTCTGCTTTATCTGCCCATGATCCACCTGCTTCACGCAACTGAAGGACATATCCGCCTGCATTGTCAACTGCTGTCCAGGATACCTCGACTGAGCTGACAGTAGGAACAACTCCTGTGATTGTAGGAGTCTTGAGTAAAACGGGCTCCTTCTTACAGGAGACCAGCGTCGCAGTCACAGCGGCCGCGAACAGCAAGAATTTCAAGAATCGTTTCATAATAACTATAATGATTAGTGATTATTTGCGGTATTTTTCGGGCATCACGAAATGATAGCTGACCTTGAGCGGCGTATCCACGTCCGTAAACCAGTTCGCTATATAGAAAACCACGTCGAACTCGTTCTGGCCTATAGGCTTACGGCTGTCGGTGCCGTTAATCCCTATGGACAGTTCTTCATTCCCGTTTATATAAAGGAGCCTGGGGTAAGTGAGCTTCTCCCCTCCCGGCGCCTTGTTGAGCGTAATGGGAATGGAGCTGACGTTGTGGACGTTGAAACTGACTTTCTTCTCAGAATACTTGATGTCGCTGATCTGGAAACAGGCCTTGAAGAGAGGTTCCAGCCACTCTGCCTTGCCATACACGCAACCGTCCGCAAACGCTACTGTGCGACGGGCGTCGAGCGCCTCGCGTATGCCATCCAGGGAACGCTCCTTTGCGAACACCAGAGTCATAGGACGATATTCCCCTTTCTCGTAATCAACCCACTGGAACATAGGTTTGTGGGCGTCCGTGCCGGTAACTACGGCCAGGTCCTTCTCAATAGCCCAGTGGAAGGCCTCGGGGTCGTAGCCGCTGAAGCGGTTGACTATCTCTATGCCATCCATAAGTCCGGCGTTTAACACTTCGGTATGGATGGGCCACCATTTGGTCTCGTTTGTGGCCTGCTGCTCCCAGTCTGGGTGGTTCCAAACGAGGAATGCGCCCTGGCGCTTCGCTTCCTTGAGGCCGGCCTTGATGGCTTCCTCTTCCTGCTTTACCTCGTCTTTGCCGTATTTTCCGTTATGCGCCTCGGAGGCTTCTGCTACAGCATTGCCGTCGGTAATGAAGTGGGTGTTGAAGTGACCGGGGAAAATACGCGTGCCCCTGGTGAGTTCGGCTCCGTGGATTACCAGTATGCCGTACTTCTTGGCGGCCTTGGCGGCCATTTCGTAGGAAGTGTTCCTGTCGGCCTTGGCACCGAAATCATTCACCATATGCTGGTGATGGGTTTCCAGATGGTCCGTGATGGAGATGAAATCCAGCCCGTCGAAGTCGGCCTCGTCAACACGGGTGACCGGCCAGACAGAGGCGTCACTGAAGTTGGTATGGATATGGAAATCTCCCTTAAGTGTCTTGTATCCGGGGATATCGGGGATACTTGCCCTGTGGGGCACAGTGGCCATTACGCAGAGTGCGGAAAGGGCCAAAGCAAGCGACAAAACAAATTTCTTCATAAAATTGTTATATGACCAACAAATATATAAAATATTTTTATACCTTTGCAGTCCTAAAATGAAAAAGGGGGTGATAAAAGAATGATTATAGTACAGGTAAAAGAAGGCGAAAATATCGAGCGCGCTCTGAAAAAGTTCAAGCGTAAATTCGAAAAGACCGGTGCAGTGCGCGAAATGCGTTCCCGCAAGAATTTCGAGAAGCCTTCCGTAAAGCGCCGTATTGCAAAGCAGAAGGCCATTTACGTCCAGCACCTCCGTCTCTTGGAAGAGCAGTAATCTTTTAAAGATTATAAAAAAACAGCCCCGAAGCAATTCGAGGCTGTTTTTCGTTGTATCTGTGAACTATATCGTCCCCTGCTCAAGCATCGCAGTTGCGACCTTCATGAAGCCGGCGATGTTGGCCCCCTTCACGTAGTCTATGCTTCCGTCGGGCTGTGTGCCGTACTTGACGCACTGCTCGTGGATAGAGTCCATGATGAAGTGAAGCTTCTCATCGACCTCTGCTCCGCTCCAGCTGATATGCTCTGCGTTCTGGGTCATTTCCAGGCCGGAAGTGGCCACGCCGCCTGCGTTCACGGCCTTGCCGGGAGCGAAGAGTATTCCGTTGTGCTGGAAGAAGTGGATGGCTCCGGGCTGGCAACCCATGTTGGAGACCTCGCAGCAGCAGAAGCATCCGTTGGCCTTCAGTTCCTTTGCGTCATCCTCGGAAAGCTCGTTCTGGAAAGCGCAAGGCAGGGCGATGTCTACGGGAACGCTCCAGCTCTTCTTGCCGGGAGTAAACACTGCCTTGCCGGGGAACTTGGTAGCCATATCTTCCACCTTGTCTCGGTTGGAAGCACGCATGACCAGCATGTAGTCGATCATCTCCCTGGTGATGCCGTCGGGGATGTGGCAGACGCCGTCGGGGCCGCTGATGGCAACCACTTTAGCGCCGAGCTCGGTAGCCTTGATGCAGGCGCCCCAGGCCACGTTGCCGAAGCCGGAAACGGCTACCTTCATGCCCTTGATGTCCTTGCCGGCCTTGTGCAGCAGGTTCTGGGTGAAGTAGAGGGCGCCGAAGCCGGTAGCCTCGGGACGAAGGATACTGCCGCCCCAGGTGCCGCCCTTTCCGGTAAGCACACCGGTGTTGTACTGGCGGGCGAGTTTCTTATACATACCGTAAAGGTAGCCGATCTCGCGGCCGCCCACGCCTACGTCACCTGCAGGGATGTCCTGGTCGGGGCCGATGCACTGCCAGAGCTCCATCATGAAGGCCTGACAGAAGCGCATGATTTCCTCGTTGCTCTTGCCCTTGGGATCGAAATCGGAGCCGCCCTTTGCGCCGCCCATAGGAAGGGTGGTGAGAGCGTTCTTGAATGTCTGCTCGAAGCCGAGGAACTTAAGCATTGAAGGGGTAACTGCCCTGTGGAAACGGAGGCCGCCCTTGTAAGGACCGATGGCGCTGTTGAACTGCACGCGGTAGCCGGTATTGGTCTGAACCTCTCCCCTGTCGTCTACCCAGGTCACGCGGAAAGTGAAGATACGGTCGGGCTCGACCATACGCTCGACTATCTTTGCCTGCTCGAACTCAGGGTGCTGGTTGTAAACTTCTTCCACTGATTCCAAAACCTCCTGAACTGCCTGGAGATACTCTTTCTCTCCGGGATACTTGGCCTGGAGGCGGGCCATGATGTCTGTAGTTTTCATTTATTAATTAATGTGGTTGTTGGTTATTTTACTTCCCACGTGGAACCGCTGTGCAGCAGTTCGTCCACGCTGTGAATCCTGGATTTGGCCATGACGTCCTTGACCTGGTCGCGTACGCCGTCGTCGTAGGTGATGTCTTTTACGTCCCTTATGACGCCGAGTGCAACAGGATAGTCGGGGCCCTTCATGTCGGCCAGAGCCATCTGTATGCCGATATTGTCCTCGTGAGGATGGTGCACCAGCACGTCATCGAGGGTGTATCCGCCTTCTCCTATGTGTATCACGCGCAGCTTCTTGCCGTCGTACACAAGGCCCTTGTCGGAGTTCTTGCCAAAGATCATCTTCTCGCCGTCACGCAGGACTATGGTGCGGTCTGCACGAACCTCGGGGTCGGAAATCGCCTTGTGTGCTCCGTCATTGAAAATCACGCAGTTGGTTAGCATCTCCATGACCGAGCAGCCGTCGTGGAGGGCGGCGGCGGTCATTATCTCCTCGTTCAGCTTGAGCTCTACGTCGAGAGAGCGGGCGAAGAAAGTGCCCTTGGCGCCCAGGACCAGGGAACCCGGGTTGAAGGGATGCTCCACAGTTCCGTAAGGGGATGTCTTGGTTATGGCTCCGAACTTGGAAGTCGGTGAGTACTGTCCCTTGGTAAGACCGTATATCTGGTTGTTGAAGAGGATAATGTTGATGTCTATATTGCGCCTGATGGCATGGATGAAGTGGTTTCCGCCGATCGCCAGGGCGTCGCCGTCGCCGCAAGCCTGCCACACCGTAAGCCAGGGGTTGGCCACCTTGATGCCGGTGGAGATTGCGGTAGCACGTCCGTGGATGCTGTGGAAGCCATAAGTATCCATATAATAAGGAAGGCGGGACGAGCATCCGATGCCGGATACCACCACATAGCGCTCCTTCTCGTAGTTAAGCGCGGAGCTGACCTTGGGGAGGGCCCTCTGGAGAGCCGCCAGCACGGCGTGGTCGCCGCAACCGGGGCACCAGCGTACTTCCTGGTCGGACTTGAAGTCCTTGAATGTAAGATTTGCCATAGCTATACCTCCTTCTTTATTGCGTCCACAAGTTCGCTCACGAGGAACGGCTGTCCCTGGACCTTATTGTACTGCAGATAATTGAACTGCGGCAAACTGGCGCGCAGGTAACCCACGAACTGTCCGCTGTTGAGCTCGCACACCATAATCTTCTCGAACTTGGAGAACAGCTCCTCGGTATTGGCGGGCAGAGGGTTGATATAGTCGAAGTGCGCATACGAGACGGCGTCTCCCACTTCTTCCACAGCGTTGAGCAGGTGGCCGTAGGTGCCACCCCAGCCAACAACCAGCAACTTGCCGGAAGCCGGCCCGCGCAGAATCTCCAGAGGGGGCAGGCAGGCAGCGATGCGGGCCACTTTTTCCGCACGCTCGCGAACCATCAGTTCATGGTTCGCAGGGTCGGTGGAAAGCACGCCGGCGTGATTCTTCTCCAGACCGCCCACGCGGTGCTCGAAGCCCTTCTGACCGGGGATTGCCCAACGGCGCACGAGGGTCTCGGGGTCACGTTCGAACGGCTTGAACTTCTCCCCTTCCGCAAGAACTCCGTTCACGAACGGCGGCTTGATTTCGGGGTAGTCGGCCATCGACGGGATGAGCCAGGGCTCGCTGCCGTTGCCAAGGAAACCTTCGGATAGCAGCATGACGGGGGTCATATGCTCCAGAGCTATCTTGGAGGCGTTGAACGCCGCGTCGAAGCAGTTGGACGGAGAGTGGGCGGCGATTACCGGCATGGGGCATTCGCCGTTGCGGCCGTAGAGTGCCTGATTGAGGTCGGACTGCTCGGTCTTGGTAGGAAGACCGGTGGAGGGACCGCCGCGCTGGACGTCCACAACCACCAGAGGCAGTTCCGCCATGACGGCGAGGCCCAGGGCTTCGGTCTTGAGGGACAGACCGGGACCGGAAGTGGTGGTCACGGCCAGATTGCCGGCGTAACTGGCTCCGATGGCCGTACATACGCCCGCAATTTCGTCCTCAGCCTGCAGGGTCTTGGCGCCCAGGCTCTTATGGATGGCAAGCTCCTCCAGGATTGCCGTCGCCGGCGTGATGGGGTAAGAGCCGCAGAAGAGCGGAAGGCCGGACTTCTCGGATGCGGCAAGGAGGCCCCATGCGGTAGCCTGGTTACCGGTGATGTTGCGGTAGGTGCCGGGCTTCTTGTTCTTCGAGGGAGCTATGGTGTAAGTATTAGGTATGGCCTGAATGTTGGCGGCGTAGTTGAAACCGTCGTTCAAGACCTTCTTGTTGGGATCTATGAGCTCGGGGTGCTTCTTTGAGAACTTACGCTCCAGATACTGATAGATGTACTCCAGCGGACGGCTGTATATGTAGCAGGCCATTCCGAGGGTGAACATGTTCTTGCACTTGAGCACGGTCTTGGGATCAAGGCCGCTGTCTTTCAGAGACTCCTGGGTCAAGGTCGTGATGGGGGCCACGATGAGGGTGCGGTCTTCAACCTTCAGTTCGGTGAAAGGGTTGTCGGTGACGAAGCCGGCACGGGTCATGCCCTTCTCGTCAAAAGCGTCGCCGTCTACCAGAATCATAGCGGTAGGCTTGCACCATTTGGCGTTGGATTTAAGTGCGGCCGGGTTCATGGCGACCAGCAGGTCGCAGAAATCGCCGGGAGTGCCGACGGCCTCGCTGCCGATATGCACCTGGAAACCGGAAACGCCGGACACGGTACCATGAGGCGCACGTATCTCGGCGGGAAAATCGGGGAAGGTGGCCAGGCCGTTGCCGTAAATGGCAGACATATCTGCGAAAAGAGACCCGGTGAGCTGCATACCATCTCCCGAGTCTC
>CAMZEC010000055.1 GCA_947305645.1 uncultured Bacteroidales bacterium | reverse complement strand
TCAATATATTAAATGGTTATATGGTGTTTCACCAACCGAAAATGTCCATTATACCCTCTCCCCCGAGGGCAGGGAAGACTTACGCAAAAGAAAAACCGTCCGAACAACTTCGGAATTACGAAAGAGTTCGAACGGTTGTGCCTTGCTCGTGCCCGAGGGGGGACTCGAACCCCCACGCCTTTAAGGGACAATGGATTTTGAGTCCATCGCGTCTACCATTCCGCCACTCGGGCTGGGACGGCCTTTATCAAAACTGACAAAGGATTGCAAAGGTATCGATTATTCTTGTATTTTCAAAACGCATGGCGTATCTTCGTAACCGATATGATTTGTACGAGTATTCAGCATAAGACATACGAAGAAATAATAGCCATCCTTCCGACCCTGGAAATGGCGGAAATACGCCTGGACCTTTGCCCGCTGAGCGACGCGGAAATAGAGGACCTCTTCGGACAGACGGACATTCCTCTCGTCGCAACCTGCCGCGGTGGCGACAGATCCTTCGCTGATGCTCAGGATGACAGATGTTCAGGCCAAGGAGCTCAGGAATGGTCCACAGCCGAGCATAAACTCACTCTCGCCATCACCTCCGGTGCCCGATTCGCGGACCTTGAAATCGAGGCGCCGCCGGAGTACAGCCGGCGCTTCCAGAAGCTTTGCCGCGAGTGCGGTACGGAAATCATTCGGTCATACCACGACTACGTCGGCACACCCGACGACCACGGCCTGCAGCTGGCCCTCGCCCGCTGTTTCCGATACGGAGCCGACATCGCCAAGATCGTCACAAGCTGCCACAACGAAGACGACGCCAGGCGCCTCAACGCCCTCTACAGCGTTGTGCTGGAGAACGTTGATTCGCTCCAAGGCCGCCTGATAGCCTTCGGCATGGGCGACGCCGGACGTGAAACCCGCATCGAATGCCTCCGCAGAGGCGCTCCTTTCACCTACGCCTCCCTCAGCAAAGAGGAGGCGACCGCCCCGGGCCAACCGATAACGGAGGAACTCGCAAAGAAGATATACGGCGGCACGCATCCCTTCGTCAAGCAGGGCCTGCATATGCCGGCATCCAAGAGTTTCGCCCAGCGGGCCATACTCGCAGCGGCTCTGGCAGACGGCACCTCACGCCTCAGCGACTACTCCCCTTGCGACGACAGCGAAGCGGCCATCAAAGCCGCAGAAGCACTGGGAGCGAAAGTCCGGAGAGACGGCAGCACGCTCATCATCACCGGCATGGGAAATGCCGCCGGAGGCCTGAAACTCAGCAAGTTGGACGTTGGCGAATCGGGGCTGCTGGCACGCCTGAGCATACCGGTACTGTCGGCCATCAACGGCCATCCGTTCCGTATCGAGGGACATGGCACCCTCCCCCGTCGGCCCATGAATTCGGCAGCTGCGATCATGGCGGCATTCGGAGTTCTCCTGACCAACGGGGACGACGACTCACCAACCGAAGGCAAACGGGAGATCCACGTACCCCTGACCGTCCGCGGCACCCTCATCCCCGGCAACGCGGAAGTCAGCGGAAGCGGAGGCTCGCAGTTGATTTCCGGCCTGCTGATGGCCCTGCCGCTGTGTGCGAAAGACAGCTCGCTCTTCGTAAACGAGCCCAAGAGCATACCTTATATGTACATCACGCTGGACGTACTTCGCCACTTCGGCATAAGCACCCGGAGCGAGATGGAAGGCGACGCCGAACTGCTGGAGGCGGAAGACTGGAGCGGCTGCACAGGCATCAGCTTCAAAGTCCGCGGGGGTCAGCGCTACCGTGCCGCCGACTTCGGAATCGAGAGCGACTGGAGCGCCGCCGCCAATTTCCTGGTAGCCGGAGCCATCTTCGGCAGCGTGGAGCTGGAGGGCATGGACATGAAATCCATACAGGCCGACCTGGCCATAGTAGACGTGCTGGTGGAGGCCGGCGCGCTCGTTTCCCAGCTGGACGACGGTACGCTTTGCGTACGCCGTGCGCCTCTGGAGGGCTTCACCATCGACCTAAACAACGCCCCCGACCTCTTCCCCATCGTTTCCGTGCTGGCCGCTTTCTGCTCCGGAGAATCCCGCATCGCGGGCCTCGGCAGGCTGTCCGGCAAAGAGTCCGACAGAGCCTCCGCAGTACTTGGCATGCTGCAGCAGATGGGCGTAGAGGCAGAAGCACAGGGCGACGAGCTGGTTGTGCAGGGTGAGACATGGGCAAGCCGTCTCCTCAGCGGACGCCTGCTCAAAGGCGGACAGTACAGTTCGCACCACGACCACCGCATGGCCATGGCGCTCAGCGTAGCATCATACGGAACAAGCGGCGCCGTCGAAATCGACGACACCGCTTGTGTCAGTAAATCATTTCCTGATTTCTATTCGAAATTCAGTTGATTATTTCTTCATCTTTCCAAGACGAGCGGTTACCTTGATGGTGGTCTTCTCATAGATGCCAGGGAAGCCGACTACCTTGGTCTCAGTCTGAGGATACATGACGAAGTCATATCCAGGATGCTTCTCGAGGAGATCGTAGATAGCATACATGGTGTTGAGCTCGAGAACGGAAGTAACCCCGAAGATAGGAGTGTTGACAGTACCGAGCCTGTTGGTGAACAGACGCTGCCAGTCGATACCGATCACGCGGTGTACGGTAGCCTCACCGGTAACCTGCTCTGAAAGAACATAGTCAGCGGAGTTGAGCTGGAAATGTACGAGGGGTTCCTTAACGGACTTGAGGGTAGTGGAGCAACTGGTAGCAGCAAATGCCACAACGACCATCAATGCAACAAAAAATGATTTTTTCATGATTTGGTTTATTAAAAAAGTGTGTTAAACAAAAAACAATTCGGTTTATACAAACGCAAATATAAGAAGAAATTCCGAAAAAATATCAACCCTTAATATATTTATCGATTGCCTTTGCAGCCGTACGTCCTGCGCCCATGGCCAAGATAACGGTAGCTGCACCGGTAACGGCGTCCCCGCCGGCAAATACGCCGGGACGGGTTGTGGCTCCCTCCTCATCGGCCACCAGGCATCCGCGGCGGTTGGTTTCAAGACCTGCGGTAGACTTGGAAATCATAGGGTTGGGTGAGGTTCCGAGGGCCATGATGACGGTCTCGGTCTCAATCTCGAATTCGCTGCCTTCCACCGGCACAGGGCTGCGGCGACCGCTCTCGTCGGGCTCCCCGAGCTCCATGCGGATGCACTTCAGGGCCTTTACCCAGCCCTTCTCGTCGCCTATGACTTCAACGGGATTGGTGAGCATATCGAAGATGATGCCTTCCTCTATGGCGTGATGTACCTCCTCCTTGCGGGCGGGAAGTTCAGCCTCGGTACGACGGTAGACGATGTGCACTTCGGCACCCAGACGCAGGGCGGTACGGGCGGCATCCATGGCAACGTTGCCGCCACCCACCACGCATACTTTCTTGCCGGCGTGGATAGGGGTCAGGTAGTCATCGCGCCATGCCTTCATGAGGTTGTTGCGGGTCAGGAACTCGTTGGCCGAGAATACGCCGCACAGGTTCTCACCGGGGATGTTCATAAACTTGGGCAGACCGGCTCCGGAGCCGATGAATACGGCCTTGAAGCCTTCCTGGTCCATCAGGTGGTCAATGGTAACGGTCTTACCGATGATGACGTCGGTCTCTATCTTGACGCCGAGGCGCTTGACCTCTTCGATTTCGTGCTTGAGTACCTTGTCCTTGGGCAGACGGAACTCGGGGATACCGTATTCCAGCACGCCGCCGGCCTTATGCAGGGCTTCGAAAATGGTTACGTCGTAACCCCACTTGGCAAGGTCGCTGGCACATGCCAAACCTGCAGGTCCCGATCCGACAATCGCTACGCGATCGCCGGTCCCCTTTATGGCCGGACGTTCGCTATCGCTCACCGGCGCAGCTTCTGCTGACGGCGCGGAAGAGCCGGCGGCATCGCCCATGTGCATGTAGTCTGCGACGAAGCGCTCGAGCTTGCCGATAGCAACCGGTTCGCCCTTCACGCCAAGGACGCAGCTGCCTTCGCACTGGGTCTCCTGAGGGCATACGCGCCCGCAGACTGCCGGCAGGGAGCTGTCCTGGGCAATAATGGCTGCGGCACCTTCAATGTCCCCTTCGACCACCTTGGCGATGAACTCGGGTATCTGGACATTGACGGGGCAGGCGCTCACGCAGCGGGGATTCTTGCAATGCAGGCAGCGGCTGGCTTCCAGCATGGCTTCTTCACGGTTGTAACCGTAGCATACTTCTTCGAAATTGGTTGCGCGGGCCTTGGGATCCTGCTCGCGGACCGCGACTCTGGGTATTCTGTTTGCCATTATTTTCCCCTCCCTATTTTACAGACGTGATTCTCGTTTGCGGCAATTTCTTCCGCCTTGTACTGGCCCTGACGGCGCATAGCCTGGTCAAAGTCGACTTCGTAACCGTCGAACTCGGGACCCTCGACGCAGGCGAAGCGGGTCTTGCCCCCGACGCTTACGCGGCAGGCTCCGCACATTCCGGTGCCGTCCACCATGAGGGTGTTAAGGCTCACGATTGCGGGGATACCGAGCTTCTTGCAGGTGAGAGTCGTGAACTTCATCATAATCATAGGACCGATTATGACGGCCTGGGTGTACTTATGGCCTTCTTCGACCACATGCTCCAGCATGTTGGTGCCCATGCCCTTGAAGCCCTCGGAACCGTCGTCGGTGCAGATGAAGAGGTTGTCGCAAACCTCACGCATCTCGTCGGTGTAGATGAGAAGGTCCTTGGTCTTGGCGCCAATGATTACGTCCACGGGGACGCCGTGCTCCTTGAGCCATTTGGCCTGGGGGTAAACGGGAGCCGTGCCGAGACCGCCGGCGATAAGGATGTAGCGCTGCTGAGCCAGCTTGTCCGCAGGCATCTCGACGAACTCCGAGGCGAGGCCGAGAGGGCCTACCACGTCGGCGAAGCACTCGCCGGGCTCATAGGCGATAATGTCGGCAGTAGATGCGCCAATCTTCTGTGTGACTATGGTCACGGTGCCTTCCTTGCGGTCAAAATCGCTGATCGTAAGAGGGATGCGCTCGCCCTTCTCGTCTGCTCGTACGATCAGGAACTGGCCCGGCTGGGCCGCAGCGGCAAGCCTGGGTGCGGACACCTTCATCCTGCAGATGATAGGCGTCAGCATCTCTTTACTTAAGATTTCAAACATTGCTTGTTCTGTGGTTATTTAATGTTTTGTAAAAAAAGTACTATTACTTCGTAGGCTTCCATGGCGGGAGAAGGGTCCGGTCCCTTGTCCGTGACCACAAAGTCGTACACTTCCCCCTTCAGCTGATGGCGACCGACCTTGAAACGGGCGCAGCTGCATTTTGCCGCGCACGTCTCGTTGATGTCTCCGGATAAAGCAAGGGAGATAAACAGATCGGAAGAAGAACGGAGCTCTTCATCATCCGCAAACAGCCATGAAACGGCAATCCCATACTGTTTGAAAAATCTCAAAACCGTTGTTTTCTGGGGTTCTGAAATATCCTCCGGCAAGTCCATGTATACAGTAACGCTGTGCATCTCCGTAAGCGGCACCAGGCCTGTGGGCACGGTGCTGCGATGACGGCGCAGGTAAAGCAGACGTTTGAACTTCCGTATCAGTTTCATAATTGACCGCCGTTAGCGGTAATCAGCTCACGTATTTCTATCTTGGCGTCGCGCCAGCGGGGAATATCTATCTTGGTTCCGATAACCTCAACCACCTTGGCGGCGATTATGGAGCCCACCTCTGCGCAAACCTTGAGTGGCATACCCAGGGCGTGGGCGTAGAGGAAGCCGGCGGCGTATGTATCACCGGCGCCCGTCGCATCTATGGTATTTGCAGGCCAGGCGGGAATGTAATACTCTTCCTCTCCGGACTTTACCCAGCTGCCGTCCTTGCCTACTTTAACAATTGCCGTTTTGCAAAGCTTGCACATCTCCTCCATCGCTTCGTGCGGATCGCTTATTTTGGTGAATGCGCGGGCCTCGGTCTCGTTGGCGAAAACTATGTCTACATAGCGGTCGACTATGTCGTGCAGGAATGCATTGTTGCTCTCTACAACATTGTATGACGCCATGTCCAGGGAGATAATGCATCCGGCCTCGTGGGCCAGTTCCACTGCCTTGCGGATAAGGTCCTGGTTCTGCACCAGATAACCCTCGATATGGAAATAATCGTGCCCCACGAAGTACTCCGGCTTGAGATCCTCCGGCACGAGGTCCATGGCAGCACCCAGATACACGGCAAACGTGCGCTCGGCGTTGCCTCCGCTCACGAATACCATGGAACGGCCGCTGGAATGCTCGCTCTTGAGGAGCAGGGTATTCACTCCGTACTGCTCCTGGTCGCTCTTGAAAAGCAGACCGAGCTCGTCGTCGCCTATCTTGCCGATAAAGCTGGACGGCATACCGAATATGGATGTGCAGACTATGGTATTGGCTGCGCTGCCTCCGGCTACATATTTGACGCCGAGGGGTTTAAGGGCTGCCCATATCTTGTCGCCGGTCTCCATGTCCACGTGCTGCATGCTGCCGCGTGGCAGATGATATGTATTGAGGAGAGTGTCGTCCGGGAGGACGGCCAGAATGTCCGTTAAGGCGTTGCCAATGCCAAGAATAGATTTCATACCTTACAAAGATAAGAAATAATTGCTAAATAGCTTCCAGCAAAAGAACTCGGCTGGACCAATCGGTCTTCCGAGAGTGCTCCACCTCGTTGGTTAGAGGTATCTCCAGGCCGCTCTCCATAAGGAAGCGTCCGCTGAAGACCTTGCCCTCGTATGCCAGAGGCTGCAGGTCTACGCGGTTGAGCTCGGTTACTCGGTATTGCTTATCGGGGTCGAGCCCGCTGCAGCGCAGGCGGGGCAGGTGCTCGTCGTAGAAGTTGCGAATCTTCCACCAATAGGCAACTGCCCTGTCGCGCTCGGGCGAGGTGTACATAAGCGACGCGTAACCCTTGTCGTCGTAAGGTGAGACCAGCCTGTGGATATCGCCGAACTGCACTATTGGACGTATCCGCTTGTAGTCGGCAATGGCCTTGCGGCACAGGTCTTTCTCGGCCGCCGTCATGTTGGCAGGCTGGATTTCCATTCCAAGGCGTCCGCTCATGGCCACGTCTATTCGGTACTTGAGAGAAGTAGTACGGAACACGGTATGGTTGGGCGTGGCGCTTATGTGGCATGCCATAGCGATGGCCGGGAAGAAGTAGGACGTACCCCACTGCAAATAGATGCGCTGCAGGGCGTCGGTGTTGTCGGAGGTCCAGAATTCGTCGAACCAGGGCAGTATGCCCCAGTTGACGCGGCCGCCTCCGGAAGCACAGTCCTGGATAATCAGGTCGGGCCATGAGGCACGCACGCGGTCGCAGACTGCGGCGAATCCATGCCAGTACGCTATGTTGGATGTGCCGTCCATGGCAATGTTGGCGTTGGAGTCCCACTTGATATATTTAACGCCGGGATTCTCCTTCATTATGCCCTCGACTATGCTGTAGGCGAAGTCCTGCACCTCTTTCCTGGACATATCCAGCACTACTTGGGTGCCTCCGCGTCCCTGTATGATGGGACGCTTGTCGGACTTGATTATCCAGTCGGGATGCGCCTCGTAGAGCTCGCTGACGGTGTTGGTCATCTCCGGCTCGATCCAGATGCCGAATTTGATTCCCCGCTCGGTGGCAGCCTGTACCAGCGAACCCACTCCGTTGGGAAGCTTGCGGGTATCGACCATCCAGTCGCCCAGAGAGCTGTGGTCGTTGTTGCGGGGATACTTGTCGCCGAACCATCCGTCGTCCATCACGAACAACTCGCCGCCCATGGAGGCTATATCGTCCATCATCTGCACCATTCCGGACTCGTTGATGTCGAAATACACCCCCTCCCAGCTGTTCAGCAGGATGTCGCGCTCGCGGTCACCGTGCTGCAGGCGGTACTTTCGGCCCCAGCTGTGGAAGTTGCGGCTCGCTCCGCTCAGGCCTTCGGAGCTGAAAGTAAGCGCCAGATGAGGCGTCGCAAAACTCTGCCCCTTGGCCAGGCTGACATTGTCGTGCTCGGGGAGTATGCCGGCAAAGAAATGGTGATAGTCGGTCTCGTTGGTCTGGAAGCGCAACTCGTAGTTGCCGCCCCAGCAGAGCGCGGCTCCAATGATGCGGCCGCTGTCTTCCCGGGGCCTGCCGTCGAGCGAAATCATCACTTCGCCATGGCTCGCCTGGGAATTGCGGGCGCCGTCTATATTCTTGATGACTTTCCAGCCGCGGGTCAGCGGCTCGGTGTTCACCCTCGCCTCGTTGGCCCAGGAGCCATAGAGAGTGGAAATCCATACATCATCCACACGTATGGGCAGGTGGCCGGAATCGAAGCGGGTAAGCGTGAGCGGCTTCTTGCCTTCGTTTACAGTTTCCGTCCAGGTCTCGATCATATCCTGAGCCGTGAAGCTCTTGAAGCAGATTCTCACGCTCATTGGATAAACAGTGTCGCGGCAGAGGACCTCGAGCAGTTGTCCGCCCTCCCAGGGTTTCACAGATACGGACTGGATCGCGAGCTCCACGGTCCTGTTGCCGTCGGCCTGGATTGCCGAATAAGCGGCCTCCTCCATTCCTATGATGCCGTAGCAAGGGTAAGTACGTACGCGGGCATAGCTGTCGGTCATGGCTACTTCCGCATCGGAAAGGCGGGCGCCGTAATATACGGTCTGCAGTTCCTTGCCCTGTTCGGCCTCGAATACCATTGTGGTGTTGGCTGTGTGCAGGGCTACCAGACCTGCAAGAACGGAAAATAATGCTGTCATAGTGTTATTGTCTATTCATGTGTACCGGGCATGTAAGTTACGAAAAAATTCTAATTTTTTAAGTACCTTTGCGCCGTGTTTAAGAAGTACATTATCGTTTTCCTGATATCTATGGTGCCGCTCATCGAAATTCGCGGCGCCATGCCTTACGCGGTAGGTTTCGGGCTGCCGCTGGTTCCTTCCATTATAGTCGCAGTACTTGGCAATATGCTGCCTGTACCGTTCATCTTTTTGTTCGCACGCCGCGTGCTGGAATGGGGCAAGGACAAGAAATTCATCGGCGGTTTTTTCCGCTGGTGCCTTGAGAAAGGAGAGAAGGGCGGCCGCAAGCTGGAAGCAAAGGCCGGCCGCGGTCTCTACTGGGCGCTGCTGCTCTTCGTCGGCATTCCCCTGCCCGGCACGGGAGCCTGGACCGGCACCCTCGCCGCCAGCATCCTCAACATGGATTTCAAGAAGAGCGTAGTCTTCGTCCTGCTTGGCGTACTCCTCGCCGGAGGTATAATGTTAGCCGGATCGCTCGGCGTATTCGGAGCAATCCGGCTAATCAACTAGATTCTTCGGCGGCAGAGGCCGCCTCAGAATGACAATCTTACAGCAAATGGAAGCCTACGGTAAGGCCGGCCATCACAATACTCACCATGCTCATGAGCTTGATAAGGATGTTGAGTGAAGGTCCGGAGGTATCCTTGAACGGATCGCCCACGGTGTCGCCGACCACGGTTGCGTGGTGACACTCGGAGTTCTTGCCGCCGAAGTGGCCTTCCTCCACGTACTTCTTTGCATTATCCCACGCACCGCCGGAGTTGGACATAAATACCGCCAGAACGAAGCCTGCGCCGAGTCCGCCGATAAGCAGGCCGAGCACACCGGCGACGCCGAGCACTACGCCCACAATAATAGGGACGATAATTGCAAGCAGGGCGGGACCGAGCATTTCATGCTGGGCGGCCTTGGTGGAAATCTCCACGCAGCGCTTGTAATCGGGAGTTCCCTCTCCGGTAAGGATGCCCTTGATCTCGCGGAACTGACGGCGCACCTCGACCACCATCTTGCTGGCGGCACGGCCCACTGCGTTCATGGTGAGGCCGCAGAACAGGAATGCCATCATGGAGCCCACGAACACGCCTGCCAGTACGGTAGGATTCATCAGGGACACGTTGTAGTTGTTAAGGATATCCAGAATGGAAGCCTCCGCTGCCTTCACCTGTCCTGCAACGCCGGCGATGTATTCTCCGGAACGCTCGAGAGCAATCTTGATTTCCTCGATATAGGAGGCCAGGAGGGCGAGGGCGGTCAGTGCGGCCGAACCGATGGCAAAGCCCTTGCCGGTAGCGGCGGTGGTGTTTCCGAGGGCGTCAAGCACGTCGGTGCGCTCGCGTACCTCAGGCTCCAGCTCGGACATCTGGGCATTGCCTCCGGCGTTGTCGGCGATAGGGCCGTATGCATCGGTGGCAAGGGTGATGCCGAGGGTGGAAAGCATACCGACGGCAGCAATCGCGACGCCATAGAGGCCCTTGGACAGGGCGGCGGCGGTCATCATGTTCTGCACATCAAAGCCGATGGCGAAGAGGTATGCCAGCACGATGGCGCAAACGATTGCGAGCACAGGTATTGCGGTAGAAATCATACCGAGGCCTACACCGTTGATGATAACGGTTGCGGGACCGGTCTTGGAGGCCTCTGCCAGTTTCTGCGTAGGCTTGTAAGAATGGGAGGTGTAGTACTCAGTCGCCTTTCCGATTACGACGCCGGCTATAAGGCCCGCGACTACGGAGCAGGAGAAGTGCCACCAGTCATTGTTGCCGGTGCCGAACACGAGAGCCAGTATGCCGAAGGTAGCCACACCGCTGAGGATGGCCGCCAGGTTGGTGCCGAAGCTCATGCTCTTGAGGAGCTGGCCCATGCCTGCACCTTCCCGGGTGCGCACTGTGAAGATGCTGAGAACGGAAAGCACCACGCCCACGGCTGCAATGAGCATAGGGGCGATGATGGCCTTGGTCTGCATCTCGGGACCTGCCATGTAGAAGGCGGAAGCGCCGAGGGCCATGGTGGAGAGGATGGAGCCGCAGTAGCTCTCGTAGAGGTCTGCACCCATGCCGGCCACGTCACCCACGTTGTCGCCTACGTTATCGGCGATGGTTGCGGGGTTGCGGGGGTCGTCCTCGGGGAGGTCGCTCTCGACCTTGCCCACGATGTCGGCACCGACGTCGGCCGCCTTGGTGTAGATACCGCCGCCCACACGGGCGAAGAGGGCCTGGGTGGATGCACCCATGCCGAAGGTAAGCATGGTGGTGGTGATGACCACGAGTTTCTGTGCCTCGGTAGCCTCAACGATGCAAGCATTAAGAACGATGTACCACAGGGCAATGTCGAGCAGACCGAGACCTACTACCGTAAGGCCCATCACGGCGCCCGAACGGAAAGCGACCTTAAGGCCGGCATTCAGCGAGCGGCGGGCAGCGTTTGCGGTACGCCCGGAAGCGAAAGTAGCAGTCTTCATGCCGATGAAGCCGGCAAGGCCGCTGAAGAAACCGCCGGTAAGGAACGCGAACGGCACCCAGGGGTTCTGCACGTGGAACACGTACGCGAGTACGGCAAAGAACACTGCCATGATCGCGAATACGATGACTACCACCTTGTACTGCTGCTTCAGATAAGCCATTGCGCCCTCACGGACGTACTGGGCAATCTGTTTCATAGTCGGAGTTCCCTCATCCTGCTTCTTCATCTGCCTGTAGAAGATGAAGGCGAAGAGCAGCGCCAGAACTGAAGCGCAAGGAACTGCATAGAATAGTGGATTCATAAGGTTTGGTTATTTGTTTTAACTCGCTAAAGTAATTATTTTCTATTAGAAAAACAAAGCCCCGAACTGATTGTCAGTCGGGGCTTGTTTTCCGGGAAGCTTTTATTCAGCCTTCGCCTCCTCTGCGGGAGCCTCTGCTGCGGGTGCTTCTGCTGCGGGTGCTGCAGGCTCCTGTGCAGGAGCTTCGGCCTTCTTGGCGCGGCTGCGGCGGGTGGTCTTCTTTGCGGCCTTGGGTGCAGTTGCAAGTGCGGCCTCGTTGAAGTCGACCAGCTCGATAAGCGCCATCTCGGCAGCATCTCCCTGACGGAAACCTACGTGCAGGACGCGGGTGTATCCGCCCGGACGGTCAGCAATCTTCGGAGCGATGTTGCGGAACAGCTCGGTGACTGCGTTCTTGTCCTTGAGGTAGCTGAACACGACGCGGCGGGAGTGGGTGGTGTCTTCCTTGGACTTGGTGATAAGCGGCTCCACATAGCTCCTGAGGGCCTTGGCCTTGGCTACGGTGGTGGTGATGCGCTTGTGCATGATCAGGGAAGAAGCCATGTTCGCAAGCAAAGCCTTGCGATGACCGCTCTGACGTCCCAGATGATTGATAGCTTTATTGTGTCTCATCTCTACTGTTCAATTTTTTTCTTGGGTTCGATATTATACTTGGTGACGTCCATTCCGAACTCGAGCTTCATCTTCTCGACAAGAAGCTCTATTTCGTGGAGGCTCTTGCGCCCGAAGTTGCGGAACTTCATGAGCTCGGGACGGGTGTAGGACACCAGGTCTGCGAAGGTCTCGATTTCAGCGGCCTTAAGACAGTTGAAAGCGCGGACGCTCAGACCTACGTCGGCGAGCTTGGAGAGCAGCAGGTGCCTCGTGCGGAGGGACTCCTCGTCCAGTTCGTTGCTGGCGGACTCCACGGCGCTCTCGATGGGCACCTTCTTGTCATCCGTGAACAGCCTGAAATGGTAAATCAATATGTTGGCAGCCTCCTGAAGGGCGTCGTCGGGGCTGATGGAGCCGTCGGTGACGACCTCGAGGGTCAGCTTCTCGTAGTCGGTCTTCTGCTCGACACGCCAGTTGTCCACGCTCCAGTTGACCTTGCGGATAGGAGTGTAGATGGCATCCACGGGGATGGTGCCTATAGGCGTGTTCTCGTCACGGCTCTCCTCGGCGGGCACGAAGCCGCGGCCCTTGGTGATGGTGATGCTGATTTCGAGCTTGACGGACGGTTCGAGAGAACAGATGTGCTGCTCCAGGTTCAACACCTTGAAAGAAGACAATCCTTTGGAGATATCCTCGGCGGTAAACTCCTGCTTGCCGCTGATGGTAATGTTGACAGTCTCGGAATCGACGGATTCGACCATTCTGCGGAATCTCACCTGCTTGAGGTTGAGAATGATATCCTGCATCCCCTCGATAACGCCGGGGATGTTCTGGAACTCCTGGTCTACACCGACAATCTTGATCTGGGAGATTGCAAAACCCTCCAAAGATGCCAGAAGGATGCGGCGGAGAGCGTTACCGATGGTCTGACCGTATCCGGGCTCAAGGGGACGGAATTCGAAACGGCCGACGGTATCGGTGCTTTCGAGCACGATCACTTTGTCAGGTTTCTGAAATGCTAAGATTGCCATATTATTCTTTTTGAGGTGTTAACTGTTACTTGGAGTAGAGATCGACGATAAGCTGCTCGTTGATGGTCTCGGGAACTTCTGCGCGTGCAGGCAGGTTGAGGAACTTGCCAACGAGGGTCTTCTGATCGAACTCGAGCCAGGAATACTTGGTGACGGATGCCACGCTTGCCTGGATGACCTCGAGGCTCTTGGACCTTTCGCGTACAGCAATGGTGTCGCCCGGCTTCACCTGGGCGGAAGGAATGCTGCAAATGTCCCCGTTGAGGGTAATGTGATGGTGGGAGACAAGCTGGCGTGCTGCAGCGCGGCTGGGAGCGATGCCAAGACGGTACACCACGTTGTCGAGGCGGGACTCGAGGAGGAGAATGAGGTTCTCACCCTTCTGGCCGGCCATGCGTGCTGCCTTCTCATAGGTGTTGCGGAACTGACGCTCGAGCACACCGTACATATACTTGACTTTCTGCTTCTCCTTGAGCTGGGTGCCGTACTCCTTCTGCTTCTTGCGCTTTGCAGCGAGTCCGTGCTGTCCCGGAGGGAAGTTTCTTTTCTCGAAGTACTTGTCTGCGCCGAAAATAGGCTCGCCGAACTTACGGGCGATCTTGGTGCTGGGACCTGTATATCTTGCCATAGTAATTCTGCTTTAAAAGGGTTAAACTTTACGACGGCCTTTCGGTCTGCATCCGTTGTGAGGCATAGGGGTGACGTCGATGATCTCGGTCACGATGATGCCTGCGTTGTTGATGGTGCGGACTGCGGACTCACGTCCGGAGCCGGGACCCTTCACATAGCACTTGACCCTGCGGAGACCTGCATCGTATGCTGTTTTGGCAGCATCCTCAGCAGCCATCTGGGCAGCGTAGGGAGTGTTCTTCTTGGAACCTCTGAAGCCGCACTTACCGGCAGAGCCCCAGCTGA